>NZ_JAUYAN010000241.1 GCF_030693485.1 Bradyrhizobium sp. | reverse complement strand
TCGACCGAGCGCATGCCAAGCCAACAGACCGGGGAACGGACGGGGTCAAGGCCGTCAGCCGCCGAAGGCGGGGGCGCGCTTCGCGCCAGCCTTGAGGCCGGCCGATCACCGGTCTACTTCAGCACAGTTGCTCGGAGTGGGCCGGGATGGCGAAACATATAGCCTGATTTTTAGTTCCGATAAACAGAATTATTTTTGCGCGAGGGACTTGACATCATTTCCGATAAACGGAAGTGATTTGCCCGTCGGGTAGTCACACAGCACATCACGCTTGACGTCCATCGCACGGGTCATGCGCTCTTGCCACCACCTTCCGCGCCGGGATTGTCATCGCGGCGACGCCGAGCACGACGCAAGCCAGCCCGCTCCACGCTGTCGCCGTCAGGCTCTCACCGAGAAACACCACGCCGACCGTGACGCCGATCGGCACCCGCAAGTAAGCCTGCGCGGTGGTGCCGACCGAGCCCAGCGTCTGCACCAGCCGGAAATAGATCACGAAGGCCAGCGCGGTGGAAAACACCGCCAGCACCAGCAACGCCAGCATTGAACCGGCCGACGGCGCCAGCGTCCATGGCCGGTCCACCACGAGGCTGAGCGGAATCAGGATCGCCGCGCCCGCCAGCAGCGAGCCGGCGGCCGGCGCCATCGGATCGAGGCCTTTAAAGCCGCGTCCGAAGATCGCGGCACCCGCGTAGCAGATCGCGGCCAGCACGGCCACGATCTGCGCGACCAGCTGATCGCCCAGCCCATTCAGCGCCTCCACCCCGACGATCAGGCAGATGCCGGCCATCCCGGCACAGACGCCGAACAGCTTTCGGGGCGCCAGCGCCTCGTGGCGCGTGATGGCCAGCGTCAGGAAGAAGGTGAAGATCGGCGACGTCGAATTGAGAATGGTGGCGAGCCCGGCGTCCAGCGAGCGCACGCTCCAGGCCAGCATGGTCCAGGGGATCACGCTGTTGAGGCAGGCCTGCCACAGGAAGCGCCGCCAGGTCGCGGCGTCCATCGGAAGCGTTATGCCGCGCCAACGCATGATGATCAGGAGCAGCACTCCGGCGATCAGGGTGCGGGCAGCGATCAGGGTAACCGGTGGTATCGTCGCCACGCCGATCTTGATGAACGTATAGGAAGCGCCCCACAGCGTCGCGAGCGCCAAGAGCAGCGCCAGCTCCACGGCGATGCTGGGCGGGCGCGGATGGGAGGGGTGCATGAAGGCTGGTCCGTTCGCGTCTGTGTCGAGACGGACACTACCGGGTGGAGCGCTGATATATTTTCGTTGCGTGACGAAGTATGCTGACCGAGAGAGATCGTCATCCTGAGGTGCACGCCCACCTTGGGCGCGCCTCGAAGGATGGACCGCAAGCGAACTCCCTCTCATCCTTCGAGGCTCGCCGAAGAAGCTCGCACCTCCAGCGACAACGGCGGAGCCGTTGCGCGGCGATGACGGCCGAGGCGTTGCCCTAACTACAGCGGTCTCACCCCGCCGCCCCGACCTCGAACACGTCCCCGTCATATCCCGCTTCCAGCGGAATCCGCAGTTGCCGGCCGCCGTTGAGCCTGGTCATGACCGGCATCACGGTCACCACCGTCTTGCCCCTGGATTCCTCGAGCGCTGCGTGCACGCTTGGCTGCTTGCCGAGCCGGATCAGGTTGCGGGTGGTCGGGAATGGCAGCTTGAAGCGGCCGCTGTCGCCGCCTTCCAGAGCCTCGCGCGGCGACACCCAGATCGAATCGGTGGATTCCTTGCCGTCATGGGCGCCGGCCTGCTCCGGCGGCGCCGCTGCGAGGAAGAACCAGGTGTCGAACCGCTTCGGCATGCCCTCGGGCGTGATCCAGTGCGCATAGGGCACAAGTTCGTCGAGCGCCAGCACCATGCCGTTGTCGGTGAGAACTTTCAGAAATGTGATCTTGCTGTCGCAGAGGTCGGCGCGGTGCGCGGCCTCGATCTCGCTCGCTTTGGCGGCATCGACCAGCGCCTTCGATCCCCTCGGGCGCGCCAGCAGGATGCCGCTTTCCTCGAAGGTCTCGCGGATCGCGGCAATGCGAAAACTCAAGGTGGCGGCGTCGAGCCCCTCGCCGCCGGAATAAAGCGCGGGATCGGCGATGATCTCCTGATCGCCCTTGTCGACGCTGCCGCCGGGAAACACCAGCGCACCGGAGTTAAAGTCGATCTCGTAATGGCGCACCATCATGAAGATTTCGATTTCTCCGGCGGCGCTGTCGCGCAACAGCAGGATGGTCGATGCGGCGCGCGGCGGTTTGGCGGGTTCGCTGGACATGGGTCGCACTCCTGGTGGGACCCTCATCCTGAGGAGCGGTCCCCTTGGACCGCGTCTCGAAGGATGAGAGAGGTGGGCTCTCATGGTTCGAGACGGCGCTGAAGAAGCGCCTCCTCACCATGAGGGATCGAGTAGCTACTCCGCCGCGCTGGCTTGCGGCTGCAGGTTGGCGCGCTTGTCGACCCGGGCGACGCGCGACAAGAGGTAATCGACCTCGGCTTTCGCCGTGGCGGTGATGGTAGCGCCCGGCTTGCGCTGGGCCGATGACGCGATGATGCCGCGCTTCTGCAGCACGTATTTGCGCACCGCGAGGCCGGCACCGGGTTGCTGCTCGTAGCGGATCAGCGGCAGGTGGGCGTCGAACAGATCGTGCGCGGCGTCGCGCTTGCCGGCCTTCGAGAGGTTGACGACGTCGATCAGCAGCTCCGGGAAGGCATAGCCGGTCATGGCGCCGTCGACGCCGCGCTCCATCTCGAAATCGAGGAACAGCCCGCCATTGCCGACCAGAATCGACAGCGGCCGCAGCGAGCCGTCCTTCTGGAACGCGCGCAACGCGGAAATCTTTTCCAGCCCCGGCCAGTCCTCGTGCTTGAGCATCACGCAGGACGGCGAGTCCATCACGATCTTGCGGATCACGGCGGGCGTGAACACCACCGTCAGGGTCAGCGGATAATCCTGCAGTACCCAGGGAATGTCGTCGCCGATCGCTTCCTGGGCCTGCTTGAAATAGCCGGTGATCTGGTCGTCGGTGCGCAGATGCGGCGGCGGCGCGATCATGACGCCGGCAGCACCCGCATCCATCGATTTCAGCGCAAGCGAGCGCATGGTGGCAAAGCCCGGCGCGGAAACACCGACGATGATCTGCATGGTCTTCGCGCGCTTGACGAAGCGCACCGCGACCTGCTCGGCCTCGGCGGCATCGAGTTTCGGCGCCTCACCGAGAATGCCGAGCACCGTGACGCCGTCGCAGCCGACCTCGGCGTAGAAGTCCGTCAGCCGGTCGATCGACTTGTCGTCGATGCGGCCGTCATCGTGGAATGGCGTCGGCGCAATCGCGAAGGTGCCGGCGGCCTTGTGGGTGAGTTTGGTCATGAGTGCCTCTGTTTGCTGTCGTCATTCCGGGGCGGCTCGCAGAGCCGAACCCGGAATCTCGAGATTCTCAGGTACGCAATTGCGTACCATAGTTCGATGCTGCGCATCGCCCCGGAATGACGGTGAGTGTCAAAATCGCCGCGCACCCATCTTGATCTCTTCGTCGGTGAAGAAGATGTCGCTGGCGTGCTCGGCGATGTCCTGCGCCTTCCAGCCTTCGTGCGGTGGTTTCCAGCCTTCCTTTTCCATCATGCGCATTTCCCGTACCCCGCGCGGGCCGGAGACACCGAGCGTCTTGCCGGTCTGGTCGCCCGAGAGTTCGCTGACCATGTATAGCACGGCCGGCGCGATCCCATCAGGCCCCAGCGCCGCCTTGGGGTTTTCGATGTAGCGCGGCAGGTCGGCGGTCATGCGGGTCAGCGCGCCCGGGGCCAGGGTCCAGATCCGGATGTTGTATTTGCGGCCCTCGATCGCCAGCACGTTGGACAGTCCCCAGATGCCCCCCTTGGCCGAGCCGTAATTGCTCTGGCCGAAATTGCCTATCAAGCCCGAGGTCGAGGAGGTGTTGACGATGACGCCGCCACCGTTCTCGCGCATCCAGCGGAACACCGGCTGGGTGACGCAGAAGGTTCCCTTCAGGTGCACTTTCAGGACCTTGTCCCAGGCGGCTTCAGTCGCCTTGGCAAAGGTCTGGTCGAGCAGGATGCCGGCGTTGTTGACCAGGATATCGGCGCGGCCGAAATGCTTGATGGCGTCGTCGAACACCGACTGGCCGCCGGCCATGGTGGAGATATCGGCGCCATTGGCGACGGCGCGGCCGCCCTCGGCCTTGATCGCGTTGACCACCTGCTGCGCCATCGAGACGTCGGCGCCCGAGCCGTCGCGCGGTCCGCCGAGGTCGTTGACCACCACCGCCGCGCCCTCGCGCGCGAACAGTTTGGTATAGGCCTCGCCGAGCCCGCCCCCGGCGCCGGTAATGATGGCAACCTTGCCGTCGAGTAATCCCATGGTGTTTTGCTCCCCTGTATCTGCCGTCATTCCGGAGCGCGCGTGAGCGCCGACCCGGAATGACGAAGGAATTATCCCAGCACCGTGCGGCCGCTCTTGATCACGGTGACGTTGCGCGACTTCACCTTGGCTTCGAACGAAATCACATTGCCGTCCTTCCACATTTCCATGGTCACGGTCTCGCCGGGATAGACCGGCGAGGAGAACCGCACCGCGTGCTGCCTGAAGGCGCCGGCATCGTAGTCGGCATAGGTCTGCAGCACACCGCGGCAGGTGATGCCGTAGGTACACATGCCGTGCAGGATCGGCGCCGGGAAGCCGGCGCGTTTGGCGAATTCGGGATCCGAGTGCAGCGGATTGCGGTCGCCGCACAGGCGGTACACCAGCGCCTGGTCCGGACGGGTCGTGATATCGACGGTCTTGTCAGGCGCACGCGTCGGCATCTTGTGCGGTTCGGGCTGGCCTTCGGAAGGCCCGCCAAAGCCGCCGTCGCCGCGGGCGAAACGCGACGCCAAAAGGGTGGCCAAAGGCTCGCCCTTGTCGTCGCGCAGTATCGTCTTGTGGCGGATCACCGCGCCCTTGTCCTTGCCCTTGTCGAACACGTCGAGCACCGTGGAGTCGGCGGTGATGTTGGCGGCGGTCGAAAGCGGCTTGTGGAAGGTGATGTCGCGCTCGCCGTCGACCACCATGACGCGATTGAGATTCATCTCGCCGGGCCCGGCGCCCCAGGCCGCGACCGACGCAAAGGTCGGCACCACCTTCAGCGCGCGCGGCGTGGCGGTGGCCTCATTGACGAAGGCAAGCTCCCTCTCGTCCATGGGATCGGCGCCCATGCCGATGCCATAGGCGTACAGCATCACCTCGCGGTCGGTGTAGGAATATTTCTGCCCGAGATTCTTCAGCGCCATCAGCTCGTCGTACTTGATCGGCATGTTGTCTGCTCTCCCCGAATTTATTCTTTTAGCCGGCGCCCGTCGCATCGCCCCCTCCCCTTGTGGGAGAGGGCATCGCCGGGGCCCGCAACAAACTCACCTGGGAGAGGGGTTGCTTTAGCGAGCACACTGCCCGCGGAGAAAACCCCTCATCCGGCAGCCTTCGGCTGCCACCTTCTCCCACAAGGGGAGAAGGGAAGGCCTACACCGGCGTGAAGAACGGCAGCGGTGCGCCGTCGGTCGGCTTGAAGACGACCTTCACCTTCTGGCCGATCCTGAGTTTCTCCAGCTCGCAATCGACAAAATTGGTCTGCACCGACGGGCCTTCCTTCAACGTGACATAGCCGATCGCGTAAGGCCCGGTCGGGGATTTGCGCATCAGGCTGAACGTATAGATCTCGCCCTCGCCCGAGCTTTCCTCCCACACCGTCTGGTCGGAGAAACAGAACGGGCAGATCGCGCGCGGAAAGTAATGCGGCTCGCCGCAGGCGGTGCAGCGCTTGATCAGGAATTTGCCCTGCCTGGCGGCTTCCCAGAACGGCGCAGTTTCGGGATTGCCCTGCGGCGCCGGATATTTCCTTGCTTCAGCCATTACGCACGCTCCAGGATGCAGGTTGAGGCGGCGTGACGTACGCCGAGCAGGCCGCCGGTGCCGTGGGCGATGGCGAGATCGCAATTCGGTACCTGGACTTTCGGATGCGCTTCGCCGCGCAGCTGCCGCACGGCCTCGATGATCTTGGTGATGCCGCCGCGGTTGACCGGGTGATTGCTGCAGAGCCCGCCGCCGTCGGTGTTGAACGGCAGCTTGCCGACGCCGGAAATCAGATTGCCGTCGGAGACGAACTTGCCGCCCTCGCCCTTCTTGCAGAAGCCGAGGTCTTCAAGCTGCATCAGCACCGTGATGGTGAAGCTGTCGTAGATCGAGGCGTATTTGATGTCTTTCGGCGTGACGCCGGCTTCCTCGAAGGCACGCGGGCCGGACCAGACGCCGGCGGAGTAAGTGAGATCGAGGTCCTTGCCGCCACGCGGGCCCTTCATCGCCTCGCCATGGCCGATCAGGCGCACCAGCGGTTTCTTCAGGCTTTTCGCGATTTCGGGCGTGGTGACGATCAGCGCGCCGCCGCCGTCGGAGACGACACAGCAGTCCATCCGGTGCAGGGGATCGGAGATCAGCGGCGAATTCAGCACGTCCTCGACGGTGACGACATCCTTCAGCATGGCGTGCGGGTTGTACTGGGCGTGGTGCGAGGCCGCGACCTTGATCCAGGCCAGCTGTTCGCTGGTGGTGCCGTAGTCGTGCATGTGGCGCATGGCACACATGCCGTAGGCGTTGTGGGTGGTAGCGCCGTACGCTGTCTCGAAATCGGCCTCGGCGCCCTGCGCCCGCGGCGGCATCACGCCGGTGCGCGGCTTGCCGGCCAGCGTGATCAGCGCGATCGAGCACTTGCCGGCGGCGATGGCTTCGGCGGCATGGCCGAGATGGATCAGATAAGAACAGCCGCCGGTCTCGGTCGAATCCATGTGGCGGACCCGAAGACCGAGGTAATCGACCATCGGCCACAGCCCGCCGGGGGCGTCGCCGGCGCAGAAATAGCCGTCGATATCGGCCTTGGTCAGCCCGGCGTCTTCGATGGCGCCCTTGGCCACTTCGGCGTGCAGCTGCGCGGTGGATTTATCGGGTGCGTGCCGGGTCGGATGCTCGTAGATCCCGGCAATGTAGGCCTTGCCCTTGATGGTCAATAAAACTCTCCGCTGGTGTTTCTTCCCTGCGGATGTATTCGCGCGTCAGACCCGGGTTGGCAAGCGCCCGAAAGCGCAAGGCCCTATTCCGCCGCGATCTGCCGCGGCGCCGGCGGCGGGTTGACGAGGTCCCGGCTTAATTCCGCATAGCGGATTTTGGCCGCCTCTACCGCCTTCTCCTTGACCGGCCCGTAGCCGCGGATGCGGTCGGGCAGCGACAGAATCTCGATCGCCGTATCCAGCGTGACCGGCGACAACAGGCCAAGCACGGTGGCGACGTCCTTCTCGTAAGCGATGATCAGCTCGCGTTCGAGCTTGCGGTCGGCGCTGCGGCCGAAGATGTCGAACGCGGTGCCGCGCAGGGCCTTCATCTTCGCCAGCATGCGGAACGCCGGCATCATCCAGGCGCCGAAGGCGCGCTTCTTCGGCCGGCCCAGCGCGTCCTTGCCGCCGCCGAGGATCGGCGGGGCGAGGTTGAAGTTGAACTTGAAGTCGCCATCGAACTGGTCGCGCAGCTGCTTTTCGAAGCGGCCGTCGCTGAACAGCCGCGCCACTTCATACTCGTCCTTGTAGGCGAGCAGCTTGGCGTAGTTGATCGCGACGGCGCGGGCTAAGGCTTCGCCATAGCCGCCGTCGAACGCGGCGCTGCGCACCTTCGCCACCAGCTTGCGGTAGCGGTCGGCGAGCTTGCCGTCCTGATAGTCGGTCAAGAGCGCGCTGCGATGGGCAATGATCTCGTCGAGCGACATCGCCTCCAGCGTCTTCGGCGCCACGGTGTCGTCCTGGCCCTTCATCATCGCCACCAGCCGCGCCGGATCGGCGGCGGCCAGACGGCCCAGCTGGAACGCCTGGGTGTTCATCTTGATGGCGACGCCATTGACCTCGATCGCCTGCAAGATCGAAGCGGCCGACAGCGGCAGCATGCCCTTCTGATAGGCGTAGCCCATCATCATCATGTTGGTGGCGATGGAATCGCCAAGCAGCACTTCGGCGGGCTTCGTGAAGTCGAAGAACGAGGAGTCCTTGCGCAACGCCGTTTCCAGAACGTGGTTGACCTTGCGGGCCTGGAAATTGAAATCGCGGTTGAGGATGAAATCCGCGATCGGAATGAGGTGGGTATTGATGACGCCATAGGTGCGGCTGGACTCACACAGCGTCATGGTTTCCTTGGCGGCGGCGACGACTTCATCGGCGGCCAATACCAGGTCGGCGGTGCCGGTGACGATGCGCGAACAGGTGACGTCCGCGGTATGTTCGGACAGCCGGACATGGCTGAGCACCGCGCCGCCCTTCTGCGCGAGGCCGGACATGTCGAGGATCATGCTGGCCTTGCCCTCGATATGGGCGGCCATGCCGAGCAGCGCCCCGATGGTCAGCACGCCGGTGCCGCCGACGCCGCCGACTGCGACGTTATAGGGCCGCTCCAGCGTGGGCTTCGAAGCGGGCTCCGGCAATTCGCCGATCTCGCCGACGCCGGCCGGTGCGCGCTTGCGCAACTTGCCGCCGTCGACCGTGACGAAGGACGGACAAAAGCCCTTCACGCAGGAATAGTCCTTGTTGCAGGTCGACTGGTTGATGGTGCGCTTGCGACCGAGCTCGGTCTCCAGCGGCTCAACCGAGATACAATTGGATTGCACCGAACAGTCGCCGCAGCCTTCGCAGACCGCGGGATTGATCAGGACGCGGCGCGCCGGATCCTCCAGCGTGCCGCGCTTGCGGCGGCGGCGTTTTTCGGCGGCGCAGGTCTGCACGAACACGATGGCGGAGGCGCCCTTGACCAGGCGCAGCGTCTTCTGGACCGCGTCGAGGTCGTCGCGATGCGCGGTTTTGGTGCCCGGCGCGATGTCGGACGCTGGATACGCATCGGGATTTTCCGACACGAGGTAGATGTCGCGGATGCCTTCGGAGTGCAGCTGGAACGTGATCTGCTGCGGCGACAGATCGCCATCGACATGCTGGCCGCCGGTCATCGCGGTCGCGTCGTTATAGAGGATCTTGTAGGTGATGTTGGCGCCGGAGGCGACCGCCTGGCGGATCGCCAGACTGCCGGAATGGAAGTAGGTGCCGTCGCCGAGATTGGCGAAGACGTGCTGCTCGTCGGTAAAGGGAGCGACGCCGACCCACGGCACGCCCTCGCCGCCCATATGCGTAAACGTCTCGGTGTTGCGGTCCATCCAAATCGCCATGAAGTGACAGCCGATGCCCGCAAAGGCGCGGCTGCCCTCGGGCACCTTGGTCGAGCTGTTGTGCGGACAGCCCGAGCAGAAATACGGCGTACGGGTGATCGGCGACGCCGGCTGCATCTGGCTGGCGAGGCGGCCGTTGAACCAGTCGGCCTTGGCGCGCAGCATGGCCGCGATTTCGGGGTTGAGGTTGAGGCGCAACAGCCGCTCGGTGAGCGAGCTTGCCAGTGAAGCGACCGAGAGTTCTTCGGCGAACGGCAGAAAGCGCTTGTCCAGCTCGTCCATCTTGCCGACGATCCGCGGGCGGACGTTGTGGTTGAACAGCTCCTGCTTGACCTGGTTCTCGACGATCTCGCGGCGCTCTTCGATGATGAAGATCTCTTCCAGGCCGAGCGCGAATTCACGCACGCCCTGCGGCTCCAGCGGCCATGGCATGCCGATCTTGTAGAGCCGCAGGCCAATCTTGGCGGCGACCTCCGGCGTGATGCCAAGTTCGCGCAGCGCCTGCCTGATATCCTCGTAGCTCTTGCCCGAGGCCATGATGCCGAATCGCGCGTTCGGCGAATCCATGGTGATGCGGTTGACCTTGTTGGCACGGGCAAACGCAACCGCGGCATAGCCCTTGTAGTCCTGCAGGCGGCGGTCCTGCTCGTAGCGGTCGTCGGGCCAGCGCAGGTTGAGGCCGCCCGGCGGCATATCGAAATCGGTCGGGATGATGAACTGCTTCAGTTCATCGTTGAGATCGATCTCCGCCGTGGTCTCGACGGTCTCGGTGATCACCTTCATGCCGACCCAGCATCCGCTGTAGCGCGACATCGCGATGCCGAGCAGGCCCATCTCGATCATTTCGTGGATGCTGGAGGGATAGAGATAGGGCATCAGCGCCGAGATGAAGGCGTGATCCGACTGATGCGGCACGGTGGAGGATTTGGCGCCGTGATCGTCGCCGGCGAGGCACAGCACGCCGCCGGTCTTGGCCGAGCCCGCGGCATTGCCGTGGCGGAACACGTCGCCGCAGCGGTCGACGCCGGGGCCCTTGCCGTACCAGATGCCGACCACGCCGTCATGCCGGGCGCCCTTCGACAGATTGAGCTGCTGCGAGCCCCAGATCGCGGTCGCCGCGAGGTCCTCGTTCACGCCGGGCTGGAATTTGACGTTGTACTGCTCGAGGTGTTTGCGCGCGGCGAACAGCTGCTGGTCGTAGCCGCCGAGCGGCGAACCGCGGTAGCCCGTGACAAAACCCGCGGTGTTGAGACCGGCGGCGCGATCGCGGCGGATCTGCGCCATCGGCAGCCGGACCAGGGCCTGGATGCCCGTCATGAAGACATGGCCCGAGCCTTGCGTGTATTTCTGGTCCAGACTGATCGGACCCTGATTGATTCCCATTCCACCCTCTTCGAGCCGCCGCGTTGGGGCTTTTCAGCTAATCTTTTTCCTAGCTTGGAGCCAGTCTATGTCGCTTTTCGCGGAACGCGCATCACAAATCTCGGTATTGGAGCCCCGCGTCCAAAGATCGCAATTTCGTGGCCCTGCGCCCGTCCCGCCCATTCGGGTTATGTCGCCGGCAGGCCTTCGCGCGAAACGACGTAACGCCGGTGCCGGACGGCCGGAAGCTCTTGTGCACTGCGTCAGCAAGCGATTCTACCGGCGCGTCTCGTCGAAGACGAATTTCGGCATTTCCCATTTGTAGCGGATCGCCAGCAGGCGAAACGACAGGCCGAGGACGAAGGTCAGGGCCGTCCACCATTCCGGATTCAGATTCAGCCCGGATCCAGCGGCGTAAAACAGCCCCGTGACGATCGAAACGCTGGCGTAGAGTTCGGCGCGAAACAGCAGCGGCACGTCGTTGCAGAGGATGTCGCGCAGTACGCCGCCGGCGCAGCCGGTGATCATCCCCGCCACCACCACGATGATGAGCGACGAAGACGGGTCGATTTGGCGGGCGACGTCGCAACCCGCCATGGTGAAAACCACCAGACCGATCGCGTCCAGCACCAGAAACGCCGTGGTCAGCCGATGCACCAGCCGCGCCATCAGGACGGTGGCGAGCGCAGCGCCCGCGGTGAGCAGCAGAAAGGACGGATGCCGGACCCAGACCAGCGGGTAATGTCCGAGCAGGACATCGCGGATCGTGCCGCCGCCGAGCGCTGTAATGCAGCCCAGCATGCATACGCCGGCCCAATCCATGCTGCGCCTTCCCGCGGCGAGCGCCGCGGTCATCGCCTGCGCCGCGAGTGCGACCAGCGTCAGCGCATACAGGACGATATCGCTGGACGGCAGGCCCCACATTGCGAATCCCCCTCAAGCAATGTTCTGGAACTTACGGGGTGGGTTCCATTCTTGACAGGCCAAAATGAATGGCAGCTATGCTCTGCATTCGCACAAAAGCCGGCAACTTCCGGAACCCTCCCATTCCCCGGAGGTTGTTACGGGACAACGGAGGAACTTATCCATGGCCATCAATCCGGACGATCCCTATCGCACCAATCCCGCCGACAGCGACATTCGCCGCCAGTCCCGCCCCGACAGCGAGTTGCAGGCTGATCCCGTACTGGCCGAGGGTCCTGCCAGCGGCGGCAAGGTTGCGATGTTCGCCATCGCCATCGCGGTGGTGTTGGGCGCGGTTTTCTATGGGCTGAACAATTCGACGGTCAATGAAGCCGGCACCACGCCGACCACTTCGACGGCTCAAAACACGGAGCGCACGTCGCCTCCGACAGCGCCCACCGGCATGCGTGACGTGACGCCGCGCTCCAATACGGAACCCGGCACGACGACCGGCGCAGCCCCGGCGCGCCCAACTCCGCCGGCACCGGCTCCCGCGGTCAATCCGCCGGCCAGCCCCGCTCCCAGCAGGTAACGCGGGCAGCGACGATTTGAACCAGCGACGCGGCGGGCAAGCAATTGCCCGCCGCGTTTTTGTGTGCGGTCGAGATGCTACCACGACTGTTGCTCGGAAAAGCTCGTCGCCCCGGCCTGACCGGGGACCCAGTACGCCGCGGCTTCTCGGGTCCTTCGCTGATGTCTCTGGATATTGGGTCGCCCGAT
>NZ_JAUYAN010000233.1 GCF_030693485.1 Bradyrhizobium sp. | reverse complement strand
CATCCAGCTTCTGAAGGAGCGCTCCTGGTTCGACGTGCCGCTGGTCTATATCAACCAGCGCCGCGCCATCATCGCCATCGAAAAGGGCGCCCCGGGCGAACGCGCCTTCAACGAGGCATTCCAGGCGTGGGGCGAGTAGGGGTTCGTTCGGGGTGAGCGAAGCTTCGTAGCCCGGATGGCGCGGACGGGTCGGCGCATCAGCGCCGAGCCGATGGCGCAATCCGGGAACGGTGCGGCAATGGCCCCGGACTTCGCAAGCGCTACATCCGGGCTACGGGACCAATCCACCGTACGCACCACTCCATCAACATCATTGCGAGCGAAGCGAAGCAATCCATTCCGCAGCGGTACCGGTTGGAAGATGGATTGCTTCGTCGCAAGCGCCCCTCGCAATGATGCTGTGGAAACCTGATTCTCAGGCGCCGCCCAAAAATCCTCTTAGCTTCTGCGACACGGCTTTTGCTGTGGCTTTGTCGAGCCGCCCGGCGCGCCGCTCGATCCGCCCAGGTTCGATGCAGGCGATCTTTGCGGTGCGCACGACGGATGGCGCCGGCAAGCCGGCGCGGCCGAGATCGGCGATCGTCACGTCGCACGACCAGGACGCGTTGGCGGCGCTCGTGATCATCGCAACCCAGATCAGCCCAAAGGGGGTGAGTTTGCGATTGGAGATGACCAGCGCGGGTCTGCGCTTTTCGGCCAGTCGGTCGGCACAAGGAAACGGAACCACGACGATGTCGAAGGCGTCGAAGCGCTCCTCGCTCCTTTCCTGGAGTGAAGGCTTGGCGAGCGCTCGCTTGCTCATCGTTTCCCCTTGGGAAACTTGCGGCTAGAGTTCCCCATATGCTTTCTCGTCGGCTTCGGACGTCCATTCCGAAAACGCGGCGAAGGGGTCATCACCGCCTTCGGTCGCCTTATCGAGCAGGATGCCGGCGTCGGTCACGCGATAGCGCAATGTATCACCCGGCTTCAGCTTCAGTTGCTCGCGCACCTCACGCGGAATTACGGTCTGGCTCTTGACCGAAACCTTGGAGAACGCGGCGGGTTGTCGCGACAAGCGGTTCATTCAGGTAAGGTAGCTTACCGTCTTACTGTTTTCAAGCCGAGGTGGCCTCGGTGGGGCGGCATTCCGCGGCAGGTCAGAGGCGTTTCCCGCAGGCTTTCCTCGGGCGCGGTGGCCCGCGGGAGGAGCCTCTTTGCGTGATGGCGAATTCGGTTATGCTGTCGCAAACAGGTGAAGGCAATCCATGAAACGCTACCTGATTTTCGCGGCGGTCGGCCCGTTCCTCGGCGGGTTCCTGCTGCTGTTCGCCACCACCTACGCTTCCGGCTACTGGGCCCAGACCAGCGCCGCGGAGGTAGCAAAGCTGTTCGTGGTGTTCGGCAAGACGCTGCAATTCGCCTATCTGTTCGGGATCGTGCCGGCGCTGATGATGGCGGCGGTGGACGATATCCTGTTCCACGTCCGAGGGATCAACTGGGTGGCGCGGATGCTGATCGTAGGCGGGATCGCCTTTGCCACGGCGCTCTTGATCTACGGCGGCCTGCGAACGGACACCGGCGCGCTCCAGGTCATTCTCTACGGCCTGCCGGGTCTGATCCCCGCGATGGTGGCGTCATGGCTGTCGCACAAATACGCCGAGCCGCGGCCGGTATCGGCCGCATAGGCGCGACGGCGTGACGCAACTTGCGGCCGTCTGGCGCGTTACCATGTGATGACGATGTCGAACGAAGAAATCATCTCCCCCAACCCCGCGCGGGGCCGCAAGACCTCCGGCGCCCGGTTTCGCGGCGCCGAGGCGCGTGGCCCCATCATCGATCAGGATGGGCGCGAGGTCCGCCCGGAGGCGCAGGGCCCGCAGCCCGGCGGCTTCCCGTTCGAATTCGCCACGTCGAGCGCCAATCCGTTCGGCAATCTCACCCGCGAGCAGCGGCTGGCGCGGCTCGACGCATTGGCGAAGCTGCTCGACGTCGCCTTCATCCTGCCCGGCACCAATATCCGCTACGGCATCGACGGCCTGATCGGATTGATCCCGGTGGTCGGCGATATCATCACGACGGCGATTTCGCTGTGGGTGGTGCGCGAGGCGCGCGCGCTCGGCGCGCCCTGGCATCTCACGACACGGATGCTCGGCAATGTCGCGCTCGATGGCGTAGTCGGCCTGGTGCCGCTTGCCGGCGACGCCTTCGACGTTATGTTCCGCGCCAACGTCCGCAACGTGCGGATGCTGCAGCGCTGGCTGGACAAGCAGCCGCGCTAGAGCGTCGCGAACGGCGGCGCCAGCGCGAGATGACCGGACATGAATTTTTACGCGGCGTCCGCGTTGGCGTCGTTGCCGGCGGGCACGGGCTCGGGAGCACGCGGGCGGCGCTCGAGCGGGAAGTCCTGGCTTTCATACAGCGTGCGGATGCCGCTCTGGTCGAAGCGGGCCTCGTCAACCTGCAAATACGCGCCGTTCAGCGAATCCGCCGGCAATTCCTCGATCGCGAAGCGAACCGCTTCGGCCGCGGTGCCAAATCGCCGATAGGCGAAGCCCGCTCGCTTCTTCTTGCGGATCGCGGCAGGAAACAGTTCGGCGGCAGTGTTGTAACTGAAGGCAGCCATGGTCAGTGACCCTCTAATCTTTTTCGTGAGAACGCGATTCGGAAATCGCGAACGTATCGTGCGGACGGGCTCAAGGGCGCGTCGGCACACGTCATTTCAGGACAGTCCTCAATATAAGCTCGTTTGCCAGAAATGCGACTCCTGACAGGCCGGATGATGAATCCGGGCATCCAAGTACCGCACGGAAATTTAACTCTATTATTTCAATGGCTTGTGCAGCTCAGAGCTTGCCGAGCAGCAGCAGAACGAGCAGCACGACCAGAACAACGCCGCCCAGACCCATTCCGGAGTGGCCCATGCCGTAGCCATAGCCGCCAAACCGGCCGCTGAAGCCCCCCAGCAGGAAAATAATCAGGATGATGACGAGTATCAGACCAAGCGACATGGCACTCTCCCCTGGGAGGCGGTCAGCGGATGAAAATCCGTCATCCCACCTCCGGTAGCAAAGCATATCGCGGGCCAAGGTTCCACCGGGGAACCGGAACGTGCGATGCGCGGGTCAAGCCCGCGCATGACGAACGGATTGTTGCCGCAGCCGCTATTTCGGCTGCAGCTTCAGCGCCGCCGAATTGATGCAGTAGCGCAGGCCGGTCGGGCCGGGGCCGTCCTCGAAGACGTGGCCGAGATGGCCGTTGCACTTCGAGCACAGCACTTCGGTCCGCACCATGCCGTGAGTGACGTCGCGCTCCTCGTCGACATGGCTCTCCAGCGCCGGCCGGGTGAAGCTCGGCCAGCCGCAGCCGGAATCGAACTTGGCGTCGGATTCGAACAGGGTCTGGCCGCAACCGGCGCAGGTATAGGTGCCGGCCCGATGTTCATGGTCGTATTCGCCGGAGAACGGCCGCTCGGTCGCCTTTTCCCGCAACACCGCATATTGCATCGGCGTCAATTCCTTGCGCCACTCGGCCTCGCTCTTCTCGATCTTGCCGGCCGTCGTTCGGGTGTCAGACATTCATCCTCCTCGTGAATTGCGCCCTTCAGTTGGTGACCTTCGCCTGGCTCACCAGCGTCGGCTTCGCCGTATAATGCTCCGCAAAAACCTTCTTCAGGTTCTCGACCTTCGGAAGGTCGTGAATGGCGATATAGGGCTGGTTCGGGTGCAGCGTCAGGTAGTCCTGGTGATAGGCCTCGGCCGGATAGAACGCCTCCAGCGGCCCGACCTTTGTCACGATCGGCTTCTTGTAGACCTTGGCGGCGTTGAGCTGGGCGATATAGGCCTCCGCCACCTTCTTCTGCTCGTCGGAATTGGTGAAGATCGCCGAGCGATAGTGGCTGCCGACATCGGGGCCCTGGCGGTTCAGCTGCGTCGGGTCATGCACGACGGAAAAGAAGATCTGCAGCAGCTTGCCGTAGCTGATCTTCTTCGGGTCGTATTTGATCTCGACCGTCTCGGCATGGCCGGTCGCGCCTGTGGTGATCATGGTGTAGTTCGCGGTCGACTTGCTGCCGCCGGCATAGCCGGACACCGCGTTGAGAACGCCGGCGGTATGCTGGAACACGCCCTGCACGCCCCAGAAACAGCCGCCCGCGAGAATGGCGGTCTGGACGCCGTCGCCAGCCTTGAGGTCCATGACGGGGGCGGGGATGATCACGGCGTCTTCGGCGGCGCGCGCGGGCGTGATCGCCAGGGTCGAGGCCAGGACCGAAATCGCCAGCGCGCCAAGGGCGGCGCCGAGCGTAAGGCGGGTGAAGCTGCGGGACATGAGGTTTCCTCTGGGGGTCAGCATTGGTTGATAGTTTAGAGCGGCCGCCGCGGTTCGCAACGCCTGCGGCCGGCCCGACTTCCCCAAGATACGGGACCGGGCGGGGGTTGTTACGGCCGAATGCACACGAGTTCGTGAATGAAAGCGGAGCTATTCCAGCGCGTTAGATGGCGGGAACAAGGCAAGGCAGGCCGCGTTGAAAATTGGCTGCCGCGCTTTGCTTCAGTCATTTCAGCGAGAATTTATCCGATGGCGGATCTCGATATTCGCAAGGGAATGCCTTCCGTCGAGTTGTCGCGGGAGGAATTCGAGAGCCGCTACCGTAGCCGCTTCGCCGATCCCGCGTTCGAACCGCTGGCGCGTGAACTCGACGCCATCGTCGCGGTCGCCTGGGACGGTTATTCCAATTCCCGCAAGGCGCCGCATACCCGGAAGGCCGGCCCCGGCTTTGCCGACCCGGACTACGACCTTTCGGTGGACTGGCTGGCGGCCCGTGAGGCCATTATCGCCGCGCAGCGGCGGCATGACGATGCCAGCGAGACGCCACGCATTCTTCTGATCAACGGTTCCTCCCGCAGCGAACATAGCTGTCCCGGAGAAATGTCGAAGAGCTGGCGGCTGATCAAGCTCGCGGAACCGATCTTCGAGGAAATGGGATTCGCTGTCGACATCTTGGACCTCAGTCGGCTGACCTCCGAATTCGGCATACAGATCCATCCCTGCAAATCCTGTGTGTCGACCGCGATGCCGCTGTGCCACTGGCCGTGCAGCTGCTATCCGAACCATGCGCTGGGCCAGACCGACGACTGGATGAACGAGATCTATCCGATGTGGGTGGCCGCGCACGGCATCATGATCGTCGCGCCGGTGAATTGGTATCACGCGCCGACGGGCCTGAAGGCGATGATCGACCGGCTGGTCTGCGCCGATGGCGGCAATCCCGATCCGACCTCCACCCACGGCAAGAAGGCCGCCGCGGCCAAGGCGCTGGAACTGAAGGGCTGGCCTTATCCAAAACATCTCGACGGCCGGCACTTCGCTGTCGTGGCCCACGGCGATGCCGTCGGCGCCGAGACGCTGCGCCGGTCGCTGTCGGACTGGCTCACCGACATGTCGCTGGTGCAGGCCAGCCGCACCGCGGAAGTGGACGGCTATATCGGCTATCTGGAGCCATATGCGACCTCGCATCAGGCGCTTGATGAGGACACGGATTTCCAGGAGCAGACCCGCAACGCGGCGCGGGCGCTGGGGAATGCGATCCTGCTGAGCCGCGCGGGAACATTCGTGCGGCCGGATGAAGAGATCGAGGATCCCAATCCGAAGTAGGCTCGTCTCCCTCCCCACCGCTTCGCGGCAGGAGGGGGAGACTCACACCACCACGCTCAGCCGCTTTGCGGCGCGGGTGATGCCGGTGTAGAGCCACCGCGCGCGGCTTTCCTGGAAGGCGAAACTCTCGTCGAACAGCACCACGTCGTCCCATTGCGAGCCCTGCGACTTGTGCACCGTCAGCACGTAGCCGTAGTCGAACTCGTCATAGGGTTTGCGCTGTTCCCACGGGATGGTGTCGATGGCGCCGCCGAAGCAGTCGCCGCGCACCGAGACCTTTGTCACCTTGTGGCCAAAGTCCTCGTCGGGCGACAGCCGCATGGTGATGATGGCGGATTTCGAGGTCGCGCGCGATTTCACCCGCCACAGCCCGCCGTTGAACAGGCCCTTCTTGCGGTTGTTGCGCAGACACACCAGCTTGTCGCCGGCCACCGGCAGGGGATCCTCGATGTTCTGCTTCTGCCGCACCCGCATGTTGTAGGCACGCCGGGTATTGTTGCGGCCGACCAGCACCTGGTCGGCCTGCATCACACGGTCGGGATCGAGTTCGTCGCGCGAGACCACCTGGCTTTCGCCATAGCGGCCGATATCGAGGTCGCGGCCCTCGCGCACGTCCATCGACATCCGGATGATGGGATCGTCCTGGGCCTGGCGATGCACCTCGGTCAGCATCACGTCGGGCTCGCAATCGGTGAAGAAGCCGCCGCCCTGGATCGGCGGCAGCTGCGCGGGATCGCCGAGCACCAGCAGCGGACATTCGAACGACATCAGGTCGCGGCCGAGTTCGGCGTCCACCATCGAGCATTCGTCGATCACGATCAGCTTGGCCTTGGAGGCCGGCGCGTCGTCCCACAGCTCAAAACTCGGCTGTTCGACGCCGGATTCCTTCGCGCGGTAGATCAGGGAGTGGATGGTGGAGGCATTGTCGCAACCCTTGTTGCGCATCACCAAAGCGGCCTTGCCGGTGAAGGCCGCGAATTTCACCCCGCCGTCGACGCCCTCGGCGATGTGCCGCGCCAGCGTGGTCTTGCCGGTGCCGGCATAGCCGAACAGCCGGAACACCGGCGGCGTGCCGCTCTTGCCGGGCTTTGCTTTCAGCCAGTCGGCAACGGCCTTGAGCGCGGCGTCCTGATGGGGCGTAAAGGTGGTCATGGAGACTCGAATGGGGGGATGGCCGAGACGGCCATGGGCCGCGACTCACCCCTAGCAAGCTAACCATTCGAGCCGTCAGTGCAAGCCGCCGGTCCTGTTGGCACTATTGCCAGCCCGGGACGCCCTTCATGTCGGGCCAGCTGGTGGGCGATGCCCTTGTGGCAGTCGTGAAAATTGATGACCCGCCATCGGCTATCCTTCCTCAAGAAACTGAGGCTCCAGCGTAGTCAGCCCTTCGAATGCCTCGACGGCGTGCCGGCGGATCATTGTTACCGGTTCGGCAAAGCCGGCATAATTGTTGACCCCGTCGAGATTTTCAGCGTCGGCGAGCGACGACAGCTTCAGGCCGAGATCTCTCAACAGTCCGTCCTCAAGACCGTAGATCCAGCCATGAACCGCAACGGACTGGCCACGCTGCCATGCAGCTCTGACAATTGGCGTTGCCGCGACGCGCCGCAATTGCATCTCGACATTCAGTTCACAAGCACGATTGATCCGGGCTTCATCGTCCGGCAGGATCGCAAGGTCGGTCGCGCAGCGCCGGCACATCTCGCGAACCGGCGCCAGCCAGTGGTCTACCAAACCGCCGCCGCTCGGCGGTTCGAACGCCCGACGGATTCCGCCGCAACCGTAATGCCCGCAAACGATAATGTGCTTCACCTGCAGCGTTTCAATCGCAAACTCCAAGACGGACAGAACATTCATGTCGCCGGTATGAACGATATTCGCAACGTTGCGGTGTACGAACACCTCGCCAGGGTCCAGGCCGACGATGTCGTTGGCCGGAACGCGGCTATCCGAACATCCAATCCAGAGATATCGTGGTGTCTGCTGTTCCGCGAGACGGCGAAAAAAATAGGGATCGCTACGGGTTCTTTCCAGAGCCCAAGCAACATTGCGATCGAATAGCTCATCGATCATCGCGCGCTCGCTATCCAGTACCGTTCGCGCCGCGGACCGATGATGCCTTTTCTCACGAGCAACCTCCGCTGCTTCCGCAGGTGCAACCGGCGTGGGCCGGGACTGCAGGCGTCTCGTCCTGCTTCAGCGACCAGTTGACCATGTAGGTCAGGCAACTGATTCCCGGATCGTCCGCGCGTTCGATAACGTTCATCAACGCCAGCCAGTCCTCACTCACCGCCAGATTGGTAAAACGCCGTACTGCGCCCGCCGCGTACTCGCCGACCGTCTCCTCATAGCGAAACGCGACTTCGCCGACACGCGCGAACAGCACGATGTCGTTACAGGCAAGCAGCGCCTCGTTGGCCGGGGCTTCCTCGCTGAAGCTGCGGATGATCTCGCCGAGTTGCATGGTCTCACTCCTACTGCACGAGCGACGAACCAGCCGCGGCGAGCGTCACGCCGACGATTTCGGCGCGACCGGCCAGCACCGACACATATTGCGCGAGCGCGCGATGCTGAACGCTGGTAGCGAGGTAATCGGCGATGCGATCACGCGCAAGTTCGAACGGAAGCAACTGACCCGGCGCGTGCTGATCGAGCCGCACCACGTGAAAACCGTAGCGTGTTTCGGTGACCGCAAATTCACCCGGCCGCATGCGCTGCAGCGCGGTCTCGAATTCGGCAACGGTCTGGCCGCGCGTCAATTGACCAAGACGACCACCCTCTTGCGCCGAAGTCCTGCAATCGGAATGGCTGCGCGCGAATTCGGCGAACAGCGGGGGATCAGCCCTGACCGCAGACAGGATAGTGTCGGCGGTGGTACGGGCGCTGGCCCGCGCGGCGATGTCGGCAGAGGGAGCCGCGATGAGAATGTGCGCGGCTTCATAGAGGTCTCCCGCGCGAAAGCGCTGGCGATTCTGCTCGTAGAAGCGAATGCAAGCAGCCTCGTCGGGCTGCGGCGTAACCACCTCGCGCTCGATCAGGACCCGCATCGCCGCCTCTTCTGCGGTCTCGCTGCGCCCTTCCGGATCGCTTAACGGCTCGGCTTGAATGTCAAGCCTCGTTGACTCCTGCAACAGCAGCTCGCGCACCACCAGCGCACGAGCCGCCGCCTGCCAGGCCAGGATCGGCTTCTCCGCCGGATGGTTCTGCACTTCGCGGGCGATAGCCTCGCGCGGAATTACCCTGCCGTTGACGGCGATGGTCTTCGGCTTCGGCAGCACATTCGTAACCGAGCAATCCATGGCTTACTCCGCAGGTTGAGTTGGGCGCGCCATGCGATCGCCGTTGGGGCTGCGGACGACCTGATAGCCGCGACGGCCGAGATACCAGATCGGCGCACTCCAGACGTGAACCAGACGGGTGAACGGGAAGACGAGAAAGAGCGTCATTCCCAACAGCAGATGCGCCTTGAAGATCGGATGCACATCCAGAACGTTGGCGGCTACGTCGGGCTGCAGCGTCAGGATGCCTTGGGCCCAAGTCATGAACTTCACCATCTCGTGGCCGTCCAGGTGGCCCATCGACACCGGGATGGTGGCAAGTCCGATCAGCAGCTGCGCAAACAGCAGCAGCAGGATCGCGGTATCGCCGAACGAGGAATTGGCACGGATGCGGGGATCGAACAGCCGCCGGTGCGTCAGCAGGGAAATTCCCACCAGACACATCAGCCCTGCAATGCCGCCGGCGACGATCGCCAGCATCTGCTTGAAGCCGTGGGAGACTCCGAGGATATCGAACACCCAGATCGGGGTCAAAAGCCCGACGAAATGCCCGACGAAGATCGCGAGAATGCCGACGTGAAACAAGTTGGAGCCCCACATCAGCTGCCGCCGCCGCAGCAACTGGCTGGATCCGGTACGCCAAGTATACTGCTCGCGATCGAACCTGAACAGGCTGCCGAACAGAAACACCGTCAGGCAAAGGTAGGGATACCAGCCGAAGACGATTGAATTGAGCGTTTGCATGGCTTCGCTCCTCACTGCTGCGGTGTTGGCGCTGGATTGACGGCGCGCCGGGCATGACGAAGCTTGGCGATAAGGCCCTCGTGACCGCAGGCGCCCTGTCCCTGCGTGCCCGGGCCGAACCGCACTTCTTCCTCTTCCCATGCGGCATCGAGCGCAACCAGATCCATCGGGTCGGTGTCCGCGCTCTTGAGCAATTCGTCGACGATATCGCGACGCGGGGCTTCCGCAGCCATCACGACCAGCCCGTCGAAGATCGCCTTGTAGTTCGACTGTCGCCGGCCGAGTCTCTCCGCCAGCGCCGCCAGAATATGCGCGGTCTGTCCGAGCAGTTCACATGCCTCGGCGACCGGCCGGGTCGACAGGAACTCCAGCAGCAGCGGAACATAATCGGGCAACTCGTTCGCCGCGATCAAGAGCCCGGCGCCTTCGTACATGGCCTTCAGGTCGACCATGGCCTGGCCGCGGTCGCGGCTTTCGCCATGGACATGCTCGAACAGATGCAGGGCCAGCGTCTTGCTGCGATCGAACAGCATGCCATAGCGCTCCTGCAGATCGTAAACGTCGCCGCCGGCGATTTCCTCGATCAACGCCTCGATCGCCCGGAGCTGCGCGGGAGGCAACAGCTTCTCTGCAATCAACACCGCGCCAAATTCCGGCGCCGCGGCGATCAGTGATTCGGTAGGATAGCTCAGCAGTGCCGACAGCACCTTGAACGTTCTCATCACACGACCTCCATGGGGTTTCTTGCCTTGCGCGGCGAGCCGAACAGGTTCGTCTCGCTTTCGCCGCCAGAGCAGCCATTGCCGAAGGTAAAGCCGCAGGAGCCACGCATATCGTAGGCGTCGGCGCCGAGTTCGCGGTGCGCGGTAGGGATCACGAAGCGGTCTTCGTAGTTGGCGATCGCCATGATCTGGTACATTTCATCAATCTGCTCGGTCTTGAGTCCGACCCGCCGGGCAATCGCTTCGTCGACGACACCATCGATGGTCTTGGCCCGCATGTAGGCGCGCATCGCCAGCATGCGTTCGAGCGCCAGCGTCACCGGCTTTTCGTCGCCTGCGGTCAACAGGTTGGCGAGATACCGCATCGGAATGCGTAGTGACTTGACATCCGGCATTTCGCCGTCGAGCCCGATCTTGCCGGCGGACGCCGCCGAGGTGATCGGCGACAATGGCGGCACGTACCAGACCATCGGGAGGGTGCGATATTCCGGGTGCAGCGGGAAAGCGACTTTCCACTCCATCGCCATTTTCCAGATCGGCGATATCTTGGCGGATTCGAGCCAGGCATGCGGGATGCCCTGCTTCTCGGCCTCGGCAATCACAGCGGGATCGTTGGGATTGAGGAAAACGTCGAGCTGGGCCTGATAGAGGTCGCGCTCATCCGGCTTGCTGGCCGCTTCCGCAATCCGGTCGGCGTCGTAGAGCACCACGCCGAGATAGCGGATACGCCCGACGCAGGTCTCCGAGCACACCGTTGGCTGGCCGGCCTCGATGCGCGGATAGCAGAAGATGCACTTTTCCGATTTGCCCGACGACCAGTTGTAATAGATCTTCTTGTACGGACAGCCGGAGACGCACATCCGCCAGCCGCGGCACTTGTCCTGGTCGATCAGGACGATGCCGTCTTCCTCGCGCTTGTAGATGGCGCCGGACGGGCACGCCGCGACGCAGGCCGGATTGAGGCAATGCTCGCACAACCGCGGCAGATACATCATGAAGGTGTTTTCGAACTGGCCGTAGATGTCCTTCTGCACGCCCTCGAAATTGGCGTCCATCGACCGCTTGGCAAATTCACCGCCGAGGATTTCTTCCCAATTCGGTCCCCATTCGATCTTCTCCATCCGCTCGCCTGAAATCAGCGACCGCGGCCGGGCCGTCGGCATCGCCTGCATTTCCGGCGCATTTTGCAGATGGCCGTAGTCGAAGGTGAATGGCTCGTAGTAGTCGTCGATTTCGGGCAGATCTGGATTGGCGAAGATTTTCGCCAGTACCCGCCACTTTCCGCCGATGCGCGGCTCGATCGACCCGTTGCGCTTGCGCTTCCAGCCGCCCTTCCAACGCGCCTGATTTTCCCAATCCTTCGGGTAGCCGATGCCGGGTTTGGTCTCGACGTTATTGAACCATGCGTATTCCAGGCCTTCGCGGCTGGTCCAGACGTTCTTGCAGGTCACGCTGCAGGTGTGGCAGCCAATGCACTTGTCGAGGTTCAGCACCATGGCAATTTGCGCGCGGATCTTCATTCTGCGGCCTCCAGGCTGGTCGCGTCTGCCGGGCGGTCGAGCCAATCGACGTTCGACATTTTGCGAAGGATGACGAATTCGTCGCGGTTGGAGCCAACCGTGCCGTAGTAGTTGAAGCCCCAGGATTGCTGTGCGTAACCGCCGATCATATGCGTCGGCTTGAGCACGGCCCGGGTGACGGAATTGTGGATGCCGCCGCGCTGGCCGGTCTGCTCCGAGCCCGGAACGTTCACGATCTTTTCCTGCGCATGATACATCATGCACATGCCCTGCTTGACGCGCTGAGAAACCACAGCGCGCGCGACCAGGGCACCATTGGTGTTGAACGCTTCAACCCAGTCGTTATCGACGATCCCGGCACCCTTGGCGTCGACCTCGCTGATCCAGACACACGGGCCACCGCGTGACAGCGTCAGCATCAGGAGGTTGTCGGTGTAAGTCGAATGAATGCCCCATTTCTGGTGCGGCGTGATGAAGTTAAGCACCACCGATGCATTGCCGTTCGGCTTGCGGTCGATCACCGGCTTCACCGTCTTGGTGTCGATCGGTGGCCGATAGACGCAGAACCCCTCGCCGAAGGCGCGCATCCACAGATGGTCCTGATAGAGCTGCTGACGGCCAGTCAGCGTGCGCCACGGGATCAACTCATGGACGTTGGTGTAGCCGGCATTGTAGCAGACCTTCTCCGATTCCAGCCCCGACCAGATCGGCGAGGAGATGATCTTGCGCGGCTGCGCCACCACGTCGCGGAAGCGGATCTTCTCGTCTTCCTTGGGGATCGCCAGATGCTGGTGGTCTCGCCCGGTGAAGCCTTCGAGCGATGCCCAGGCCTTGACCGCAACTTCGCCGTTGGTCTCCGGCGCGAGGCTCAGGATCACCTCGCAGGCATCAATAGCGCTGTCGATGCGGGCAAGTCCCTTGGTAGTCCCCTCCTCGATGACGATGCCGTTGAGCTTCTTGAGCAGCTCGACCTCATGGTCGGTATTCCAGCTCATGCCCTTGCCGCCGTTGCCGAGCTTGTTGATCAGCGGACCGAGCGAGGTGAAGCGCTTGTAAAGGTTCGGATAGTCGCGCTCGACGACCGTGACCGCCGGCATGGTCTTGCCGGGGATCGGATCGATCTCGCCCTTCTTCCAGTCCTTGACATCGAACGGCTGGGCAATCTCGCCGGCTGTATCGTGCAGGATGGGAGTAAGAACGACATCCTTCTCCACGCCGAGCACTTCCGGCGCAACCTTCGAGAAGGCCTCGGCGATGCCCTTGTAGATGTCCCAGTCGCTGCGTGATTCCCAAACCGGATCGATCGCCGCAGACAGCGGATGGATGAACGGATGCATATCGGAAGTGTTGAGATCGTCCTTCTCGTACCAGGTCGCGGTCGGCAGCACGATGTCCGAATACATGCAGGTCGTGGACATCCGGAAGTCGAGCGTAACCAGGAGGTCGAGTTTCCCTTCCGGAGCTTGCTCGCGCCATTTGACGTCGATCGGTTTCTTCTTGCCGTCCTCGCCGAGGTCCTTCCCCATCACGCCATGCTTGGTGCCGAGCAGATGCTTGAGGAAGTATTCGTGACCCTTGCCCGACGCGCCCAGCAGGTTGGAGCGCCAGACGAACAGGTTGCGCGGCCAGTTTTTCGGATTGTCCGGATCGTCGCACGACAATTGCAGGTCGCCCGACTTCAGGGCTTTGGCGACATAGTCCTTCGGCTCCAGACCCGAGGCCGCCGCTAACTTGGATACTTCGAGCGGATTGGTCTGCAGCTGCGGCGCGGAGGGCAGCCAGCCCATCCGTTCAGCGCGCACGTTATAGTCGATCAGCGCGCCATCCCACGGGCCCGCCGGCGCAGTCGGCGACAAGATCTCGGAAACGTCGAGCGTTTCGTAGCGCCATTGATCGGTGTGGGCATAGAACGCCGAAGTCGAATTCATCTGCCGCGGTGGACGACCCCAGTCGAGTGCGAAGGCAAGCGGTAGCCAGCCGGACTGCGGACGCAGTTTTTCCTGCCCGACATAATGCGACCAGCCGCCGCCGGATTGTCCGACACATCCGCACATTACCAGCATGTTGATGATGCCGCGGTAGTTCATGTCCATGTGATACCAGTGGTTCAACCCGGCGCCGACGATGACCATGGAACGGCCGCCGGTCTTCTCCGCGTTGAGTGCGAATTCGCGGGCCACAGTGATGATCTGATCGCGCGGCACACCGGTGATCTTTTCCGCCCATGCCGGCGTATACGGCTCCAGATCGTCGTAGCTCTTGCCGAGATTTTCACCACCAAGGCCGCGGTCGACGCCGTAGTTCGCTACGAACAGATCGAACACCGAGGCAATCATTGTCGCGCCGTCGGCAAGCTGCAGGGTTTTGATCGGCACGTTGCGCTTGAGCACATCGGGATGATCGGTGCCGAGGAAGTGATCATGCTCCCGATTGCCGAAATACGGAAAGCCGACCGAGGCGATGCCATCCTTGATATCGGTCAGCGACAGCCGGAGCCGGGTGTCCTGGTTGCCGGAGGTCTTCTCCTCAAGGCTCCATTTTCCCTTTTCACCCCAGCGGAAACCAACCGAACCCTTCGGGACGACGATTTCCCCACTGGCCTCATCGTAGGCGACAGTCTTCCATTCTGGGTTGTTGGTCTCGCCCATTTCCTTGACGAAGTCCGACGCGCGCAGGAAGCGCTCCGGCACGTAGTGATCGCCCTGCTTCACCAGCCGCACCAGCATCGGCATGTCCGTGTATTGGCGCGCATAGTCGTTGAAATATCTGGCCTGACGGTCGATGTGGAATTCACGCAGGATGACGTGGCCCATCGCCATAGCCAGCGCCGCATCGGTGCCCTGTTTCGGTGACACCCAGAGATCGGCGAATTTCGATGCCTCGGAATAATCCGGGCAGATTACGACGCTCTTGGCACCCTTGTAGCGAACCTCGGTATAGAAATGCGCATCTGGCGTCCGGGTCTGCGGAACGTTCGACCCCCATAGGATCAGGAAGCCGGAATTGTACCAGTCCGCACTTTCCGGCACGTCGGTCTGCTCACCCCAGGTCTGCGGCGAGGCCGGCGGCAAGTCGCAGTACCAGTCGTAGAACGACATGCATACGCCACCCAACAAGGACAGATAGCGCGAGCCAGCGGCATAGCTGACCATCGACATCGCGGGAATCGGCGAGAACCCGAACACGCGGTCCGGGCCATAGGTCCTGGCGGTATACGCGTTGGCCGAGGCGACGATCTCATTGACCTCGGCCCAACTGGCGCGGACGAAACCGCCGAGGCCGCGCTTCTGCACGTAGGAAGCGCGCTTCTTCGGGTCTTCGACGATCGATTTCCACGCAGCCACCGGCGTCATCAACACCCGCGCCTCGCGCCAAAGCTTGAGCAGGCGCGATCGCACCAGCGGATATTTCACCCGGTTGCCGGAATAGAGGTACCAGCTATAGCTGGCGCCGCGCGCACAGCCACGCGGTTCGTGATTGGGAAGATCGGGGCGCGTACGCGGATAGTCGGTCTGCTGGGTCTCCCAAGTGACGATCCCGCCCTTGACATAGACCTTCCACGAGCAGGAGCCCGTACAATTCACGCCATGCGTCGATCGCACGATCTTGTCGTGTTGCCAGCGTTTTCGATAACCGTCCTCCCAGGAGCGATCCTCGGTCGTCGTCACGCCATGGCCATTGGCGAATTCCGCCTTGGCCCGAGTGAAAAACGACAGCCTGTCAAGAAAGTGGCTCATCGTTCGTCTCCTTATTTAACGGTCTGGGGTACGGGCGAAAGCCGACCGCGTCGCTCGATGTCATGAAGCAGTCCACCCTTGCGGGTGTAGACGGCCCACGTGACCACGATGCAGATCAGGTAGAATACAAAGAAGCCCCACAGTGCCGCCTGCACGCCGCCGGTGAGTTCGATCGACGTTCCGTAGGATTTCGGAATGAAGAATGCGCCGAACGCGGCGATCGCCGAAGTGAAGCCCGTGATCGCGGCCGATTCCTTTTCGGCCTGCCGCTGCCGCGTCGTGGCGTCGGCGGTCGGCATCAACCGGTCCATTTCCTTGCGCATGATGTTGGGGATCATTTGGAAAGTCGATGCATTGCCGACCCCCGTCGCGAAGAACAGGAACAGGAACATGGCAAAGAAGCCCCAGAACGCACCGGGCTGATCCTTGATGCCGAGGAAGTAAAGGATTCCGAGCACGCCGATCATCATGGCCGAGAACACCCAAAGAGTGACGCGGCCGCCGCCCCATTTGTCGGAAATCCAGCCGGTCGCAGAGCGGGACAGCGCTCCGACCAGGGGGCCGATGAAGACGAATTGCAGGGCGTCGACCGAGGGGAACTGGGTCTTCGCCAGCAGCGGGAAGCCCGCGGAGTAACCGATGAACGAGCCGAAGGTCCCGGTATAGAGCCAGCACATGATCCAGTTGTGCTTGCGCTGGAAAATCACCGCCTGGTCCGCGAATGATGCCTTTGCCGATGCGATGTCGTTCATCCCAAACCACGCTGCAAACGCGCTGGCAACGATGAATGGCACCCAGATGAAGCCGGCGTTCTGCAACCAGAGCGGGGCTTGCTGCGTTCCGCTCTTCACCATCGCCGGGTCACCGCCGAACCATCCGAACACGCCGACCGTGATTACAATCGGCACCACGAACTGCACGACGCTGACCCCGAGATTGCCGAGACCTGCGTTGAGAGCCAGTGCGTTACCCTTCTCCGCACGCGGGAAGAAGAAGGAGATGTTGGCCATCGACGAGGCGAAGTTGCCGCCGCCAAAGCCGCACAGCAGGGCCAGCGCCAGGAAGATCGGATAGGGAGTCGATGGATTCTGCACGGCATAACCAATGCCGATAGCGGGGAGCAGCAATGACCAGGTCGCCAGCGTGGTCCACAGCCGACCGCCAAAAATCGGCACCATGAAGGAGTAGAAGATCCGCAACACCGCGCCCGAGATTCCCGGCAAGGCTGCCAGCCAGAACAGTTCAGCCGTGGTGAACTTGAAGCCGACCGAAGGCAGCTTAGCGACGACCACCGACCAGACTTGCCATACTGCGAACGAGAGCAGCAGCGCCGGGATTGAAATCCAGAGATTGCGCCGGGCGATCGCGCGTCCGGTCCCCTCCCAGAACGCCTTGTCGTCCGGGCGCCAATCGGTCAGCACCGCGCCGGACAGGGCGCCAACGTGCTCGGGCCTGTGAATCTCCGCCATTTCCGGAAGTTCTGGAAGCTGTCTCAGCGCCTCGCCGGTGACACCACGCTCCATCTGCCGGATTGCTACGTGCATCCAGACAAGCGAGCCCGCAGCCAGCAGAAACAGCAGCATGAAGCAACTGGTCCAAAGACCGGTCAGATCGACAAGTACACCAAATGCGATCGGGAGTACGAAACCGCCAAGACCGCCTATCATGCCGACCAGACCGCCGACGGCGCCGACGTTGTTCGGATAGTAGACCGGGATGTGCTTGTAGACCGCCGCCTTGCCGAGCGCCATGAAGAAGCCGAGCACGAACACGGTCACCGTGAATGGTACCACGCCCATTTCCAGGTGGAAGCTCACGGTGCCGCTGACCGTCTTCACCAGATAGTCAGTGGGCGGATAGGACAGCAGGAAGGTGCAGACGACCCCAACAAGAAATGTCCAGTACATCACCCGGCGCGCGCCGTAGCGATCCGACAGGTGGCCGCCATAGGCCCGGAACACGCTGGCGGGGAGCGAGAACATCGCCGCAACCATGCCAGCGGTCTTGATATCGACGCCGTAGACCTTGATGAGGTATTGTGGCAGCCACAGCGCCAAGGCGACAAACGCGCCAAACACAAAGAAATAGTACAGCGAAAAGCGCCAAACCTGGATGCTCTTCAGCGGTTCAAGCTCCAGCCACGCGCTGCTCGGCTTCTCGTTCCGCTCCCGACGTGAGCGAACGACCGGATCTTCTTCCGAAAAGAACCAGAAGACGATTCCCATCAAGCCGATAACAAGTGCCCAGACCTGGGCGACCGTCTGCCAGCCATAGGCGACCAGCACGAAGGGGGCGATGAATTTCGTGACTGCAGCGCCGACGTTGCCGGCGCCGAAGATGCCGAGTGCGGTGCCTTGCTTGCCCGCGGGATAGAAGCGCGAAACGTAGGCAATGCCAACGGCGAAGGAGCCGCCCGCGATGCCGACAAATAGCGCCGCGACCAGAAATTCTGGATAGGTACGCGCCCACGTCAGAAGATAAGTGGCGACCGCTGCGGCGAGCATCACCACCGTATAGACACGCCGGCCGCCATACTGATCGGTCCAGATACCCAGCAGCAGACGAATCAGCGACCCGCTGAGAATCGGCGTCCCGATCAGCAAACCGAATTGGGCATCGTTGAGACCGAGGTCCTGCTTGATCTGGATACCGATGATCGAGAAGATCGTCCAGACCGCGAAGCAGATCGTGAACGCGATCGTGGAAAGCCAGAGCGCCCGACCTGGATGCTCGGCGGTTGAACCTGACGTCCCCATAATGCGCCCCCCCCAAAAAAAACCCGCTCAGTCAGGCAAACCAATACAACACGGGCGCAGGGTCCATTTGCGCTGGATCAAACATGATTTCGGCGCCTCATCCGCCACCACGACGAGCTTTTCCCAGGGGATCGCGACCTCGTCGCTGGCGGCCGGCACGTCGCATCGCGTTCAAAAGATTATGTTTGGCGGCATCGGGGACGCTGCCGCATTGTGGACGAGTCGGCCATCGGCCTGATGCAGATCCGCTCCAGGGCTGGACTCGATCTCTGCCGAGAATACACTACAAGAGGGCAGGCCCCTTGGAGAAGCATCATGAAGTTCGGCATCTTTTATGAGCTGCAATTGCCGCGTCCGTGGCAGGCCGGCGACGAACTCAGCCTGTACCAGAATGCGCTGACGCAGCTGGAGACCGCCGACCGGCTCGGCTACGACCATGCCTGGGTGGTCGAGCACCATTTTCTCGAAGAATATTCGCATTCGCCGTCGCCGGAATCGTTTCTCGCCGCGGCCAGCCAGCGCACCAAGAACATCCGGCTCGGCCACGGCATCTTCCAGCTCACCACCAATCACCCCGCGCGCGTCGCCGAGCGGGTCGCGGTGCTCGATCTGCTCAGCAACGGCCGCTGCGAATTCGGCATGGGCGAGAGCGCCTCGATCACCGAACTCACGCCATTCGGCCGCGACATGGAAACCAAGAAGGAAGTGTTCGAGGAGGCCGTGGCCGCCATTTTCCCGATGTTCAAAGACGGCGGCAGCGAGCATCACGGCAAGTATTTCGACATTCCGCTGCGCAATGTGGTGCCGAAGCCGGTGCAGAAGCCGCACCCCCCGCTGTGGATGGCGTGCTCGCAATTGCCGACCATCGAACGCGCCGGCCAGCACGGCTTCGGCGCGCTCGGCTTTCAGTTCGTCAGCGCCGACGCCGCGCATGCCTGGGTGCATGCCTATTACAACGCCATTACCAAACGGCTGAAGAAGCTGGCGGATTACGAGATCAATCCCAACATGGCGCTGGTGTCGTTCTTCATGTGCGCGAAGACCGACGAGGAGGCCCGCGCGCGGGCGGACGGCGCCACCTTCTTCCAGTTCGCGCTGCGGTTCTACGGCGCCTCGCAGAACCGGCAGCGTCCCGATCCCGGCACCGTCAACATGTGGGACGAGTACAACAAGTGGAAGCGCGAAAATCCGGAAGCCCAGGAGGCGGCGCTGCGCGGCGGCCTGATCGGATCGCCCGAAACCATCCGCAGGAAGCTGCGGCGCTTTAGAAGTTCGCACATCGACCAGGTGATCCTGCTCAATCAGGCCGGCAAGAACAGCCACGAGCACATCTGCGACTCGCTCGAACTGTTCGCAAAAGAAGTGATGCCGGAATTCCGTGAAGACCCCGAGCATGACGCCTGGAAGGCCGGCGTGATGAGCGGCGCTATCAAGCTCGAGGAAATCGACACCGAGGCGTTTGGGGATCGCTACGGCAAACTGGCGGTGAGTGTGGCGAAGCCCGCGGCCGCGGCGGGTTAGACTGCGGACTCATTACTTGCCCAAATTCGGATTGATGCTCCGTTCCTAATCGCTGAGTTCGTAGCGCATGATTCGTAGCTCCGGTTTCGGAGCTTGAATCACGTCTCGGGCAACGCCATCAACCCGCCATGACCTGCGGCGTTGTTTTCATGCGCTCCATTGACTTTCGCCTTCGGCTTTTGCCGCCGGGTCGCCCATGTCGCGAACGAGCCCTAGCAGCCCTGCGCGACAATTTTTCGGAGATGGGGTCGCGAGTTGATTCATGGTTTCTTGCCGGTGTGCGGCCTGTCGGCCATCGATTTGGCGACCTCGCGCGCGCACTCGATGAAGCGTTCGGCCACCGGGCTCAGGGTTCGATTCTTCAGCGTCAAGATCGAAAGTGGCCATGGCCGGATCGGCAAATTCACAGGTAATACCTTGAGGGAATGTCGAACCGCAACTGACTTTGGATAGGCCATGATGTGCCGGCCATTAAAAACGAAATGATCAATCAGAGGCCAAGAAAGGGTCACCAAGCGTGTCTTCGGCATGCCAAGTCCACGCTCTCGAAAGGCCTCAGCGACTCGCGCATAGATCCAAGTATGAGTGCCTGCCATGATCCAGGGCTCGTCGACCAGGTCTGCCAAGTCGACTTTGCGACGACGCGCCCAGGGGCTATGCTTTCCCGCAACGACGACCACAGGATCATCGAACAGGCGCTCGACGTTTAGGTCATCAGCCACGCTGGTGAGCGGTTGGTACAGGCGTGCAAATACGAGATCGTATTCTCGGTTCCGCAAGACCGGGAGCGCATCCGAGAACGTCGGTACGGTATCGACGTACAAGACCGCAAGCGGATATTTTTCAGAGAAGCGCTCGATCATCTGAGGAACGACGGTCGCCGCACTTGTGTCAGGACAACCGATCTTCAATTCTCCCTTTGCCGGGTCGGCAAGAAACTGCACATCGTTCACGGTTTGCTTTAGTTCGTCAAATATCGCCACGCCGCGTTTAAGCATAGCTTCGGCATAGATCGTGGGCTCGATACCTCTCGTGTCACGATCGAGAAGCCGCACACCCAGCATGCTTTCGAGATTGGCGATCGCAGCCGAAACCGAAGGCTGAGACATCCCAAGCTGTCTCGCGGCCTTGGCCATGCCGCCCGCTTTTATCACCATCGAGAGAATATGGAGGTCCCGCACTCTAAAGCGGCGCCCCAGACGGGTTTCCCATTCCATTTTTATGGAGGCCATAGGTCCTACCTATAAGGTTAGAGGCATTTTCGGGCTTCCTCTTATAAGAGGCAGATGTACGTTTCAACAGATCTACCCGAAGGCACGCGGCACTGCTCGGGAGCTGCCGCAACGGAGGAAGCACCATGCTGATGCGCCGAAAATTCCTGAAGCTGGCAGCGGGTGCCCTCGCTGTTCCGGTATGCTCAAATTTCGCGAGCGCGCAACCTTATCCGTCGAAACCGGTGCGTTTGGTAGTCGGCTTTCCGGCCGGCGGCACCGGGGACATCCTCGCACGTCTCTTGGGGCAGTGGCTACAAGCGCGACTTGGACAGGCCTTCGTGATCGAGAACCGGCCGGGCGCGGGCAGCAACATCGCTGCCGAGGCGGTCGTAAAGGCGGCTCCAGATGGCTACACGCTTTATTGGTCTAGCCCTTCAAACGCGATCAGCGCCACGCTCTACGCCAACCTGAGTTTCAATTTCATTCGCGATATTGCGCCGGTCGCCGGCGTCACGAGCGGACCTCTTGTCTTAGTGGTTAATCCTTCGGTGCCGGCCACGACTATTCCCGGGTTGCTCGCCTACGCCAAAGCCAATCCCGGTAAGCTCAATATGGCCTCGAACGGCAATGGAACGAGTTCACATTTGGCTGGCGAACTGTTCAAGATGATGACCGGCGTTAGCATGACGCACGTCCCCTATCGCGGGGGGGCCCCTGCGCTGACCGACCTAATCGGCGGGCAGGTCCAGGTCATGTTCGACCTCGCGCCTTCATCGATCGAGTTTATCCGGTCGGATAAGTTGCGCCCGCTGGGGGTGACGACCGCGATGCGCTCTGGGATCCTGCCGGATATTCCGACCGTCGGCGATTTCGTGCCTGGCTACGTGGTGAGTGCATGGCATGGCATCGGGGCGCCCCGAGATACGCCCACCGAGATCATCGCCAAGCTCAACAACGCGATCAATGCAACGCTGGCTGATCCTGCAATCAAGGCGCGGCTGGCCGGTCTGGGCGGGGTTGCACTCATCGGCTCGCCCGGTGATTTCGGCAAACTCGTCGCTGACGAAACCGAAAAATGGGCCAAGGTGGTGAAGTTCTCCGGGGCCAAGGCAGATTAGGTCAAGCGGTCGGGGTCTGCGTTTGTCTCGGTCCCGGTTGTGACGCCCTCCGTAGGCCTCGCGCAGCAGCCGATCCGCATCGGCGCGACGATGGCGCTCACCGGAGAGTCCGCCATACAGGGTGGGTACTGTCGTGAAGGCTACCTGCTTTGCCAAAAGCATGTGAATGAGAAAGGAGGAGTGCTTGGGCGTCAGATTGAGTTTGTGATCTATGATGACGCATCAAACGGGAAGACAGCGGCGGGCCTCTACGAGAAGCTCATTGTTGAAGACAAGGTCGACGCGGTGCTGGGTCCGTACGGCTCTGCGATCACGGAGGCGGTGGCCGACGTCAACGAGAAGCATCGGAAGCTCATGATAGCGCCCACGGCGGCGACCACCTCTATCTGGGAGAAGGGACGCCGCTATCTCATCATGGTGACTGCACCCGCAGAAGGCCTCGCTGAGGGCCTCCTCGATCTCGCGGCGCGTCAGGGGCTCAAGACCGCCGCGGTGATTCAGCAGGATGCACTGTTCACGAATGCGATCACCAAAGGGGCGCGCGCGCTGGCGAAGAGCAAGGGCTTGGAGCTCATCTTTCTTGAGACATACGACACCAGCCCCGAGGACTTCTCCGATCTTCTGCACAAAGTCAGGACAGCGAAGCCCGATGTTCTTGTAGCCGCCTCAATTCGCTTTGGGGACCTTCTCGCCATCACTCGCAAGATGAGGGAACTCGACCTCAACGTTGGCATGCTAGCCGCAGTCCCATATGGACAGGTCAGCGACTACTACACGCAACTCGGAAAAGGTGCCGAATTCGTCTATAGCGGCTCGTTTTGGGAGCCGGGGCTTGCCTATCCCGGAAATCGGGAGTTTGTCGTAGCGTACGAGAAGGAATTTAACCACGCTCCATCAAATCAATCTGCAGCGCACTATGCCGGCTGCCAACTCTTGGTAGACGCCATACGGCGGACTGGTGGTCTCGACTCCGAAAAGCTGCGAGAAGCTCTGCTCACGCTCAAAGCGAAGACTGTCTTTGGCGACTTTGCGGTGGATGAACGCGGATGCCAGGTCGCCCACAAGTTCGTGACAAGCCAATGGCAGAACGGCAAAAAGGTCGTGGTTTGGCCGCAGGCCGTGACGACCGGCAAGGCGCGGCTACCGACGCCAATGTGGAGCATGCGGTAGATGGGTTTTACTGCGCAGTTAGGGCGTTCTCAAGCGAAAGCCTGTCCCGGACGCGATTCGGGGTGGATACCGGTCGCGTCGAGAATACGCGCCAGACACAAAGTTCCGTTCAGCCTTGCAGCGCCGCCAGCAATTCATCGGGCCGTTCGACCATCATCATATGGCCGGCGCCCGGCAGCACCACGGTGCGCGAGTTCGGCAGTGCCGCGGCCAGCGCCTTGCCGGCCCGTGCCGGGGTCATCATGTCGCGTTCGCCGATAATGAGCGTGGCCGGGACTTTTATCTGCGCGGCGGCGGCGAGCGCCCCCTGATAGGCGTTGCAGGCCGAGAGGTCGTTGAACAGGACGCCGGGCCGGCATTGTTCGAGCACCCGCTGCGCGCCGTAATGCATCCACAGGCCGGGCGCGAGGCTGCCGCCGAGTTCGGCCTGATAGCCGAGGCCCCAGATCGAAACCATGTCGACGGCGTCATGGTCGTTGGCTTCGGCCGCCCTGAGCAGATCGGGGCCGACCGTCATGGTCGCCGCGGTGCCGATCAGGCTCAGCGCGGTTACTCTGGCCGGGTGCCGCGCGGCGGTCTCCAGCGCGATCAGCGATCCCATGGAGTGACCGACCAGCTTTGCGTTTGCCGCACCCGCCGCGTCGAGCAGCGCCGCGGTCCAGTCGGCCATGTCGGCGATGGTCGCCAGCGGCGCGCCGCCTGAGCGTCCATGGCCCGGCAGATCCGGCGCCAGCACGCCGAACCCGTGATGCGCGAACCACCGCGAATGCAGCGCCCATGTGGTGTGATCGAAGCCGGCGCCGTGCAGCAGCACGATGGTCGGCAGCGACTTGTCGAATGCACGGCCGCCAGTGGCGACGAAGGTATCAATGCCGTTGACGGTGAGTTGCATGCTCAAGCCTTCTGCGAAATGCGGAGCGCCTGGCCGAGATCGTCGACGATATCGGCTGACGATTCGATGCCGACCGACAACCGCACCAGTTCCTCACCGATCCCGGAGGCCTTGAGCTGCGCGGCATCCATCTGCTGATGGGTGGTGCTGGCGGGGTGAATCACCAGCGTCTTGGCGTCGCCGACATTGGCGAGATGGCTGATCATGCGAAGCGCCTCGATGAACTTCTTGCCGGCGGGACGTCCGCCCTTGATGCCGAAACTGACGATCGAGCCCGCGCCGCGCGGCAGCAACGTCTTGGCGAGTTGATGGTCGGCATGGTTCGGCAGCGAGGGGTGCAGCACCCATTCGACCGCCTTGTTGGCAGTCAGGGCTTCCAGCACCACGTGGGTATTGGCGATGTGGCGGTCCATGCGGACGCCGAGCGTTTCGACGCCCTGCAGCAGCTGAAAGGCATTGGTGGGCGACAGACACGCGCCGAAGTCGCGCAGGCCCTCGGTGCGCGCCCGCATGATGAAGGCGGCCTGGCCGAATTGTTCGTCGAAGACGATGCCGTGATAGCCGGCATAGGGTTCGGTCAGCACCGGAAATTTGCCCGACGCGCGCCAGTCGAAGCGGCCGCCATCGACGATTACGCCGCCGATCGCGATGCCGTGGCCGCCGATCCATTTGGTCGCCGAATTCATCACGATGTCGGCGCCAAACTCGATCGGCCGGCTGAGATAGGGCGTCGCGAAAGTGTTGTCGATCAGGAGCGGAATTTTCGCGTCATGCGCGATGGCGGCGACCTTCGGGATATCCAGCACTTCGAGGCCGGGATTGCCGATGGTCTCGCCGATCACGAGGCGCGTATTGGGCTGGATCGCCGCACGGAATGCGTCCAGCTCGCGCGGCTTTACAAAAGTGGTGGTGATGCCGAAGCGCGGCAGCGTATGCGCCAGCAGGTTGATGGTGCCGCCATAGAGCGAGGCGGAGGCGACGATATGGTCGCCGGCATTGAGCAGCGTCGCGATCGCCAAATGCAGCGCCGCCATGCCGCTCGCGGTGCAGATCGCGCCGACGCCGCTCTCGAGCGCGGCCAGCCGCTCTTCCAGCACCGCCGTCGTCGGATTCGAGATCCGGGTATAAATGTGCCCGGCGCGCTCGAGATTGAACAGCGCCGCGGCGTGCTCGGAATCCTGAAACACGTAGGATGTGGTCTGGTAGATCGGGACCGCGCGTGCGCCGGTCACGGGATCCGGACGCTGCCCGGCATGCAGGCTCAGGGTCTCGAAGGCGGGCGGCTTGGGTGCGGGCATGGCGATCTCGGCAACGGGGCGGCATGTCCTGATATTCGGACGGCAGCACCATGTGCCATAAACGCGCCTGCTTTGTTAGCCCATTTCCGGCACCGGACCGGGAGTGAGCCTTCCGCCCATCGCGCCCCGGGCTGGATTTGAAGGTGACCCAATCAGCAGATGCCGATCCTGTCTAATCGAGGATCGCGCCGAGGCTCGCCGGGGTGCGGATGACCGTGCTGCCGCGCACCCCCAGCCACACCGCCGCCACGGTCTGTGCCGCGTTTACCAGCGGCACGCTGACGACCAGTGTCGTCGGGATGCAAACCCTGAGTTGCAGACCTTCCGGTCGGGCGGCCCTATCGACGCAGGCGAGCCGAGGCAGCGTGCCGACGGCAAAGGCTACGCGTCCGTCCAGGTTTGCACAGGTATTCTCCGGCACATATAGTCAGGCGTTGGAAGTGAAGGGAACTGCTCTGCGTGGAACGTAAGCTTGTTGAAATCGCCCTGACGTTCGGGGAACCGTTGCTGAGGGGCTTGGGCCGATGAAGCGCGTCGGGACCTGGGCATTCTACGCCATCGGCGCACTCGCGTTCGGTTACCTCGCGCTGTACGCCTATGCCGTATTCACCGAGCGTGACTTGAAGCCGGGCACCCCGATCCACATCTTTCGCAAACCGGATGCGCCGAGTTATTCCCAACTCGACGTGCAGCTCCTGGCGTCACGGCGATCCGATCGCACGGAAGCGGCGTGATCCCGACTACGCCGTTGCGGCAACGCGGCCGTAGTCGCCCGATCCCGCGGGCGTAATCGGCAGGCCGCCGTCGGCATATTCGTTCAGCTTGTTGCGCAGCGTGCGGATCGAGATGCCGAGAATGTTGGCGGCGTGGGTGCGATTGCCGAGGCAATGCTTCAGCGTCTCCAGGATCAGGTCGCGTTCGACGTCGGCGACGGTGCGGCCGACCAGCGCGCGGGTCACCTGTTCGGCGGCGAAGGTGGCGTGCGCCACCGCCGGTACGGTTTTCGCAAGGTCGAGACGGTCGCCGTCCGGGGTCAGGATGGCGTCGGCCCCGATCTCGTCGCCCTGCGCCATCAGCACCGAGCGATGCATGGTGTTTTCGAGCTCGCGGACGTTGCCCTGCCAGCGATTGGCGCTCAGCACGCGGCGCGCCTCCGCCGAAATCGGGCGCAGCGGCACGCCGTTGGCATCGGCGTATTTCCTGGCGAAATGCTGCGCCAGTTCGAGAATATCCGCCGGACGTTCGCGCACGGGCGGGATTTTCAGGTTCACGACGTTGAGCCGGAACAGCAGATCCTCGCGGAAGGTGCCTTCGCGCACCGCGTCGGCCAGATTGCGGTTCGAGGTGGCGATGATGCGGATGTCGACCGGCACCGGCCGGGTGCCGCCGACGCGATCAATCACGCGCTCCTGGATGGCGCGCAGCAGCTTTGACTGCAGCCGCACGTCCATTTCCGAGATTTCGTCGAGCAGCAGGGTGCCGCCGGTGGCTTCCTCGAATTTTCCGATCCGCCGGGCGATCGCGCCGGTGAAGGCGCCCTTCTCGTGGCCGAACAGTTCGGATTCCAGCAGATGCTCCGGGATCGCCGCGCAATTGATCGATATGAACGGCTTCTTGGCGCGGTGCGAGCGGGTGTGGACGTAACGCGCCAGCACTTCCTTGCCGGTGCCGGATTCGCCGGTCACCATTACGGAGGCGTCGGAACCGGCGATCTGCTGCGCCAGTTTGATGACTTTGGCCATGGCTTCGTCGCGATAGACCAGGTCGCGCGAGTCGTTGGCGACCGCCGCGAGCACAGCCGCGATCAGTTCCGGATCGGGCGGCAGCGGAATGTATTCCTTGGCGCCGGCGTGGATCGCGGCGACCGCGGCGCGGGCGTCATTGGAGATGCCGCAGGCGACGATCGGCACATGGATGTGTTCGGCCTCCAGCCGGATCACCAGGTCGCGGATGTCGAGAGCGACGTCCACCAGCAGCAGGTCGGCGCCCTTGCCGCCGCGCAGCACGCCCATCGCCTGGTCGTGGCCCTCCGCATGGGTGACGGAAGCGCCATTGTCCATGGCGATCTTGGTGGCGGTCGTAAGCTGGCCCTTCAGGGTGCCAACGATGAGAAGCCGCATGATGTTCTCCTGTTCGTCCGTTCGCGCTCGTTTCGAGCGGTATCGTTATGAGCGCCTTCAGGCGCGTTCCGCCTTGATGATTTCAGTCATGGTCACGCCGAGCTTGTCTTCGACCAGAACCACCTCGCCACGCGCGACCAGCCGGTTGTTGACGTAGATGTCGATGGCTTCGCCGACGCGGCGATCGAGTTCCAGCACGGTGCCGGGCCCGAGTTTCAAGAGCTCGCCGACGTCCATCTTGGAGCGGCCGAGCACCGCCGAAACCTGCACCGGCACGTCGAACACCGCTTCGAGGTCGGCGGCAATGCGCGAAGCCTGTTCGTCTTCCAGATAGGCCACGTCATCGACCGGCAACGCGTCTGCGGAGTTGAGATCGGGAAGCGGAACCTGTGCGTCGGTGTCACTCATGGGTTAGTCCTCGTAGCCGGATGGCCGGCCTGGTCGCGGGACGCGATGTAGCGCCCGACAAGTTCATTGATCTTGGCTTCGATCGCCGCGCGCTCCAGCACCACGCCGCCGTCGGCCCACTCGATCTTGCAGTCGCCGGTCGGAATGTCCGGCTCAGCCAGGATGACGAGGCGGCCTTCGAAGCCGCTTTGTTTCGCCAGCCGCTCGATCCGCTCGCGGGCGGCCTCGTAGAGGGAATCGTTGATCCGGACCACGAGATGCGGCGTCGCCACCAGATGCGAGAAGCAGTCGCTGACCAGGGCGATGATCTCGCCAAGCGGTTCGCCGGCAATCAGCTCGCTGCACAGCTTGCGCGCCACCGCCACCGCGACATCGACCGCTTCGGTCTCCATCCGGGTTTCGATGCCGGAGAAGTTGGTCGCGATGCCGCGAACCCCGATGCCGATCTCCTCGAGCGCCAGCGCGGTGCGGCGGTCGCTTTCCGCCTTCGCCTCGCGCTGTCCGGCGTCGAAGCCGTCGCGATAGGCGCGGGCCTCGGCGGCGGCGATCTTCTGCGCGATTTCCGACGGCGTGGCGGGGCGCTCCCGCGTCTTGTCGGGGACCCCGAAGTCCATGTCGAACAGGAATTTGGCGGGAGCGGCCATCAGTACACCAGCTCGTCGTCGGCGCGGTTCTTGGTCAGCATGATTTCACCCTTGGCCGCGAGGTCCTTGGCGAGGTTGACGAGCAGCGCCTGCGCCTCGTCGACATCGCGCAACCGCACCGGTCCAAGCGCCGCCATGTCGTCGAGCAGCATCTTGCCGGCGCGCGACGACATGTTGCCGAGGAAGAAGCCGCGGACGTCCTCATTGGCGCTTTTCAGCGCGATGCCGAGCTTGTCCTTGTCGACGTTGCGCATCAGGGTCTGCGCCGAGCCGGCGTCGAGCTTGACGAGGTCGTCGAAGGTGAACATCAGCGCCTTGATGCGCTCGGCGGCTTCGCGGTTGTCCTCTTCCAGCGAGGTGATGAAGCGGGTTTCGGTCTGGCGGTCGAAATTGTTAAAGATCTCGGCCATCACCTCATGGGCGTCGCGGCGGCGGGTCTGCGACAGGTTCGACATGAATTCGGTGCGCCGCGTCTGCTCGACGCGCTCGATCACTTCCTTCTGCACTGCTTCCATTTTCAGCATCCGGCCGATCACGTCCAGCGCCATGTCCTCGGGCAGGATCGCGAGCACGCGCGCGGCATGTTCCGGCTTCAGCTTCGACAGCACCACGGCGATGGTCTGCGGATATTCGTTCTTCAGGTAGTTGGCGAGCACCTCTTCCTGGACGTTGGAGAGCTTCTCCCACATGTTGCGGCCGGCGGGACCGCGAATTTCGTCCATGATGCCGGTGACCCGATCGGACGGCAGGTATTGCGTCAGCAGCCGCTCGGTGGCGTCGAAGGTTCCCATCAAGGCGCCGGACGCCGACATCCGCGAGACGAATTCGAGCAGCAGGTCTTCCACCACGTCGGCCTCGACGGTGCCGAGCGACGACATGTGCATCGAAAGTTCGCGCACTTCGTCGTCGTCGAGCAGCGACCAGACCTTGCCGCCATACTGTTCGCCGAGCGCCAGCATCAGGATCGCCGCACGCTTCGGGCCGCTCAGCTTTTCGCCCTTGGGACGATTGGCCTGACGACTCGCGAGCGAGGCGATGACGGTGGAGATGTCGTTGGCGTTGGAGGTTTGCGGTACTGACATATCAGGTTGCCGGTTCGGTTAGCCACTGTCGGACGATATTGGCGGTTTCGTTGGGATTTCGTTCGGCCAGCTCGCCGACGCGATGCACGGACTGCGCGTGCACCTGGCCCTGGACCTGGGCGATGTCGATCGCGCTCGGAAGCGCGCCGGGAATCAGGCTCTGGCCGGTTGCCTCGCTGCCGTCCGTCAGCGCCGGCAGGGCGCTGTCCTTGGCGAGGGCGGGGACCTCTTCGGAAGCCAGGATGCGCCTGACCAGCGGCCGGATCACCATGAACATCACCACGAGGCCGAGCAGCATCATGACGCCGAGCTCGATGACGTACATCACGTCGTGCTTGGTGAATTGCAGCATGCCGAGCAGGCCGCCGGGCTCCACCACCGGCGGAACGACCGGCGCTTCGGCAAACTTCAGGTTCACGACCTCGACCTGGTCGCCGCGCTTCTGGTCGAAGCCGATCGCCGAGCGCACCAGCGCCGCGATGCGGTCGAGCTGTTCCTTGTTGCGCTCCTGATAGACCTGCTCGCCTTTCTCGTTCTTGACGTAGCTGCCGTCGACCAGCACGGCGACGGAAATGCGGTTGACCCGGCCGACCTCGGTCACTTCGGTCTTGGTGGTGCGGGAGATCTCGTAATTGTTGGTCTCTTCGCTCTTCTTGCTCTGGTCGCGCGCGACCGCCGCGCCGTCCCGGTTCTGGGCGTTGCCGGGCAGTTCGTTGTTGACCGTGACCTGGCCGCCGTTTTCGGCCGTCGCGGAGGATTCCTCGCGGGTCTGGCTCGAGCGCAGCACCCGGCCCTCGGGATCGTATTTGTCCGAGGTCTGGGTGATCTTGTTGTAGTCGAAGTCGGCCGAGAGCTGGACCCGGGCGCGGCCCGCGCCGACCACCGAGGAGATGATCGCCTCGACCTGGTTGCGCATCCGCTTTTCGTAGGCGGCCCGGCGCTCGTCGCCGATGGCGTTGTCGGCGTCGCCCTTGGCGCCGTCGGCGAGCAACTGACCGGCCTCATCGACGATCGATACCCGCTGCGGTTTCAGGCCGTTGACGGCGGAGGCGACGACGTGGCGGATGGCCCTGATCTGCTGCGGTTCGAGCGACCCGCGCACCCGCACCACGATCGAGGCCGACGGTTCGGGGGTTTCGCGCGAAAATAACGGACGCTCGGGCAGCACCAGATGCACCCGCGCGGCCTGAATGCGGTCGATGGCCCGGATGGTGCGGGCCAGTTCGCCCTCGAGCGCGCGCAGATGATTGATGTTCTGGACGAAGCTGGTGGTGCCGAGCGCGTCGGACTTGTCGAAAATCTCGTAGCCGACGCCGCCGCCCTTGGGCAGGCCGCCCTCGGCGAGCTTCATGCGCAGCCGGGTGACCTTGTCCTTCGGCACCATGATGACCGCGCCTTCGTTGCGCAGTTCGAACGGTATCGCCTGACGTTCCAGGTCCTTGATGATCCCCGAGGAGTCCTCGGTCGAGAGGTCGGTAAACAGGGTGGTCATCTGCGGCGTCGTGACGCGCATGATGACAAAGGCGAAGAAGCCGATCAGCGCGGCTGTCACCGCGATCATCGCCATCAGGCGCGAAGCGCCCAGACCCTTCAGGAAAGCTACCAGACCCTGCAAAACCAATCCGCCCCTAGATTCGGCCCCCGGGAGCCGACTGGGCAATTATTGCCTATGGGATGGTTTCGATATGGTTAACGAAGGTTAAGGGCCGTGGCAAAACTTCAGCATGAAAAAAATCGGCTTCGCAAGGCGAAGCCGATTTTCGTCAAATTCCACAGGTTCTTCCCGTTGCCGGGAGATTTACTGCCGGTATTGCTGGATACGGGTGGTGCGCAGCCCGGCAAGGCCATGTTGATCGATGGAAAACTGCCAGGAAAGGAATTCGTCCACCGTCAGCGTGTAGCGGCTGCAAGCCTCCTCGAGGGAGAGCAGACCGCCGCGAACCGCGGCAACGACTTCGGCCTTACGGCGGATAACCCACCGTTTGGTCCCGGGCGCGGGCAGATCCGCAATTGTTAACGGACTGCCGTCAGGCCCGATGACGTATTTTACCCTCGGGCGATGGGGTTCTGTCATGGCGTACTCACAAACTCTCAACCACTGAACTCACAAATAGCAACCTACGCCCCTCGGCTTAAAATTTGCCTAAGCCCAAGGCTTCAAAAAGGTTTCAATACGAATCTCCTTGGAATGACCGCCAAAGCCATGCGGCCCGGCGTCATTGCAGACGCCAGGCCGGGCAGGGATCACGATGGGAGGTGGAGGGCGGGGCGCGAAGCTGCGCTTACGCCGCAGCGGTGCTCGGACGGACCACGCGCCTGATCTGATCGGCGGTATAGTTCTGCCCGCCGATCGATAGCAGCGGCGGCGAGGCGGTGAGGTCGACTGAATCGACGACGCCCTGGATTTCCGTGGCGATGCTGACGTCCTTGCCCGTGGAATCCTTGGCCGTCGCGGTCAGCTTGTAGGCGCCGGCCGGCCACTGGGTGCCGTCATTGCCCTTGCCGTCCCACACGAAGCTGGCATTGCCCTTGTTCAGCGCATAATTGCCGGAATAGACCGTCTGTCCGACCGAATTGGTGATGGTGACGGCGGCGGTGGCGTCCCTCTCCGACTTCAGGTTCCAGGTCGCCGAGCCGTTGAACTGCTGGGTGCTGCCGTCGACCGCGACGTTGGCGCCGACATAGATCAGGGCGTTGGTCGCTTGCGCGGTCTTTTCCAGTTCCAGCAGCGCCTTCAACTGGTCGTTCGATTTGAGCTGTTGCTCGACACCTGCGAACTGCACCAGCTGCTGGGTGAACTGGTTGGTATCGAGCGGGTCGAGCGGGTTCTGATTCTGCAGCTGCGTCGTCAGCAGCGTCAGAAAGGTCTGGAAATTGTCCGCGAGCGTCGTCGACGTCGAGCCCGTGGTGGTCTTGCCGGTGTTCGTTCCCGGGGCCGATACGATCGGCGTCGGTAGTGTTGCTTCGACGGCCATGCTGTTCTCCTCAGACCCTGATATCGACGCCGCTGCTCGAACCGAGCATGCGGCCATAGGTGCGTCCCGCGACGACAGGCGGCGTGCTGTCTTCCTCGCTCAAATTCAGGCGAGTTGCGTTGCGTCCGGATTCGCTGCGGTCGTCCTGACCGGATGAAGACTGGTCGCGCAGGCTGAACTGCAGGCCGCTATTGCCGGTCGAGAGCCCGGCGTCATCGAGCGCGCGCTGCAGCTGAGCCGCATCCTGACGCAACAGCGCCAGCGTTTCCGGCTTTTCGACCATCAGATGCGAGGTCACGAGGCCGTTGCGGTCGATGTCGATGCGAACATCGATGCGGCCAAGCTCGGCCGGATCGAGCCTGATATCGAAGCGGCTCTTGCCGCTTAGCGCCGACGCCGCGATCTCGAGCGCGAGCCCGCTCAGGGGCACCGGCGCATCCGTTGCCGCCGTGACTCTGATGGGGCCTGCGGCAGCCGCTGCGGCCGGGACGGAGTGAAGCTGGGTCTGGATCGTGCCCGCAACCTGTACGCCTGATTCGATCGGTGCCTGTCCCGCCGGCACGAATTCCGGCGCGCGGCCTGCCGTGCTGGCTGCCGATGCCGAGGGGGTGGCGGCTTCCGTCTTCGCCGAGTCGAGGGCGCCGGGCGCGGCGTGGGCCTTGCCGGCCACGGCCGCTGGCTGCGCGACGTCGCTGGCGGGCGCTGCGGTGGATATCGCCGTTGCCGGGACATCGGCGCTGACCGGCGCGGTGTCGGCGGAATCGTCCGTTGCCGCGGTGCCGGTCGGGGCCGCCGGCGCCTTGACTGGCGTAGCCGTTTTCGGCGCGACCGCGACAGCGGCAACGGCCGCACCTTGGGTTGCGCTGGCGTCGGTTGCCGTGGCCGGTTGACCCGCGGATGCCACGACAGCCGCATTGGCCGCGGCTTGCGGCGTGGTCTTGGCGGTGGACTCGGCATCCGGAGCGGCCGGCGTGGCAGCGTCGGGGTCGATCTTGGCCTGGCCTGATGCCGCGCCCGCGGAGGCGGCAGCGGCGATGGCGGCCGCCGCGATCGCGAGCGGCGCCGTGGCGTTGCCGGATGCGGGCATGGCGGCGGGAGCAGCCGTCGGGGCGGCAACAGCGATGACAATCGGTACGGCGACCGGCTCGGGCGTCGTTGTGGCCGGTGCATCCTGCGTTAACGGGGTGGCCTGATCTACAGCGGAATCGGCGGTTGAAGCCTGGTCGGACCGCTGATCCTCGGTTGACTTGGCCGGCGCGGCCTTCGAGTCGACGGGCTTCGCAGTGGCGCGCGAAGGCGCCTCGGCGTCGGCCGCGGTATCGGCACGCTTTCTGGCACTGGCGTTGCGATCGTCTGAATCGCTCTTCGCCGCCCGGTCGGCAGCCGCCGAGTCGCGCGATCGCCTGGCGTCCGCCGCGTCCGCCGCGCTCGCCGCGTTCGCCGCGCTCGCCGCGTTCGCC
>NZ_JAUYAN010000231.1 GCF_030693485.1 Bradyrhizobium sp. | reverse complement strand
CGCGAACTCGCCTGGCTCTATCAATATGCCGATGCGCGCGTGGTCTCCTGCGTCGGCGGCATGGATCCGCGCGCCGAACAGCGCCAGCTGGCGGCGGGCGCCCACATCGTGGTCGGCACGCCCGGCCGTCTCTGTGACCATTTGCGTCGCGGCCGTCTCGACGTCTCGCAGTTGAAGGCGGTGGTGCTCGACGAAGCCGACGAGATGCTCGATCTCGGTTTTCGCGAGGACATGGAATTCATCCTCAAGACCACCCCGGCCACCCGCCGCACCCTGTTGTTCTCGGCGACGCTGCCGCGCGGCATCGTGGCAATTGCAAAGACCTATCAGCAGCAGGCGTTTCGCGTCGAAGTCGCGGGCGACGAGGGCGGACATGCCGATATCGAGTACCGCGCCATCCGGATTGCGGCCGCCGATGTCGAGCACGCGGTCGTCAACGTGCTGCGATTCTTCGAATCGCCGGGCGCGCTGGTGTTCTGCAATACCCGCAACGCGGTGCGGCATCTGCAGGCCACACTGTCGGAGCGCGGCTTCTCCGTGGTCGCACTGTCGGGCGAGTTGACCCAGAACGAGCGCACCACGGCGCTGCAGTCGCTGCGCGACGGACGCGCCCGGGTCTGCGTCGCCACCGACGTCGCGGCACGCGGCATCGACCTGCCGAACCTCGACCTCGTCATTCACTCCGATCTGCCGAACGACGCGGAGGTGATGCAGCATCGCTCCGGCCGCACCGGCCGTGCCGGCCGAAAGGGCGTCAGCGTCCTCCTGGTGCCGCCGGCGCGCAAGCGGCGCGCGGAATTGCTGCTGAATCTCGGAGGCATCGACGCCGTCTGGGGCACCGCGCCCACTTCGGAAGAAATTCGCAAGCTCGACCAGGAGCGGATGCTGAAGGACACGCTGTTCGCGGAAGAGAACACGCCGGAGGATCTGGCGCTGGCCCAGGCCATGCTCGCCGAGCGATCGCCCGAGGATATCGCCGCGGCGCTGGCACGGCTCTATCGCGCGCGGTTGCCGTCGCCGGAAGACATTCTCGATCCCGGCCAGGGCGCCGGCCGGTTCCGTGACGTCGGTAGCCGGGACAAGGGCGCGCGGCCGCAGCGCGGCGACGATCGCGAATCCGCGCCACGCTCAAAACCAGGCAAATCTTCGCCGCGTCACGGCGGCATGGCCGAGGGCAGCGTGTGGTTCCGCGCCGCCATCGGCCGCAAGAAGAACGCCGAAGCGCGCTGGCTGTTGCCGATGATCTGCCGCCGTGGCGGCATCGACAAGCATGACATCGGCGCCATCCGCATCATGGACACCACCACCGAGTTCGAGATTTCGAAAGCTGCCGCGGAATCCTTCGCCGCCATGATCCGGCGTCCTGACAAGGAAGACAACATCCGCATCGAGGCGATGACCGAAGCGCCGCAGAGCCAGCCGCCGCAGGAGAAGCGCTCCTATCCGCCTCGGCGCGAAACCGGCGCCCCCGAGCGCGCCGATCGCCCGAACGATCGGTTACGCGACGAGCGCGGGCCGAAGCCGCATGGCAAACCATCCGGCGGAAGCGGTCCGGGCTTTGCCCGGGAGCCGGGCTTCGACAAGAAAAAGAAATATGCGCACAAGCCCGCCTACGCCGGCAAGCCGGCGCACGCCGGCGCGGGTGATGCGAAGCCTTCGTTCGGAAAGAAGAAAAAGAAGAACCGCGCCGGCTGAGCTGGCGCCTGGCCTAGCGTCTTCCGTCCGCCGGCAGGCCGTCGAGCGTCCGCGCCGACGGCGGGCAGGTGAGGGTCGCCTCCAGCGTGTCGAGAATGTTTTCCGTGGTGAAGCGCTGGTCCCACAGCCGGTTGCTCCGGGTCCGCGGGGTTTCCAGCGCGGCCTCGCGCGCCGACAGGATGGCGTTGGCATAGATCGAGAACATCGAGAGCCGCTGCTCGACCAGTGCCGCCGGCAGCGGCAGCATCCGTTTCAGATGCGCGAAGCAGGCGACATAACCGGCATTCCAGCGGTTGTTGAGCGCGGCCCGCAGCGTCCGGCGGTCCGAGGCCTGCAGGCTCGAGGTGAAACGAATGTAGCCGCGCCAGCGCTCGTCCTCGCCGAGTTCGATCACCGGCATCACCAGCACCAGCACCACCTCGCGGATGGTCGCGGGCCCGCCGCGGCCGTCGAGTTCGCGCAACATGCCCTGGCGCCGCTCGTCGAGCACCGCCGCGCCGTCGACCACGAGCTGGCGGATCAGTTCCTCCTTCGAACCGAAATGATAATGCAGCGCGGCGTTGTTGCGCTGGCCGGCCGCCGTGACGATCTGCTGGACGGTCACCGCATCGACGCCGTGACGGGCGAACAGCATTTGCGCCGCCGCCTTGATCTGGCTCTTGGTATCCTCAGGCGGGGGGCGGGTCGCAGCCCGCATCTTGATTGACATTTCCGGGTGCCCTGACCTAGCCTAAGTGAAATAGCTTAATTCAAGCGGGTGCAGACAACCATGCGCGTTCTGATCGCAGGCGGCGGTATTGGTGGACTGACTACTGCGATTGCGCTGCGCCATCAAGGTATCGACGCGCTGGTGCTGGAGCAGGCCGAGACCATGGCCGAAATCGGCGCTGGCATCCAGATCGCCAGCAACGCCGCGATCGTGCTGCGCGAGATCGGCCTCGAAACGGCGATCCGCGCCGTCGGCGTCAAGCCGCAGTCCTACGATTATCGCGACCTGCGCAGCGGCCGCATGCTGTACCAGGCGCCGCTCGGCGACGAAGCCGCCGCCCGCTATGGCGCGCCGATGTACAACATTCACCGCGCCGACCTGATCCGGATCCTGTTCGATGCCGTTCCGTCGGAGACCAGGCGACTCGGCGCGCGCGTCGTGGCGGTGTCGCAGGACGCGGGCGGTGTCGAGGTCCGGCTGCAAACCGGCGAAACCCTGCGCGGCGACGCGCTGGTCGGCTGCGACGGCATTCATTCGGCCGTGCGCCAGCATTTGCGCGGCAACGAGGAGAAGCATTTTGCCAACATCCTGATGTGGCGTTCGCTGATTCCGGCAGAGCGGCTCGAAGGCCTCGGCCTGGAAGAGCGCGGCAATTACTGGTTCGGCCCCGGCCGAACGCTGATCACCTACTGGGTGCGGCCGAAGAATCTCTACAGCATCCTGGCCTCGGTGCCGGCGCACGAGGTGCAGCGCGAATCCTGGACCGAGAGCGGCGACATCTCCGAGATGCTGCGCTCCTTCGAGGATGCCGAGCCGCGCGCCCGCGCCATGCTCGAACAATGCGGAAGCGCCTTCATCACCGGCATGTATTATCGCGACCCGATCGACAGCTGGACCTCCGGCCGCGTCACGCTGCTCGGCGACGCCGCGCATCCGATGGTGCCGTTCCTGGCCGCGGGCGCCGGCCAGAGCATTGAGGATGCCTGGACCTTTGCGCGCGTGCTGGCGCGCCGGCAGCACGATGTTCCCGGCGCGCTGCTGGAATATGAACGTCGCCGGCTGCCGCGCACCACACGGATCCAGGCCGGCGCCCGCGCCGCTGTCAAGCTGATGCACGAGCAGGAACCGCAGCGGCTGCGCGACCGCAATGGCCGCTGGAAGGGCATGGCGCGGATCGATCCGCTGGCAGAAACGAGTTGGGGCCTCGCCTGGGATTATAATGTCGTGAAGGCCGTCGAAGGGCCGCCCGGCGAGGTGCGCAACGTCACCGGCCTGCGCGAGGGCAAGCGGCTGCAGCGCCCCGAAAGCCAGCGCGCCTTCGAATTGTGGAAGTATGCTTTCCGGCCGGAGGATGTCGCGCGCGGCCACGACGGGCTGCGCGAGGCCTATGACCGGTTCCTGATCACCAATTTTCCGCTGCCGGAGAGTGTGGAAGCGGTCGAGGACGAACTGGGCGACGTCAGGGCCTTTCGTGTCGCCGCGCCGGACGCGCCGCGCGGCAATGTCGTGCTGCACTTTCACGGTGGCGGTTATCTGATCGGCTCGGCGAAAGGCTCGCTCGAATATGCCGGCCGGCTCGCCGCGGCGGCCGGCGGCGCCTGCTACACCGTCGATTACCGGCTTGCGCCGGAGCATCCCTATCCGGCGGCGATCGACGACGCGATCTCGGCCTATCGCGCGCTGCTCGCGCGCGGCATCCCCGCGGGCTCGATCCTGCTGTCCGGCGAATCAGCCGGTGGTGGTCTGGCGCTGGCGCTGGCACTTGCGCTGCGCACCGCCGGCGACCCGCTGCCCGCCGGCATCCTCGCCGTTGCGCCCTTTACCGATCTTACGGTTTCGGGAGCCAGCGTGCGCGCCTTCAATGGCGACGATCCCGCCGCCAATCGCGACCTCCTGACCTTCATGGGCGCGTCCTACTTCCAGGGCCATGAGCCGACCGATCCGCTGGTGTCACCCTTGTTCGGCGACCTCACCGGCCTGCCGCCCTTGTTCGTCACGGCGACGCAAGGCGAATGCCTGCTCGACGACACGACACGGCTGGCGGAACGCGCCGAAAAAGCCGGCGTCGACGTCACGCTACGGCTGGCCGAGGATTCCGTGCACGTCTACACGATATTCCCCTTCCTCCCGGAAACGCGCGCCACGATGGAGGAAGTCGCGGTCTGGGCGCGCCGCCATCTGCGGCGTAACGACACCAGGCCGCAAGCCGCTGAATAGCGGCATCGGGAAAAGCCCGAACTGGCTCAGGTCGCGACCAGCGGCGGCGGTTGCTCGGCCCTGCAATCGCAATTAATCCAGCTTCAGCCGGTAAAAATCCGTCGCGGTACTGGAAAACAGCGCGGCCTTCTCGGCCTCGCTGTACTGCGCGGCGATACGTTTGAAGGCGTTGAAGATCACCTGATAGCTGCACTGGCCCTTGTCGGGCGGAAAGTTGCTTTCGAACATCGCGCGGTCGGGCCCGAAGGCCTCGATGCAGGTCTCGATATAGGGGCGCCATGCCGCCGCGGCCTGCTCCGACGATGGCGGTTTCGGGCGCTCGTGAAAATCATAGCCGAGCAGCCGCATCGCGAGCCCGCCGAGTTTCACGGAGACATTGGGGCATTTGGCGATTTCCTGGATCGCCGCCTTCCATGTCACAAACGTCTCCTCGCGCTTGCCGGCGAAGCGGCCGATGCCAATCGGGCCACCGCAATGGTCGAGCATGATTCGGGTGCCCGGAAAGGCGCGGGCGAGATCGACCAATTCCCCGATCTGCGGATGAAACAGCCAGGCATCGAAGCTGAGATTCAGCGGTGCGAGACAGGCAAAACCCTTGCGAAAAGTTGGATCGAGCAGGATGCCTTTCGGCCGCTTGGCATACATGCCGGCGACCTCGAATTCCGCATCCCATGCCGAGGAGTGGCGGATGCCGCGGAAGCGGCCATTGCCGGCGGCGATTTCCGCTTCCAGCACCGGCCTGGCGCCGTCGCCGAGCAGCAGATTGACGTGGCTGACGATGCCGGCATTGATTTGCGCCGGACCATAACCGCCGCTGGCGCTCATTGCCGCGACGCCATTGGCGAATTCGACTTCGCCGATCGGGCGGAACGCTTCGGGGCCTGACGCGCGGTACATCGAGCGGCAATCGACATAGACGGTCGCCACAATATTGTGGCCGGACGCGATATCGGCGGCCATCTCCTCGATCATGTAGCGCTGGCCGCCGCGATCCCAGAGATGATGATGCGGATCGACGATCGGACGGGCGGGATCGATCGCTTCCTCGGTATATTGCGCCAGCCAGTCCTCGCGCGGATCGGCATACAAGCCACTGCTGGATGCCGCGGCAGTGCTGTTGGCCATGGATCGTTACTCCCTAACTCCACCATCGAGGGCGGCTGGCGTTTGGCGTCGTTCAGTGCAATACGCCGGGCCTGTCATCTTATGCGTATTGGCGTGACCGCTTGGCGAATGCGTCCTGTCCGTGAGTCAGGGCGCGGCGAGAGCTTCGCGGATCTTCCTCGCCAAATCGGCCTTGCGATACGGTTTGGCGAGCAAATTGACGCCCGGATCGAGACGGCCGTGATGAATGATTGCGTTTTCCGTGTAGCCCGACGTAAACAGGATTCGTACTGCTGGACAGCGCCTTTTCACCTCATCTGCGAGTTGCCGGCCGTTCATCCCGCCGGGCATGATGACATCGGTGAAGAGAAGATCGAAGGGCACGCTCTGGTCGACCAGCGCGAGCGCCACGCCTGCATTGCTGGCCGACAATGTCGAATAGCCGAGAGCCTGCAGCTGCGCCAGCACATAGGCGCGGACCAGTTCATCGTCCTCCACCACGAGGATGGTCTCCGTTCCTCCGCGCAGCGCGCCAATATCCGGCACGGCGGGTTGCGCGCTTGATGCCCCGGCGCTGCGTGGCAAGTATACCCGGATGGTCGTTCCGTGCCCCATCTCGCTGTAGATTTTTATGTGCCCGCGCGACTGTTTGATGAAACCAAATACCATACTCAGGCCGAGCCCGGTGCCCTTGCCCGTTTCCTTGGTGGTGAAGAAAGGCTCGAACACCCGATCGAGAATCTCGGCCGGAATGCCAAGGCCGGTGTCGCTCACTGCAATCATCACGTATGGGCCTGGCTCCGCGTCGGGATTCGTTACGGCGTAAGCATCGTCCAGTATCGATTCGCCGCTTTTGAAGGTCAGCTTGCCGCCATGGGGCATGGCATCGCGGGCGTTGATGGCGAGATTGAGCAGTGCGGCCGAGAGTTGGGAAGGGTCGGCCGTCGCGCGCCAAATATTGTCGCCCAGCATGGCCTCGATCTCGATGTGCTCGCCGATCGTTGGCCGCAGCAGATTGGTCGTTTCCCTGATCAGAGCGTTGACGTCGACATCTCGCGGCGCCAGCGGCTGCTTGCGGGCGAAGGCCAGCAATTCATGCGTCAGGCTGGCGCCGCGCGTCGCCGCATCGTCGATCATCCTCGTGATGGCGACAAGCTCCGGGCGGTCGGCCAGGTCTTCCATCAGAATCTCGACCGTGCCGGTGATCACCGTGAGGATATTGTTGAAGTCGTGGGCGATGCCACCGGTGAGTTGACCTATCGCATCCATCTTTTGCGATTGGCGAAGCATGGCCTGGGCGGCCTTGCGTTCGGTGATGTCGCTCACTGTAGCCACATAACGACCGAGTCCGGCATCGTGCGCAATTTCGGCGACGACCAGTTCCAGCGGAAAGGGTGAGCCGTTCTTTCGTCGGCCTTCCAGCTCTTCCCGCAACGTCGCCATCGCAAGACCTGAGCCAGATCGTTGGTCCCGCGGCTCGGTAAGCAGCATGTTCACGTCGTGCCCGATTACTTCATCAGCCCTGTAGCCGAAAATATTCTCCGCCGGTTTGCTGAAATTCCGGATAGTTCCGTT
>NZ_JAUYAN010000225.1 GCF_030693485.1 Bradyrhizobium sp. | reverse complement strand
TAGAGCGCCGCGAGGGCGAGGACATGCGCCGCACCCCGCTCAGCCGCGAATGGGCCGATCGCGGCCTTGCCCCGGGCTGGCAGGCGATCAACGGCAACAAGCGCAGCCTGACGCTCGACCTTTCAAAGCCGGAGGCGATCGCCATCGTCAAACAACTCGCCGGCCTGGCCGACGTAGTGATGGAAAACTTTCGTCCCGGCGTAATGGACAGGCTCGGCATCGGCTACGCCGCGCTTTCAGGGATCAATCCGAAACTGATCTATTGCGCCGTCTCCGGCTTCGGCCAGACCGGCCCGGAACGGTCGGGCGCCGGCTATGACGGCAAGATCCAGGCGCTGTCGGGCATCATGGCGATCACCGGCCACGAGGAGACCGGACCGACGCGCGCCGGTTTTGCCGTTTGCGACGTGCTGTCAGGTGCGACCGCCGCGTTCGGCATCTCCAGCGCGCTGTTCCAGCGCACCCATACCGGCAAGGGCCAGCTGGTCGACGTCTCGATGCTGGAGGCATCGCTGGCGTTTCTGTCGGGACAAGTGGCGGACTACACCGTCGCCGGCCATCGTCAGCAACTCTCCGGCAACCAGGCCGTCAGCCGCCGGTCGACCGCCAATCTGTTCAAGGCGGGCGAAGGTTATTTGCTGCTCGCCGTCAACAGCGAGAAGCAATACCGCGCGCTGATGACGGCGCTCGGCCGGGCCGACGCCCTGGAAGACCCGCGCTTCGCCGACTGGTTCGCGCGGCAGGAGAACGAGCCGGCGCTGCGTGGCATCATCGAACAGGCGCTGGCAAAGAAAGATCCGCGCGAGTGGGAGAAGATCCTGGAGGCGGCAGGCGCGCCCTGCGCCAGCATTTGGAAGATCGAGGAGGTGATCGATCACCCGCAGATCGCGGCGCGCGGCGCCATTCAGGAAATCGATACGCCCTATGGCCGGCTGCGCTTCGCCGGCAGCGGTTTTCAGCTCGCCCATGGCGGCGGCCGGCTCGACACCATGGCGCCCGAACTCAGCGCCCACACCGACGAGGTGCTGGCCTCGCTCGGCTACGGCGCCGACGCGATCGCCGATCTGCGCGCGCGTGAGGTGGTGTGAGCGGCGGTTTTCTTCTTACCTCTCCCGCTTGCGGGGGAGGTCGCCGCGCAAAGCGCGGCGGGTGGGGGAATTCTCTCCGCTTGCGCCGGAGTATGTCGAGAGACCCCCACCCCAGCCCTCCCCCGCAAGCGGGAGAGGGAGCGCAGCGGCGGAATTCCGTTCAGCAATCCGACTTCACCACCTGTGAAAAATGAAGAACGCGCCTGCCGCGATCAATGCAAAACCCACTCCGTGGTTCCAGCCCAGCGGCTCCTTCAGGTACAGCACCGAGAAAGCGGCGAACACGATCAGCGTGATCACCTCCTGAATGGTCTTGAGCTGCGCCGCCGTATAGACCTCGCTGCCCCAGCGATTGGCCGGCACCGCGAGCCAGTATTCGAAGAACGCGATGCCCCAGCTCACCAGCACGACGGCCGGCAGCCAGCTTTCCTTGAATTTGAGATGGCCGTACCAGGCAAAAGTCATGAAGACATTGGAGGCAAACAGCATCAGGATCGGCAATACGGCTGGCGAAATGGTGGTCATGAATGTCCTCTCGAAATATCCGAAGGTCCAACACATCAGCGCAGAACCCGTTTCTCGGACAATCGAATAACATTTGAATAAAGGGTTCGGAAATCCGCTCTTGCCGGATCAACCGCATTTTAGGCATGCAACGGGAAATTCCACCGCTGTTGCAACCATGCGTCATGCTGCGGCCGTTATCCCTCGGGGCAACGAGAGCGAGCGAGCATGCAGTTCGACTGGCGCGCAGTTTGCGGTCCGGCTCTGACGATGGCGACGGCGTTGATCGCCTTCGTCGTCGACCGCACGCTGGTTGCCGTTCCCAATCCCGCGCCGCTGTTCGTCTGCATCGTGGCTTTCGCGGCCTCGATCTCCGGCACCGCCTCCGGGCTGACCAGCGCCGCCATCGCCGTGGCCGCGTCGGCGCTGTTCTTCCTCAACCACCGCGCCACGCCCGGCTACGACATGTCGGACCTGGCCCGCATGCTGCTGCTGGCGCTCACGGCGGCCGGCACCGCCATCATGACCGGCCATTTGCGCCGGAAATGGATCGACGCCTTCGCCTCGCAGCGCCGACATCACGCCACCGCGGAACGGCTGCGGGCGGCGCTCGACCAGGTCGACATCGGCATCGTGCTGCTCGATGCGGACACCCGCGCCGAATTCATCAACCGCGCCTTCCGCCATTATTTTTCGCTACCCGACGAAAAGGCCGACTCGAAGCCGCCCTTCATCGCGCTGATGTATCATGGGCGCGATACCGGCGCCTTCGAGCTGCCGGAGGACGAGTTGAGTCACTTCATCGCCGGACGCACCGAGATGATGCGATCGGGCGATTCGACGCCGATCAACATCAAGCTGCGGGATGGCGAGGTGCTGCGGTTCAGCTGCACCGCATTGCCCGACGGCGGGCGAATGCTGAGCTATACGCCGGTGACCGACCTGGTGCGCCATACCGACGATCCCGTCGGCGCCGATTACTACCGCTCGCTGCGCGGCGGTGGCGACCGCGATCTCGCCCGGCATTTGCGCGCGGCGGAGTAAACCGCCGAAGAAGCCCTGTGGATAAGTCCTGCTGTCACGGCAGCGTAACAAAGCCCGGCTATGTTCCACCTGCGTCTGATCAGGGCCCCCCGTCACGGATCATACGCCCCCAGCGGTCCCCGTCAGTCGCCGCGTCTGACCGGGGCCGCATTTTTTTGTGATACCCGCGATCGCGATCGCAAGGCGATCACGCGCAACACCGTACGATGATCGTTGCGGCGCATGGCATAGCGGCACTTCGCGGCGCAACATCGGCGCATCTTGCGGGCCCGGTGCGCGCAGGCCACAATGCAAGCCCGCTTCGCGCCCCCACCGCACAGGATCGTTCCATGCATATTCGCAATCTCGGCGGCTCCGGCCTGCGCGTCTCCGCCGTCGGCCTCGGCTGCAACACTTACGGCCAGCGCACCGACCTGGAAACCTCGCGCAAGGTGATCCACAAGGCGATCGACCTCGGCATTACGCTGTTCGACACCGCCGACATCTATGCCGGGATGGGCGGCTCCGAAACCGTATTGGGCGAAGTGCTCGGCGACCGCCGCAAGGACATCGTGCTGGCGACCAAATATTCCAAGCCGATGAGCCAGGACGGCACCAAACAGGGCGCCTCGCGGCGCTACATCATGTCCGCGGTCGAGGCCAGCCTGAAGCGGCTGAAGACCGACTGGATCGACCTCTACCAGCAGCACGATTACGATCCGCTGACGCCGATCGAGGAAAGCCTGCGCGCGCTCGACGACCTCGTGCGGCAGGGCAAGGTACGCTACCTCGGCAACTCGAATTTCCCGGCCTGGCGCATCGCCGAGGCCGAACTGCTCGCGCGGCAGATGGGCGTCAACCGGTTCGTGTCTTGCCAGGACGAATACAGCCTGGTGATGCGTGACATCGAGAAGGACCTGCTGCCGGCGGCGCAGGAATACAAGCTTGGGCTGTTGCCGTTCTTCCCGCTGGCCAGCGGCCTTTTGACCGGCAAGTACCAGCGCGGCGCCGCCGCCCCCGCCGACACGCGTTTCGCAAAAGCCCCCGCGCTCCGCGACCGCTACGTCACGCCGCGTAACGAGGACATCGTCGAGAAGCTGCAGGCGTTCGCCGACAGACGCGGTCACACCATGCTCGAACTGGCGTTCTCCTGGCTGGCGTCGCGTCCGCAGGTATCGAGCGTGATCGCCGGTGCCACCCGCGTCGAGCAGGTCGAGCAGAACGTCAAGGCGATCGGCTGGATGCTCACCGCGGAGGAGATCGCGGAGATCGACGGGATTACGAAGGGGTAGATGACAAACCAGCCAGCGACCCTCCCGCCTACCTCGCGCCGCCTCGCCTGCGCCGGCTGCGGCACGGAGTTCTCGTGCAGCCTGTCGGGGCCGTGCTGGTGCAGCGAGGAAGCCGTGCGCCTGCCGATGCCGTCAGACGGCAGCGATTGCCTGTGCCGGGATTGTCTGCGCAAGGCGGCGGCACCGACCGCGGCCGCCGGATAGGCGACGCCCTACTCTACCGGTCCGGCGTATCACTCCGGTGGTCAGTCTTGATATAGAACAAGCCGCCCTGGTCCATTCCGCGTTTAGTTTACCCATTGACGCGCGCGGGAGGTCATCATGTTCGTGGTCCGCCTCAAACGGCCCAATGAGGATTTCGATTTCAAGGCGTTCGCCTCGGGCGACGCCGCGTTGGCCCGCTTCAGGACGGCCCAGCGGATGATGATCGATGGCGAGGTGGAGGAATGCGCGCTGTTCGAGGCGCGGGCGGCCGACGTCGCGGGCGCGATAGCCATGATCAACGAGGGCAATGCTGCGCTGATCGAATCCAATCTGGACTCCGACGCCCCGGCGCAAGCCTCCGCAGCGGCGACGCGCGACGGGAGACCGTTACGATGAATACCCTGACCAAACTGGCGCTCGGCGCCATGGGGAGGTTGCGGCCCAAACCGGCGCAGGGCGATGCCGTGCCGAAGATTGCGCTGCCCGCTCCCGACAAGGCCGGCGGCATGCCGCTGATGGAGGCGATTGCGAAGCGGCGATCGGGGCGGGAATTCTCGCGCAGGGAATTGCCGCTGCCGATGCTCTCCAGCCTGTTGTGGGCCGCCAATGGCGTCAACCGCCCGGACGGCGGACGCACCGCGCCTTCGGCGATGCATGCGCAGGAGATCGACATCTATGTCGCACTGCCCTCCGGCGCCTATCGCTACGACGCAGCCGCCAACGAATTGCAGCTGGTCGCGGGCAGCGATCTGCGGCGCGTGACGGGCTACCAGGACTTTGTCGACGAGGCGCCGCTCGACCTCGTCTACGTCGCCGACCACGGCCGCATGATGCTGGTGCCGGTCGCAAGCCGCGAGAGTTTTGCGTCCGCCGCAGCCGGCGCGATCGCACAAAACGTCTATTTGTTCGCCGCGGGCAACGGGCTCTCTGCTGTCATCCGCGCCTGGATCGATCGCGAGGCGATCGCCAACGCGCTGGGGCTGCAGCACGACCATCAGGTGCTGCTGTCGCAGACGGTCGGTTTTCCCAAGGGCTGACCGGCGCCAGGATCTCGCGCCGGCGGCCATCGGTCATGGACCGGCGATAGCGCGCTTCCGCCGCGCGGGCAGTGCCGCCGCCGTCAGGGAACGCGCCGCTTCGCCGGCAGTCTCCATATAGGAGGCATCACGATGCAGCAGAACGACGGCGAATGATCCGTCCAGCAGCAGCAGGATCTGGCGGGCCAGCCGCAATCCCTCGCCGATCCCCCCGGCTTCAAAAGTCACGCGCAGCCAGTTTTCGAACTTCTTCTTGTGCGCGGCGCCGATCCTGATCGCGGGATGGCCGGGCATATTGGCGAGTTCGGCCGAGGTGCGCAGGAACCCGCAGCCCTTCCATTTCGGATGCCGCGCCGAGCGGGCGAGGTTGCGAAAGATGCCCTCGACCTTGTCGGGCAATCCGCCTTCGGTCTCGGCGAACCAGCGCTGGAACAGCGCGAGATTGGGTTGATCGCGAGCGGCGAGGTAGGCCGCGACGAGGTCGTCCTTGCTCCGGAAGTGATAATAGAGCGTACGCTTGGTGAGCCCGGCCCTGGCCGCCACCGCGTCGACGCTCACGCTCTTGATGCCGTCGCTATAGAACAGCTTGCTGGCCGCGGCGACGATGCGTTCACGGGTCTCGGCAGGAGGTCGCACCATGACCCCGATGTATACCGACCAGTGAATATACACAATGGTGGACGTCTCCTAGGTTGCTCCCGGTGGATTCTGGGAGACGAAACATGTCCGATGTAGTGCTGCTCGACGTCCGTGACAGGATCGCCCTTGTCACGCTGAACCGGCCTCAAAAGCTCAACGCACTGAACTACGAATTGATCGACCGGCTGATGGCACTGCTGGACAGGATCGAGGTCGATGCCGGGGTGCGCGCCGTCATCCTGACGGGTGCTGGCGACCGCGCCTTTTCCGCCGGCGCAGACATCCCCGAATTTTCGGCAAGCGTTCGCCGCGGCATCGAAACGGCGGTCCGTGACTTCGTCCGGCGCGGCCAGGCCATGACGTCGCGGCTCGAAGCCTTCCGGAAGCCCGTGATCGCCGCAGTCAACGGCATCGCGTTCGGCGGCGGCTGCGAGATCACCGAGGCCGTGCATCTGGCCATCGCAAGCGACAAGGCGATGTTCGCCAAGCCGGAGATCGCCCTGGGCATGCCGCCGACCTTCGGCGGCACCCAGCGGCTGCCGCGGCTGGCGGGCCGAAAGCGCGCGCTTGAGCTGCTGCTCACGGGCGAACCGTTCGCGCCGTCGCGCGCCCTTGAAATCGGGCTGGTCAACAGCGTCGTGCCGCATGACGAGCTGTTGCCGGCCGCCCGCGACCTTGCCGCGCGGATCATCCGCCATTCGCCGCTGGCGATCGGCGGCATCATCACCGCCGTGACTCGCGGCCTGAACATGGGGATTGCCGAAGGGTTGCAGATCGAGAGCGAGCAATTCGCACGCATGGCGCCGAGCCACGATCTTGGCGAAGGCCTCGCCGCCTGGATCGCGCGCCGGCCGCCGGTCTACAGCGGCAGGTGACGGTGGCGCTACCTCACCACCGCCGCGGTCTGACCGTACAGCACCCGGCGCTCTTCTTCGGTACGGTTCACCGGCTGGCCGAAATTCGGATTGATCTCCTTCGCCATGGCGTAGGCGCGCTGCGTCGCCGGCCGCTCGCGGATGGTCTCGAGCCAGCGCTTCAGATGCGGAAAGTCGTCGATGTTCTGGTCCTGGTTCTTGTAGGGCACGATCCAGGGATAGCTCGCCATGTCGGCGATGGAGTATTCGCCGGCGATGAATTCGCGATCGGCCAGCCGCTTGTTGAGCACGCCGTAGAGCCGGTTAGTCTCGTTGACGTAGCGGTCGATGGCGTATTTGATTTTTTCCACGGCGTAGTTGCGGAAATGATGGTTCTGTCCGGCCATCGGGCCGAGTCCGCCCATCTGCCAGAACGTCCACTGGATCGCGTCGTAACGCCCGTAGAAGTCGGCCGGCAGGAATTTGCCGGTCTTCTCGGCGAGGTACAGCAGCATGGCGCCGGATTCGAAGATCGAGATCGGCTTGCCCCCACCCTTGGGCTCGTGATCGACCATCGCGGGGATGCGGTTGTTCGGCGAGATCGCCAGGAACTCCGGCTTGAACTGTTCGCCCTTGCCGATTTGGACGGGGAAGATCTTGTATTTCAGCCCGGTCTCTTCGAGGAACATCGTGATCTTGTGGCCGTTCGGCGTGGTCCAGTAATAAAGATCGATCATGGGGCGTTCCTGTCCTGCTCGCGGATCTCGATTTGGATGCGATTGCATGAGGTTCACCGCAGCGCCTGCGCGGAGTCAATGGCGGGCGTTTGGCATCGCGGCGAATTGATCGCCGCGCTGGCTAGGTGTCTGCATCCCGAAGCGGCGCATCCGGAACATGGCGCGTTCGCCTGAGAATGCCGCGCTTCGGTGCGAACAGGAAGGCCAGGATGAAGAACGAGGCCTGGGTCAGCACGATGCAGGCGCCGGTCGCCCCGTCGATGTGGAAGCTGATGAGCGTCCCTGATGCCGCCGACACGGTGGCGGTAGCGGTCGCGATTACCAGCATCCGCTCGAAACTGTCGGTCAGGAGATAGGCGGTGGCGCCCGGCGCGATCAGCATGGCAATGACCAGAATGATGCCGACCGCCTTCAGGGAGGCAACGATGGTCAGCGACAGCAGCACCAGCAGGCCATAATGCATGACCCGCACGGGCAGACCGATCGAACGGGCGTGGTTGGGATCGAAGCAATAGAGCAGCAGATCGCGGCGCTTGACCAGCACGACGAGCAGCGTGCCACCGGCGACGATGGCGGTTTCGATCAGGTCCCGCACGGTCACACCCAAGACATTGCCGAACAGGATGTGCATCAGATGCTGGTCGGTATCGACCTTGGTGAAGATGACCAGCCCGAGCCCGAACATGCCCGAGAACACGATCCCCATCACCGTGTCCTCCTTCACGCGGCTGTTCTCCTTGAGGTAACCGGTCAGCAGCGCGCAGGAGAGGCCGGCCGCGAAGGCGCCGAGCGCCAGCGGCAGGCTCAGCACATGGGCGAGCACGATGCCCGGCAGCACGGCATGCGAAATCGCGTCGCCCATCAGCGACCAGCCCTTGAGCACGAGGTAGCAGGACAGCACCGCGCAGACCGCCGCCACCATCACCGACACCAGCAGCGCCCGCTGCATGAACGGATAGGCCAGCGGCCCCGATATCCATTCGACCACGCTCATCATGCTTCGGCCTCCACGACGGCGAGACGGCGGCGGCGCGCGGCAATCACGCCGTGCCTGGGTGCGAAGATGAAGGCCGCGATGAACAACAGCGTCTGCAGCGTGACGATGACGCCGCCGGTGGCGCCATCGAGGAAGAAACTGATGTAGGCGCCGGCGAAGCTTGTGACCATGCCGAGCGCGACGCTGATCAGGATCAGCCGGCCGAAGCGATCGGTGAGCAGATAGGCGGTGGCGCCGGGGGTCACGACCATCGCGATGACGAGGCAGGCGCCGACGGTCTGCAGCGCCGCCACCGTGCAGGCGCTCAGCAAGGTGAAGAACACGATTCTGAGTGCCCTGGTATTGAGCCCGATGCTGCGGGCGTGGTTCTCATCGAAGAACGTCACCATCAGGTCCTTCCAGAGCACCGTCAGGATGGCGAGCGAGACCGCCGCGATGATCGCGACCTGGACCACGTCCTCATCCGAGATCGCCAGGATGTTGCCGAGCACGATGGTCTGGATGCTGACCGAGGTCGGCCAGATCGACGCCATCAGCAGGCCGAGCGCGAACAAGGTGGTGAATACCAGGCCGATGACGGCGTCCTCGCGCAGGCGCGAATTCAGCTTGACGAACTGCATGCCGCCGGCAGCCAGGAGCCCGGCAAAGAAGGCGCCGACCGCGAACGGCGCCCCGACGATATAGGCGGCGGCGACGCCGGGCACGATGGAATGGGCCAGCGCGTCGCCCATCAGCGACCAGCCCTTCAGCATCAGATAGGCCGAGAGGAAGGCGCAGACGCCCCCGACCAGCGCGCTCACCCACATCGCTTTCAGCATGTAGCCGTAGCTGAAGGGGGCCAGCATTTCGGCGAAAAAGGCGTCCATGTCAGTCCGGCTTCGTATGGTTGAGGCCGCCGGCCCGGTCGCCATAGAATACCACCGGCCGCTCGTCGTCGGTGAGCACCGTGAGCCGCCTGCTGTCGGCGTCGTCATGCAGCGCGGTGCCGCCGAGCTGGAAGTTGCGCAGCACGCCGCCGAAGGCGCGCTCGAGATTTCCCTGCGTGAAGACTTCCGCCGTCGGGCCGGATGCCAGCACCGTGCGGTTGATGAGAACGACCTGGTCGCAGAACTCCGGCACGCTGCCGAGATTATGGGTCGAGACCAGCATCAGGTGGCCGGCGGCGCGCAGCTCGCGCAGCAGGCTGATGATGGCGGCCTCGGTCTTGACGTCGATGCCGGTGAAGGGCTCGTCCAGCAGGATGATGCGGCCCTCCTGCGCCAGCGAGCGCGCCAGGAACACGCGCTTCTTCTGACCGCCGCTCAACTCGCCGATCTGGCGATGACGGAAGGCGCTCATGCCGACGCGCTCCAGCGCCTGGTCGACCTTGTAGCGATCGGCGCGCGAGGGCATCCGCAGGAAATTCATGTGTCCGTAGCGGCCCATCATGACGACGGTTTCGACCAGCACCGGAAAATTCCAGTCGACGTCCTCGCTTTGCGGCACGTAGGCGACGATGTTCTTCTTCAGCGCTTCGTTGACCGTAAGGCCGCACAGCCTCACCTCCCCCGCCGCCGGCTGCACGAAGCCCATGATCGCCTTGAAGATGGTGGATTTCCCGCTGCCGTTGACGCCGACCAGCGCGCAGATCGTGCCGGGGTCGAGTTCGAACGAGGCGTCATGCACCGCGGTCAGGCCGTTGGCGTAGCTCACCGTGAGATTGCGCACGGAAATGCTGGAGCCGGGCGTCGCCCTGTCCGGCGCAATGCCGGTGAACGGCGCGGATGCATTCACTTGCCGAATCCCTTCGCAATCGTCTCGACGGTCACATTCAACAGATCCAGATAGGTGGGAACCGGACCACCGGCGGCACTGAGCGAGTCGACATATAGCACGCCACCATAGCGGGCGCCGGTCTCGCGCGCGACCTGTTTGGCGGCGCGGTCGGAGATCGTGCTCTCGCTGAAAACAACTGGAATCCTGTTCTTGCGCACGAGGTCGATCACCTTGCGGACCTGCTGCGGCGTGCCCTGCTCGTCGGCGTTGATCGGCCACAGATAGGCTTCGCTCAGCCCGTAATCGCGCGTCAAATAGCTGAATGCGCCTTCGCTCGATACCAGCCAGCGCTGGCCCTCGGGGATGGCGGCGAGCCGTTTGCGCAGGGGCTCGTCGAGCGCCTTGATCCGCGCCGAATAGGCCGCGGCGTTGCTGGTATAGGTTTCCGCATTGGCCGGGTCGTATTTGACCAGCGCCTTGCGGATGTTCTCGACATAGATCAGCGCGCTGGCCGACGACATCCAGGCGTGCGGATTGGGCTTGCCGCTGTAAGGTCCTTCGCTGATCCCCATCGGCTCGATGCCCTCGGTGACGACCACGCTGGGCCCCTGCCTGACGTTCTCGAAGAACTTCTCGAACCAGCGTTCGAGGTTGAAGCCGTTCCACAGCACGAGGTCGGCCGCCTGCGCCCGCACGATATCGAGCGGCGTCGGCTGGTAATCGTGGATCTCGGCGCCCGGCTTGGTGATCGATTCCACGATCGCCTTGTCGCCGGCGACGTTCTGCGCGATGTCCTGAATGATCGTGAACGTGGTCACGACCCGAAATGGCTTGCGCGGCGCGGTCTGCGCCTCTGCCGGAACGCTTGAGACCGCGCCGGCGAACGCCGCCGCCAACACGGTTACCAGGAGCCGCCGGCTCATCGGCTTCAACTTCATTTCCTGTTCTCCAGATCCGCGCGAACCGCGACAGCCTTCCCGTGCTGTTGCGACTTAGTCGCAAAAAGATTGCGCTCCGGCGCCGCCTGTGTCAATCTTAATTGCGAGCCATTCGCAAATAGGGATTTTGCCGCGAGAATGTCAGGTCATGTCAAAGAGTTCGGCGAAGTACACCCTATTTTTGCAATTAAGTCGCAGTTGCAGAAATCGCACTCCGCGTGCCGCCATGCCGGGCGAAAACTGTTGGCTGCCGGCCTGGTCCTGACCGCATCGTCCATGATCGAGGCAGCCGCAGAACCGTCCGACGGAATCCCGGTCCCGTCGATCGCAACGAGTTTGCCTGCCAATGGCGACCCGGCCGGCCTTCGCAAATGGCTCAGCGAAC
>NZ_JAUYAN010000224.1 GCF_030693485.1 Bradyrhizobium sp. | reverse complement strand
CATTCGCCCGGCGACTGGAAGCTGGTGCGGTTCGAAAAGCTGATCGCCGTCGCGCCGAAGGAAATTCCCTGCGCCAGCTGGCGGCTGGCGGCGCAACAGGTGGTGCTGCAAGCTGCGGTTTGAAACTCTCTTCCTCATCCTGAGGAGCCGCGCGCGCTTCGCGCGGCGTCTCGAAGGATGGCAGCAGGCAATGTGCCAGATGGTTCGAGACGCACGCCGGCGGCGCAAGGCGCTGCCAACGCGCTCCTCACCATGAGGGATCAAACTTTGTCGCTTAGCTCCCCGTGAACACCGCCTTGCGCTTGTCGATAAACGCCTGCACCGCTTCGCGGTGATCGGCGGTCGTGGTCAGGCGGACCAGCCGCTCCGCCTCGTGGTCGCGCGCGGTGGTGAAATCGAACAGCAGGGCCTCGTCGAGATTGTCCTTCATGTAGCGCAGCGCCAGCGTCGGGCCTTCCGCCATCGATTTTGCCAGCGCAAAGGCGGTTTGCTGCAGTTCGGCGTCGGGCACCACGCGGTTGACGAGGCCGATGGCCTCCGCGCGCCGCGCCTCGACCTTGTCGGCGGTGAACATCAACTCGCGCGCCCGCGAGGTGCCGACCAGCCGGGTCAACAGCCAGGCGATGCCGTAATCGCCGGACAGCGCCACCCGCAGATAGCCGGTGGAAACGAAGGCCGATTCCGCCGCGATCCGGATGTCGCAGGCCATCGCCAGCGCGAGGCCGGCGCCGACCGCGGGGCCGGGCAGCGCCGCGATGGTCGGCTTGCGCACCGACACCAGCGCGCCGGTCAGCAGCCGCTGGCGTTCCTGCAGGTCGGCGACCTTCTCGTCATAGGACATGGCCAGCCGCTTCGGGTCGCGATGGGCGCCCATGCCCTTGACATTGCCGCCGGCGCAGAAGGCGGTGCCGGCGCCGGTGATGAGCAGCGCCCCGACATCGGGATTTTCGCCGCACACCTTGATCATGTTGCGCAGCGCCGGGGTCAGCGCGTCCGACATCGCGTTGCGAACTTCGGGACGATTGAGCGTGATGATGGCGACGCGGTCGCGGATGACGCACAGCAGTTCATTGGTGCCGGTGTCGACGGTGATCTCGGTGGCCATGCTTCCCCCATTATTGTTGTTATTGCCGCCGTCATTCCGGGGCGATGCGCAGCATCGAACCCGGAATCTCGAGATTCCGGGTCTGGTGCTGCGCACCATCCCGGAATGACGGCGTTGCCCTCAGAACTTCTCGACCCACGGCCGCAATTCCTGTTCCCAGCTCCAGGCGCTGCGCGGCTGTTGCAGCACGTTCCAGTAGCTCAGCGCAATGGCGTCGGGGTCCAGCATCGAATCCGGCCGGTCGGCGGGTTCGCTGCGCGCGGCGCTGCGGATGCCGCCGTCGATGACGAAATGCGCCACATGGATGCCCTGCGGCGACAATTCGCGCGCCATGCTCTGCGCCAGTCCGCGCAGCGCGAACTTGCCCATCGCAAACGGCGCCGATTGCGCATAGCCCTTGACGCTCGCGGACGCCCCGGTGAACAGGATCGCGCCGTGCTTGTTCGGCAGCATCCGCATGGCCGCCTGCTGCGCCACCAGGAAGCCGCCGAAGGCGCTGACCGAGATCGCCTGGGCGACCTCCGACGGCACCAGACCGGTGAAGGGGCCGCGGGCGCGGGCGCTGGCGTTGTAGACGACGACATCGGGCGTCCCGATCTCGCGTTCGACCAGCCCGAACAGCCGTTCGACCTCGTCCGCATGGGTAGCGTCACAGGCGAAGGCCCGCGCCCCGGTCTCGGTGCAGAGCGCGCCAAGCTTCTCGATCTTGCGCGCCGCCAGCGCGACGCGAATGCCCTGGTTGGCGAACAGCCGCGCCAGCGAAGCGCTGAGTCCCTCGCCGGCACCGACGATCAGGGCGATCTTGTAGTTCGGCGTTTGCATGGGCGCTGTCCTTGAATGATCGGTATCTAAGACCTGGTTTCACAAATCGACGTGCAGCCCATCCTTCGAGACGCCCGGCATCGCTACGCTTCGCCGGTCTCCTCAGGATGAGGTTTGGCTTGTTGAAACACAACAACCTCATGCTGAGGAGCGAGCGACGCGTGCGTCTCGAAGCATGGGCAGCAAGCGACTCATCTATCTCACACAGTCCGTATCTAGGCGCGCAATCCGGCCAGACAACCCGCCGCGGCCAGCACCATATCGAGCGCGCTCTTGTCGGCGACATCGGCGTATTTGGCGCGCAGCATGCCGAGCGATCGTGCGTGATATTTCTGCGGCTTCTGGGTCCAGACCTTGTCGCCGAGCGTGACGCTGAACTCTTCCTGTCCCTGCCTCAGCGCGGTCTCGTTGGCGAGCGTCCAGGGCCAGAATTGTCTGCCGACCTGCCTGACCAGAATCGGCATCAGGGTCGGCGCGAGTTCGGTCCAGCTCTCGAACGCGCCTTCCGCGCGCGGCCACAGCATGCGGTGCACCCAATCGAGCACATGCGGCGTGTTGCCTTCGATCAGGGCGCCGGCGGTCGGATCGGTCCAGAGCTCGTAAAACTGTCCCCAGAGGCCGAAATCGCCGAATGCCGGCCGGCCGCCGAACAGATAGGGGCGGCTCGCGAGGTGGCTGTCCAGCAAACCCAGCATCTCGACGAAGCCGTTCTCGATCTGCGGCGTGGTCATCGCGTTGGAGCCGACGAACCAGACCCGATCCACCATGCGGACGCGCACCTGGGCCGCGAATGCCTCGTGCTTCTCTTCGCTGGCCGCGGGATTGCGCATCCGCGCGATGCGCCCGGCCGAGGCGCGCTGATCGACGTCGCGCGCCCAGCGGTAGTGAAACATCCATTTGTTGCCCCACTCGTCGCCGAACTCCTCGATCAGCGCGGAGATGAAGTTGGCGACCGTGTCGCCGGGATGGATCGACGGCTCCGGATGGAGCTTTTCCATCGCGTCGATGATCGGCGTGGAATCCTGGATGCCAGTCCCCTCCGGCGTGATGACCAGCGGAATGATCGGCATTCTGGCGTATTTGTCGTATTCCGCCTGGCTCGCCGTATTGCGCAGCAGCCATTGATGCGGAATGGCCTTGTAGCGGAAATAGGAACGGATCTTGACCGAGTAGGGCGACATCTCGGCGCCGATGATGCGGTATCCCTCAGCCACAGGGTGATCCTCCAAATATGGTTGTTGACGGCGTCATCGCCTGCATTATCGGTAGTTGGTCTATATCGTCAGGATATCGGGCGGAACGAACAAGAGTCAAAAAATGCAGCAGACAGCCAGACAAAGCGATCCAACGCCGCCCGCCGACCAGCCCGGCCTGCTCGCGCCGGATACGTCGGGCATGAACTTCTACCGCGCCGATCCGGCATTGACGGACCTGCTGCGCATTCACCTGCCATCTCCGCTGTTTCGTCATGTCGAGCCGCATCTCGATCGGCTCGGCGCGCTCGCCGGCGGCCATCTCGACGAATGCGCGCGGCTGGCCGACCGCCATACCCCGGTGCTGCACCAGCGCGACAAATTCGGCCGCGACGCGCAATGGATCGAGTACCACCCGGCCTATCGCGAGCTCGAAGCCGCCGCCTTCGGCGAATTCGGCATTCACGCGATGTCGGTGCGAAAGGGCATTCTGGGCTGGCCCGACAAATATCCGGTGGTCGCCAAACACGCTTTCACGTTCCTGTTCAATCAGGCCGAGTTCGGGCTGGGTTGCCCGATCAACGTCACCGACGGCTGCGCCAAATTGCTTTCGAATTTCGGCAGCGAGGCGCTGAAGGCCAGATATCTCGACGGATTGACCCAGACCGACATGAGCCTGCTGACCCAGGGCGGCCAGTTCATGACCGAGAAGGAAGGCGGCTCCGACGTCGGTACGCTGACCACCACGGCGGTGCAGGAAGGCGATCACTGGCGGTTATCGGGCGAAAAGTGGTTCTGCTCCAATGCCGATGCGAAAGTCGTGATGCTGCTGGCGCGGCCGGAAGGCGCGGGGCCCGGCACCCGCGGCGTCGGCCTGTTCCTGATGCCGCGGACGCTCGATGACGGCACGCCCAATCACTACCGGATCGTTCGTCTCAAGGACAAGCTCGGCACCCGCTCGATGGCCTCGGGCGAGATCAAGCTGGAAGGCGCGATCGCCTATGCGGTCGGCAAGCTCGATCGCGGCTTCGTGCAGATGGCCGAGATGGTCAATTCATCGAGGCTGTCGAACGGCGTCAAATCCACCGCGCTGATGCGCCGCGCATATCACGACGCGATGACGGTGGCGCAAGGCCGCGTAGTGTTCGGCCAGCGTATCGTCGATCTGCCCTTGGCGCGGCGGCAGTTGATGAAGATCATGCTGGCGACGGAACAGGCGCTGTCGATGAGCTTCGTCACAGCCGACGCACTGGACCGCGCCGAGGCCGGCAGCCAGGACGCGGCGGCGCTGCTGCGCATCCTGACGCCGACGCTGAAATTCCGCGCCACCCGCGACGCCCGCAAGGTCTGCGGCGACGCGCTCGAGATGCGCGGCGGCATCGGTTACATCGAGGAATTCGCCACCGCGCGGCTGCTGCGCGACTCCCATCTGGGCTCGATCTGGGAAGGCACCGGCAATATCGTCGCGATCGACGCGCTGAAGCGCGCGGTCGGCCGCCACGGCGCCGAGGCGGCATTGGCCGCCGACCTGCACGCCCGTCTCGACGACAGCGCCAACGTGCCGCAGGTCTGGCGCGGCCGCTTGCGCGATCTGACCGACCGCGCCATCGGTTTTGCGCGCGAGGTCGCCAGCCGCATGGACAACGAGGCCGAAGCGCGCCGCGCCACCAGCCTGCTCTATCATGTCGCAAGCGCCGTCGTGCTGGCCTGGGAGGGCGGGCGCATCCACGAGATGCGCGGCGACGCGCGCCGGCTGTTGCTGTCGCGGATGGTGATCGACCACCGCGTTGCCGCGGGTGATCCATTCCGGCTGACGGAAAATGCGGCGCAGCGCGCCATGACAGGCCATTTGCTCGGCGATCGCGCGGTTGACATGGCCGAGGTTGGCGAATTGCTTTCGGCGGCGTAGGCTTGCTGCCGCAACGAGCGTCTCTTACCCTCCCCTGGAGGGGGAGGGTCGGCTCGTATGAGCGCAGCGAAATGCGAGACGGGGTGGGGTGACAGTCTTTCAACTCGGGCACAGTTCGAAACGAGAGACTGTCACCCCACCCCGCCGCTCATTTCATTCGCGTCGACCCTCCCCCGCCAGGGGAGGGTGAACGCCACCAAAAAGAACATAAGAGGAGGAAACACTGATGAAGGCCGCCGTCCTGGTTGAAGTCAACAAGCCGCTCGTGATCGAGGACGTGAGCCTGCAGAAGCCGGGCCCGCGCGAGGTGCTGATCCGCACGTCCGTCGCCGGGCTCTGCCACTCCGACCTGCATTTCATGGAAGGGCTCTACCCGCATCCGCTGCCCGCAGTGCTCGGTCACGAGTCGGCGGGCATCGTCGAACAGGTCGGCTCCGACGTCACCTACGTCAAGCCCGGCGATCACGTGGTGACGTGCCTGTCGGTGTTCTGCGGCACCTGCGACAATTGCTCGACCGGGCGGCCGGTGCTGTGCACCGACACCACGGTTAAGATGCTGCCCGGCGCCTCCAACCGGCTGTCATGGGCGCGCTCGGAGAAGCTGAACCAGTTCCTCAATCTGTCGTCATTCGCCGAGCAGATGCTCGTGCACGAAAACGCCATCGTCAAGATCAAGAAGGAGATGCCGCTCGATCTCGCGGCCCTGATCGGCTGCGGCGTCATCACCGGCTACGGCGCGGTAGTCAACACCGCCAAGGTTCAGCCCGGCGAGACCGTGGTCGTGATCGGCTGCGGCGGCGTCGGCATGGCCGCGATCAACGGCGCCGAGATCGCGGGCGCCGGCCGCATCATCGCGGTCGATACCAATCCGGCCAAGCTGCAACTGGCGACCAAACTCGGCGCCACGGACATCATCGATCCCCGCAATGGGGACGTGGTGCAGCAGGTGCGCGACCTCACCAATGGCGGCGTCAATCACTCGTTCGAGGTGCTCGGCCGCAAGGAGACCGCCGAGCAGGCGTTTGCGATGCTGGCTCCCGGCGGCACCGCCACCATCGTCGGCATGATCCCGTTCGGCCAGAAGATCGAGCTGCACGGCTTCGACTTCCTGCGCGAGCGCAAGATCCAGGGCTCGTCGATGGGCTCCAACCATTTCCGCGTCGACATGCCCCGGCTGGTCGAGTTCTACATGCGCGGCAAGCTGCATCTGGAGGACTGGATCTCGGCCAAGCTGAAGCTGAGCGAGATCAATGACGGCTTCGCCGCCATGAAGGCCGGCAAGACCGTGCGCAGCGTCATCATGTTCGACGCGTGATTCTTAAATCCCTCCCCACTGCTACGCGGGGGGAGGGACGAAGCGAGCACAGCGATCGTCACCGCGATACATGCGCCGAAACCGCCAGCCAGCGGCCGTTCTGCCGGGCCCAGCAATCGGTGTAGCGGCCTGAGCCCTGTTGACCATCCGCCGTCGTGTAGCGCGTGGCCGCGTGGATGATGGCAAAATCTCCCATCAGGCGGATCTTGACGTCATGCGCCTCGAGATTCCGGATCGTCACCGGCACCGCGGTCTGCCTGAGAAAGCCGGCGCGATCGACCAGCGACTTGTCGGGATTGGAGCAGTAGAATTCGTCGGCGAGAATTTCGTCGAAGCGTTTGACGTCGGAATGCTGCACGGAATCGATGTAGTCACGATTGAGGCTGGTCAGTTCGGCAAGGTCGTTGCGCATGTTCGTTCTCTCCGGTCATTCCGGCGCGCGCGCAGCGCGAACCCGGAATCTCATGTGAACAACTTCGAGATTCTCAGGTGCGCAATTGCGCACCATAGTTCGAGGCTTCGCCTCACCCCGGAATGACGATTAATCATCGAACATCGGGGGTGGCACAAACCCGCCGAATTCACGCTCGACCAGTTCCGCCAGTTTCAGCGGCGTGCGGTCTTCCAGCCAGGGGCCGACGATCTGCACGCCGACCGGCAGGCCGCCGGTGAGGCCAAGCGGGATCGCGGTGGCGGGCAGGCCGGGCAGGGTGGCGATGCCGGGCCACGCCAGTTGATCCGGGTAGACGTAGTCCTTGCCGTCGATGCTGATGCGGCGGGCCTCCTGAGGCTCCGTATGATCGTGCGGATAGGCCGGTGTCGGCATGATCGGGCAGATCACCGCATCGAATGTCCTGAACAGCTCGCGCCATTGCGCACGCAGCCGGGCGCGGGCGCCATCGTCGAGCACCCAGTCGCGATGGCTCTGCGTGATGCCGCGCAGCCGCTCGGCGGCCAGGCTCCTGTTGTCGGCCGTCAGCTGCGCGGCTCCGGCCTTTGCGCCTGCGACGGCGTCAGGTGGAAGGGACGCGCTGAGAAACCCCATCAGCATCCGCATATAGAGCCGCGACGAATCGGCGAAATCCGGCAGCAGCGGACTGTGCCGCGCGATGCTCACGCCGGATTTGGCCAGATTGCCTGCCAGTTTCTCGATGGCGCCGCGGATGTCCTTGTCCGCCGGCATGACCGGATCGCTGTCGATCACCAGCACGCGAAAATCCTTCAGCGCGGTGTGACGTGGCGGCGGCAGCGCGAGCCTGTAGCCGACGCCATTGTCGAGGGGATCGGGTCCCGCGATCACGTCGAGCAGCAGCGACAGGTCGGCGGCCGAGCGCGCCATCGGTCCGATCACGGACAGATCGCGATCGAGCGGGATCGGCGGCAACGGCGGCGGCGTATGGCCGCGCGGCGCCACGAGGTTGTAGGTCGGCTTGTGCGCATAAACGCCGCAGTGGAACGCCGGTACCCGCAGCGAGCCGCCGATATCGGAGCCCAGCGACAGCGGCCCGTAGCCTGCCGCCAGCGCCGCCGACGATCCGCCGGAGGAGCCGCCGGGGGTGCGGCCGAGGTCGAACGGATTATTGGTGGTGCCGTAGATCTCGTTATAGCTCTGCCAGTCGGCGAGCCCGACCGGCACATTGGTCTTGCCGAGGATCACGCCGCCCGCCTGCTTGACGCGGGCTATCGACAGCGCGTCTTCGCTGGCCACAAAATCCTTCTGCGGCGAAAAACCCCAGGTCGTCGGCAACCCCGCGACATTGTAGGATTCCTTCACCGTCAGGGGAATGCCGAGCAGCGCGCCGGTTTCGCCGCGCGCGCGCGCGGCGTCGGCGGCGCGGGCGGCTTCCAGGCCGCGGGCGAAATCACGCACGCAAACCGCATTGATCTTGCCGTCGTGGCGCTCGATGCGGCCGATGGCGTCCTGCGCCAGTTCGACCGCGGAGACCTTTTTCGCCGCAAGGGCTGCCGACAGTTCGGTTGCGCTCCTGAAGCTCCATTGCGATTTGGCCAAGATATTCTCCTGCTGACTTGTGCCTGGCGCCGATGATGCGCAGTTACGGTTGAGCCTGCAAGCCGGGCGGTCAATCGATCAGCGGCCCGTACCGCCCACCTTGAGGAACCCCAGCAGCAGCCGGCTCACCTCGGCGGGTTGCTCCTGCTGCACCCAATGACCGGCGCCGTCGATCAGATGACAGCCGATCATGTTGGTGCACGCCGTCTTCTGCATCGCCTCGATCACGCCCGGCCGCTGATAGATGCCCCAGTCCTGCTGGCCGGAGATGAAGCATGAGGGGACGTCGATGGTCCGGCCGGACCAGGTCTGCAATTCCGGGATGAACTCGCCGGAGGTGCCGCAGCGGTACCATTGAAGGCCGCCCTGGAATCCGGTGCGGGCATATTCGTCGCTGTAGAACGAGAGCTCGCTGTCGGGAAGCCATTGGTTGGCGGCGATGACTTCCGCCGACGGCATTTCCTCGGCGACCGTCTCAGCCATGTCCCTGGCCAGATCCATCACGTAATAGGTCGGCAGTTTTGCCAGTTCGCTCGCGGTCCAGCCCTGCAGCGGAGTGGGCTTGTTATCCTTCCAGTCCGCGCTCTTGTGGTGATAGTAGCCGCGCAGGAAATCATGCACGCCCTGCGGCGCGCGGTGCATGTCGGCGTTGGCCTGCCGTGTCGAGTAGTACCATTGATAGTGTTTTCGCGGGCGCGGCAGTGCCGCTAGGTCGCGATGCACGGGATCCTCGGCCTTCGGCTTCGGCGGCGCGTCGGCAGTGTCGAACGGTAGCGGCGGCGGTCCGGCGAACGGCGCGCTCATCAGCGCGACCGACCGGAATACGTCGGGCCGCACCAGCGCACACCAGGCCGCGACTGAGCTGCCGAAATCATGTCCGACCACCGCATCGACATGGCGATAGCCGAACGCCGACACCAGCCCGAGCGCGTCGCGCACCAGATTGAGCAGCCGGAACGAGTTGAGATCGCCGTCGTAGCTCGGATCCCAGCCGGTGGTGCGGCCATAGCCGCGCTGGTCCGGCGCGATCACGTGGTAGCCGGCGGCCGCGAGGGCAGGCATCACCTTGCGCCAGCTGAACGCCAGCTCCGGAAAACCGTGCAGCAACAGCACGCAGGGCCGGCCCCTGGTCTCGAAACCGGCTTCCAGCACATGCATGCGCAGGCCGTTGATGCCGTCGACATAGCGGGAACGGATGGTGGAGGGCAGGGGAATGTCGGGAAGGGTTGCCATCAGTTCACGCCTTTCTTCCTTCTCCCCTTGTGGGAGAGGGTGGATCAATCGCGCAAAGCGCGATTGAGACGGGTGAGGGGTTTGTCTCCGCGGATAGAGACCCCTCATCCGCCGTCGCTTCGCGAAGGCACCTTCTCCCACAAGGGGAGAAGGGAAGGAAGCGGCCCTACACCTTCACGGCCGTCTTCGGCCAGTATTTGTCGCGCAGATGCCGCTTCACCAGCTTGCCCGTCGGCGTGCGCGGCAGCTCGGCCTCGAAATCAATGCTCTTCGGGCATTTGATCGGCGACAGATGTTTGCGGCAGAACACGATCAACTCGGCCTCGAGTTCCTTGCCGGCCTTCGCCATGTCGTGCGGCTGCACTACCGCCTTGACCTCTTCGCCCATTTCCTCGTTCGGAACGCCGAACACCGCGACGTCGGCGACGCCGGGGTGGGTGATCAGCACGTCCTCGGTCTCCTGCGGATAGATGTTCACGCCGCCGGAAATGATCATGTAGGATTTTCGGTCGGTGAGATAGAGGAAGCCTTCCTCGTCGAGATAGCCGACATCGCCGAGCGTCGACCATCCTTTTGCGTTATAGGCGCGCTTCGTCTTCTCGGGATCGTTGTGATAGGTGAAGACAGGCGCATCCGCGAAATACACCGTGCCTATTTGTCCTACCGGCATTTCCGCATCGTTTTCGTCGAGGATCTTGATCTTGCCGACCACGGCGCGGCCGACGGTGCCGCGATGATCGAGCCATTGCTGCGAGGTCGACACCGTGACGCCGTTGCCTTCGGAGCCGGCGTAATACTCGATCAGGATCGGTCCCCACCATTCGATCATCTTCGCCTTGACGTCGATCGGGCAGGGCGCCGCGGCGTGGATCGCGCCCTTCAGCGAGGAGACGTCATAGCGCGTCCGCACCTCGTCCGGCAGTTTGAGCATGCGCACGAACATGGTCGGCACCAGCTGCGACTGGGTGATCCCATGCTTCTCGACCAGTTTCAGGAATTGCTCGGCATCGAACGATTCCATGATCACCGACGTGCCGCCGAGCGTGATCGCCATCATGTTGAAGCGCAGGGGAGCTGCGTGATAGAGCGGCGCCGGCGACAGATAGATGCTGTCGGATGATATCCCGCACATGTCGGCGCAGAGGATTTTCATGAACGCGTTCGGCGCATCGATCGGCTTGTTCTCGAATTCTTTCTTGATGCCCTTCGGCCGTCCGGTGGTGCCCGACGAATACAGCATGTCATAGCCGGCGACCTGGTCGGGAATCGGCGTGATCGGCTGCGCAATCGCTTCCTTGTCCCATGAGCGGAAGCCGGGCAGCGGCTCGTCAAGCATGTAGAACAGCGGCTCGCCGGGCGCGCCGGTGACCAGCCCCCTGATCTGCTCGGCGCATTTCGGCGAGGTTACGACCAGCTTGGCGCCGCAGTCCTTGATGATGTAGGCGATCTCGTCCTGGGTGAGGTAGCGGCTGATCGCGGTGTAATACAGCCCCGCGCGCTGCGCCGCCCAGCAGATCTCCATGAACGCCAGCCGGTTCTCGATCAGGAACGCGATGTGATCGCCTGCCTTCAGGCCGAGCGCGCGGAACAGCTGTGCGCCCTGGTTCGACAGCTCGTCGAGCTCGCGATAGGTGATCGCCTTGCCGGTGCCGGCCATCTGGTAGGCGATCTTGTCGGGTTGCGTGCGGGCATAGATCGACGGATGGGTCATGGGGTTTCCTTGGAGATTTTATTACTTGCGTCGTCCCTGCGACCGCAGGGACCCATAACCACCGTTGGCAGTGAGACGGCGTGGTGTCGCCTCCGTGCCTGACGTCACCGTCGGTGGTTATGGGTCCCCGCGTTCGCGGGGACGACGATAGATTTTACGGGGCTGTTACAGCCGCTCGACGATCGTCACATTGGCCATGCCGCCGCCTTCGCACATGGTCTGCAGGCCGTAGCGCTTGTTGCGCTGCTTCAGGGCGTTGATCAGCGTGGTCATCAGCTTGGTGCCGGAGCCGCCGAGGGGATGGCCGAGCGCGATGGCGCCGCCGTTGACGTTGAGCCGCGCCGGATCGGCGCCGGTGGTTTTCAGCCAGGCGGTGGGCACCGAGGCGAAGGCTTCGTTGACCTCGAACAGGTCGATGTCGTCGATCGACATGCCGGCCTTCTTCAGCGCGCGCTCGGTGGCGTGCAATGGCGCGTCCAGCATGATCACGGGATCGCCGCCCATCATGGTCATGTGATGGACCCGCGCCAGCGGCTTGACGCCGAGCGACTTCAGTCCGCGTTCGTTGACGACCATGACGCCGGAGGCGCCGTCGCAGATCTGGCTGGCGCTGGCGGCGGTGAGCTTGCCGTTTTCCGCGATCAGTTTGACGCCCCGGATGCCGTCGAGCGTGGCGTCGAAGCGGATGCCCTCGTCGATCGAATGCGTATCGGTCGATCCGTCGGCGCGCGTAATCTGCAGCGGAATGATTTCGTCCTTGAACTTGCCGGCCTGGGTGGCGGCGATGGCGCGCTGGTGGCTCTCATAGGCGTACTGGTCGAGCTCATCCCTGGACAGGCCGTATTTCTCCGCCATCATTTCCGCGCCGGTGAACTGGCTGAACACGATGTTCGGATACTTCTTCTCGATGCCCGGGCTCTTGTAGGTACCGAAGCCGTTCTTGGCCGGCAGTTGCGACGACAGGCCCATCGGCACCCGCGTCATCGATTCCACGCCGGCGGCGATCACGATATCCATGGTGCCGGACATCACGGCTTGCGCGGCGAAATGCAGCGCCTGCTGCGACGAGCCGCATTGGCGGTCGACCGAGGTGCCGGGCACGCTTTCTGGCAGTTTCGAGGCCATGATGGCGTTGCGCGCCACGTTGTTGGACTGTTCGCCGGTCTGCATGACGCAGCCCATGATGACGTCCTCGATCTGGTCGGGGGCAGCGCCCGAGCGCTCGACCAGCGAATCCAGCACGGAAGCCGCCAGATCGGCCGGATGCCAGCCGGCGAGGCGTCCTCCCTTGCGGCCGCCGGCGGTGCGTGCGGCGGCGACGATGTATGCCTCGGCCATGAGCGTTCTCCCTGATTGTTTTGGTGGGTTTTGAAGGATGGGCCGGATTTAAGTGGTGCAAGGGGATTTAGTCAATCAATCAATTAACTCTTGAGTGCAGCCGCGGCATCGGGTTATCTGCGCCCGGATCTGGGGCGCCTTGAAGCAAGTCATGGAATCGCAGTTGAATACCAGCGTACCGACAAAGCTCGCGGGCGGAAAAAACTCGACGGCCGAGAAGCTCCTCGTCGCCGCCAGCGACCTGATGATCGAGCGTTCCTCGATCGACGTGTCGCTCAGCGACATCGCGCAGAAATCCGGCGTCAACGCCGCACTGGTGAAATATCATTTCGGCAACAAGGACGGCTTGCTGCTGGCGCTTCTGGCGCGCGATGCCGCGACCGAAGTGACGCAGCTGGAATATCTGCTGGCCCAGCCGATCGCGCCGACCGCAAAACTGAAGCTGCATATCGCCGGCATCATCCGCGCCTATCACCAGTTCCCTTATATGAACCGGCTGATCCATTATCTGCTGCATGAAAGCAGCGTCGATTCCGCCGACGAGGTGTCGAAGTTCTTTGTCGCCCCGCTGCTGGAATTCCATCGCCGGCTGCTGGCTGAAGGGATCAAGGCCGGCGAGTTCCGCAACATCGATCCGGTCCTGTTCTACACCAGCCTGATCGGCGCCTGCGACCATCTGTTCTTCGGCCGTCACGCGATGTCGCGCGCCACCGGTGTCGGGCCGGTCACCGATGAGGTTTGCCGCCAGTATATCAAGCATATGGAAGCGCTGATCTGCGGCGGCATGCTGGAAGAAGAGAAGGGGCGAATAGCGAATGGCGAGTAGCGAATAGATTTTCTTTCTTCTGTTCGCCATTCGCCATTCGTCATTCGCCCACTACCAAGAAAACGCCCAAGGAGAGGTTTTATCATGCAGTTGAAAGACGTTGCCGTTCTCATCACCGGCGGTGGCTCCGGCCTCGGCGCCGCCACCGCGCGCGCCATGGCCGCCAAGGGCGCTAAAATCGGCGTGCTCGACCAGAGCATGGAAAACGCCGAGAAGGTCGCGGCCGAGGTGGGGGGCGTCGCCCTTCATGCCGACGTCACCAACGAGGACCAGGTCAAGGCGGCGATCGCCAAGGCCGAGGCCGCCCACGGCATCGCCCGCGTGCTGATGAACTGCGCCGGCATCGGCGGATCGCAGCGCATCGTCGGCAAGGACGGCGTCTATCCGCTGGCCAAGTTCGTCCGCATCATCAACGTCAATTTGATCGGCACCTTCAACGTGCTGCGGCTGTTCGCGGAACGGCTGGCGACGGAAGCGCCGATCGGCGAGGAGCGTGGTGTCGTGATCAACACCGCCAGCGTCGCCGCTTATGAAGGCCAGATCGGCCAGATTGCCTATTCCGCCTCGAAGGGCGGCGTGGTCGGCATGACACTGCCGGCGGCACGCGATTTCGCCAGCCTCAAGATTCGCGTGAACACCATCGCGCCCGGCCTGTTCCTGACGCCGTTGCTGATGGGATTGAACGAGGAAGCCCGCAAGAGCCTTGGCGCCCAGGTGCCGCATCCCGCACGGCTCGGCGACGCCTCCGAATACGG
>NZ_JAUYAN010000198.1 GCF_030693485.1 Bradyrhizobium sp. | reverse complement strand
CAAAACTCCGGAGGAATCTCTATGTCGGCTCTGCCCCTTCAAGGCATCAAGATTCTCGATCTGACGCGCGTGCTGGCGGGGCCGCTGTCGGCGCAGATGCTGGGCGACCTCGGCGCCGAGGTGATCAAGATCGAGCGGCCGGGCGGCGGCGACGATGCGCGCGCCTTCGGCCCGCCCTATCTAAGCGATCCCGACGGCAAGGCGAACAACAACAACTCGTTCTACCTGTGCGCCAACCGCAACAAGAAATCGGTCACCGTCAACATCGCGACGCCGGAAGGCCAGGACATCGTCCGCGAACTGGCAAAGTCTTGCGACGTGATGATGGAGAATTACAAGGTCGGCGATCTCAAGCGCTACCGGCTGGACTATGAATCGATCAGGGCGCTCAACCCCGGCATCATCTATTGCTCGGTGACCGGCTTCGGCCAGACCGGGCCCTACGCGCCGCGCGCCGGCTACGACGCGATCCTGCAGGCGATGGGCGGGCTGATGAGCGTCACCGGCCATCTCGACGGCGAGCCCGGCGAGGGGCCGATGAAGGTCGGGCCCTCCATCGTCGATTACATGACCGGCATGAATTCGTCGATCGGCATTCTGGCCGCGCTCTATCACCGCAAGGCCAATGGCGGGGCGGGGCAGCATGTCGACGTCTGCCTGTTCGACACCGTGATCGCCTCGCTGTCGCATTACGCGCAGATCTTTCTCGTCAACGGCCAGACCCCGCCGCGGCGCGGCACCTGGGGCAATGGCGGCATGCCCGCGGGCGTGTTCCGCTGCACCGACGGCGAACTGATGCTGGTGGTCGGCAATGACGGCCAGTTCGCGCGCACCTGCGCCGTGCTCGGTCAGCCCGAACTCGCGACCGATCCGAGATTCCTGAAGAACAACGACCGCGTCGTGCACAGCAAGGAGATCATGGCGATTTTTGCCGGCCTGTTCCTGAAGCAGTCGGTCGCCCATTGGCTCGACGAACTGGCGAAAGCCGGCGTGCCCTGCGGGCCGATCAACGATTTTGCCCAGGTGTTCGCCGATCCGCACGTTCAGTCGCGCGGCATGCAGATCAAGGTCGACCATCCCTTCGAACATGAGCTCTCGCTGATCCGCAACGCCATCACGTTCTCCGGCACCCCGGTGAAGGATTATCGCGCGCCGCCACTGCTGGGCGCCGACACGAAAGACGTCTTGGCGACGATCGGCTACGACGAGGCGAAGCTGGGCGAACTGAAGCAGCAGAAGATCATCTAGTCCTCAACTACGTCTCCGCGCGACTTGCGCCCTTCCTCTGGGGTTGAGATGCTTGATTTGCATCAACGCGATCCGGCGGTGCTGGGCGCAGCCTGTGACGTCAGTGGGACCCAAACAGATGATACCGCGCTCCAGTCTGCTCCGATGTCTGATCGCCGGACTTCTCCTGTGTTCGGCCGCGAGCGCTGATGCCGCCGGCCCCGGCCAGCTTCGAAGCAGGGGCAAGGCCATCCTTGAGAAGAACTGTGGCCGCTGCCATGCGATCGAAGCCGTTGGTGCGAGCCCGCTCGCGCAGGCGCCGCCGATGCGCGACATCTACGCCCGGTTCTTGCCGCGTGAGCTGCAGGCCGAACTCAGGGAAGGCATGGTGTCGAAACACCGGGCGATGCCGCAGATCGACTTTTCCGACGAGGACGTCGATGCGATCCTGGCCTATCTCTATGCTCTCGCCGTCAGGAAATGACCGGAGCGCCGGAACATCATCCAGGCAACGACACTTCGACCGTTGACGAAACATGCTGTACCCGGAACTGCTAGTGTCCAGTCGCGGACGATCCGCGCCGGAGCGCTGCCATGAAACGTGAAGTCATCCGCGTCGAACCACTGTCGTCTTATCTGGCGAAGTGGAACGCGCCCATTTCAGCGGTGACGCGTGCCAACAACATGGTCTTCGTGTCAGGGTTTCCGCCGTTTGACCCGGTGGCCGGCGAGGTTGTTGCTGCCCCGATCGAGCGGCAGACCGAGATCGTGCTCGAGCAAATGAAGCTGTGTCTGGAAACGGCCGGCACACGTCTGGAGAACGTCATGAAGTGCAATATCTATTGCAGCTCGGCAGAACACTTCGCGACCGTCAATGCGATCTACGCGGGCTACTTTCCGGTCGACCCGCCAGCGCGCATTTTTGTCTGTGTCCCGGAATGGATGGGCCCGTTCGACATCGAGATCGATTGCGTGGCGGCGGTGTAATGCGGGCAATCGCCGTCACTTCAGGTGCGGACCGCGTGATTACGCTGTCATCGCAGCGACTTCCACCGACGGTGTGACGACAGGGACCTCAGCCCCGGTGGCCGCGATGCATAATTGAACTGTCTCCCCCAGGGTGGCAGCCGCCAGGTCCGCTTTCGCCGTCGCCCGGAGTTCTTCCAACCGGGAGCGATCGATATCCTTGATCAGACAGCATAGAATAATTTGCGCTTTTGGCAGTTTGCGGCGCAGCCGTTGCACGGAGTAGCGCATATGCGCCGGACCGTTTGCATCAAGATAGATCAAGCAAGCGAGCGCAACGCCGGTAGTTTCCAGGCGGAACACATTGGCGACGGAAAGGGCCTCGGCGGCCTCCACGCGTGCTGAGAGGCCGTGAGCGGTTGTGAGCTGCCCCAACATGATTGCGGCGCCTTCATCGAGCGGGCTGCGACCGGCCACGCAAAGGACAGGATGTTCGCCAAGCCATTCGGGAGGCAGTGCGTCCTTGTTCAACACCGGCAAATTATCATAGGGTGAGTGGTCAGCTACACTTTCTACCGCCGAAGTTGCTTCGGCGTCCGTGGTTGCACGGACTTCGCGCGGAGGTCGGTCGTCCTGATCGGAAAGGTTGACTGCAAATTCGCTTATTGTGTCTTTGATCTTGCTTGCTCGCTCTGGGTCCAAAGTGCCACGTTCAGCATCGACTTGAGCAAGCTGCAATCCTTTCAGGGCGACCTCGTCATAATAGGACGAGAGAGCCCGCTCCTTCAGAAACTCTTCGGCCTTTTCGGCAGCTTCGGTGGGATCGCCAGCCAGCATACGCTGATAGAATATCTCGGGAGGCGAAAGCGCAGGTCGGTCGCCAAACATTACATCCAGAAATTCCAGTCGCTCAACATGACGCCCGAGTACCACGAGGCAAACCGTGAGAGGCGTGGCCAATACCAGACCAATCGGTCCCCAGAGCGCAGTCCAGAAAGTAGCCGCAGCAACCACGGCGACAGGCGATAATCCCGTGCTGTGCCCGTACACCATGGGTTCAATCACATGTCCCACGATCGGCTCGACGACGAGAAACAGCCCGAGAGTCCAGAGTAGCATGCTCCAACCAGGATCGACCGCAACCGAAAGGACGAGTGGGAAAGCGGCAGCAATGAACGCGCCGATGTAGGGGACAAAACGGAGTACGCCTGCCAGGATGCCCCACAAGATGGCACTTGGAATGCCGATCAGCCACAGACCGATTCCAATAACCAGGCCAAACGTTCCATTCAAGAGAAGCTGGATGAGGAAGAGCCGGCTGAGGCGTCTCGCGGCATCGTCGAGCGCAGCCGTCGTTCGCTGCAGATCATGTGAGCCGGCGAGCCGTATCAGTCGATTGCGCAGATCCTCACGCTGAAGCAGAATGAAAATGACAAAAATGATGATAATGCCGGTCGTCGCGAGCGGATGAAGAAGCGGAGAAATCAGGCGGTGCAGACTTTCAAGTGCGCCCGGATCCGGCTGACGCACCTCCACTGGAACAGGATCAGCCGTTGGCGTCCTGAGACTGAGCGCGGACGGGGCGTCCTTGGGCTTGTCCAACTCTTTGCTTAGGTCCTTGAGCATCCCCGATGCGCGTTCCAGCGTGCCCCGACCCGCGGTGGTTTCACGGAAAGACTGTATTTTGGCGGTCATGGTCGACTGGTAACGCGGAAGGTCACTTGCGAGTTGTGTCAGCTGAGTGGCAAGAAGACTTCCTGTCGCGAAGATCAGCGCGAACGCCGTCACAACGACGCCGACAACCGCCAAGCCCCGCGGCACCCGTATCCGCTGCAATGCTCCGACAAGCGGCGCCAGAACGAAACTCAAGAGAATGGCAAGCGCAATAGGGACCAGAATTTCGCGACCAAAATACAGTGTCGCAACAATCATAAAGGCAAGGACCGCACTCGCCACGGCGCTGAGTAACGCGATGAGTTCGTCAGAACTGCGTGCTTTGAAAGGCTGGCGGATCAATGGTACCACTCGATTCGACCACGCGGATGCTGACGGTCAACGTCAGGCAACCACGGAACCCTGAAAGGGTTCCTCCCTTCCAGATAAAAGGTTGGAAAGGCGAGCTTTCGGGGCATCAACCTCTGCGGAAAGGAATCCGCTCACGGTCCCGCCGCGCCGGCGCCGCGCGCATGGCGAAAGATGAAATTGTTGCAGTAGTCCTTGCTCTTCCAGAACCATTCGCCGTGCTGGTTCTGATGCACGGCGGCGTCGAATTGCGAAATCGGAACGAGCCGGTTGCGGCAGACGAAGCTGCCCTGGTAGCCGAGGCCTTCGAGATAGGAAAACACCTCGCGGACATCGCCTGATGGCGCGAGGTGCCGGTTCTCGCATTCGAACACCAGCAATGGCGCGTGTTGCCGCAGAATCCGTTCGGCGCCCTTCATGATCGCGAATTCGGCGCCCTCGGCGTCGATCTTGAGCAGCCTGACCCTGTCGCGCTCGCCGAAATAATCGTCGAGCGAGACCAGCGGCACCGACAGGGTGACAAAACTCTCGGTCCCCAGCGCGGCGGAATGGAGCGACGCCCCGGGTTGATGGCCTGATGGCACGAACAGGTCCTTGCGGCCCGAATGCGAGTAGACCGCTTTCGCTTCGACCGTCACGTTATCAAGCCGGATCGCGCTGCAGACGTCGACAAGTCCGCGGGCCAGTTCCGGTTGCGGCTCGAACGCGATCACCCGGCCGCTCCGGCACCAGCGCGACAGCCAATAGATGAAGCTGCCCTTGTTGGCGCCGATGTCGCAGGCGATGTCGCCCGGCCGCAGGTGCTGCCCGATCGCGTCGAACTCGGCCCTTTGATCGCGCAGCCGCGCTTTCAGCGCCCGGATCCGAAACCGGAGACTCGCGGTGGCAAACCAGGCTTGCAAATTGGACACCGGCAGCTTTTCCCCTCGGCGGTCGTCGGCGGACGTTCTGGACCTGAGCGCCGGACGGCGTCCTTGTAGCCGCATGGTCCTGCAAGCGATAGTCATCCGGGCTGGGCGACAGCTTCCGGTCAGGAGCCCTGGCGAGCCCGCTGCGCGCCCGGCTTTTCGCCGCTCCGGGTCCCGCTTCCCGCCAGCGCCATTACCGACACCGCGACCACGCGCTCGACGATCCCCTGGACGTCGTCGAGGTCGCACAATCCCTCCGACAGTTTTGTCAATCTTTCCCGCTCGCGGATGGTGTGGTGCGCCATCGCCAGCGCAAAGTGCAGGCCCCAATAGAGATCGGCCTCGGCGCGGCCGGGCAGGGAGCGCCGCATCGCGGCGGCGAATTTTCGCAAGTGATCGACCTCGCGGTTCTTGATGCGCCGGATCGGCGGCACCGATTCGATCGAGGCGCGGATCATGAAGCGCGCCGCGGTCGAGCCCCCGCTTGTCGGCCCGAGGCAACCGCGCAGCGTCGGTCCCACCAGCGCGCGGAAGATCGCGTCGATGGCGGCGCGGCCGCCGCCGGCCTCTTCGGCGGCTTTCAGCTCATTGAGCCGTTCGCGGTTGGTGGCGAGGCTGCGGGTGACGAACAGTTCGGCGATCAGTTCGTCCTTGGAGCCGAAATGATAGTTCACCGCCGCGAGATTGACGCTGGCGGAGGCGACGATGTCGCGCAGCGTGACGTCGCCGAAGCCGCGATCGGCGTAAAGCCGCTCGGCGGCGCTGAGGATCGCGCTCCTGGTATGATCCGACGCCATGTCATGGCTCCCATGCAGGGCCGATCTGGCCGGTTGCATTTCAAACAGTTGTATGAAACTATCGTTTGAAGGGCCGGGAATGTCAATCATAGTTCGCAATGGTTCGCATTTCGAATGCGGTCCGCTGCGGTCGTCAGCCGCGAAGGCGCAAAATCGCCTTGCGGCCGGCGAATGGCGGGCAGACAGTGCGCCCAACAATTTCACAAGGTGAGGAACGCCCCATGGACTTCAATATGTCGGATCGCCAGAAGGATTGGCTCAATCGCGTGCAGTCGTTCATGACCAAGCACGTCCGGCCCGCGGTGCCGATCTACAAGCAGCAGGACGCCGAGGGCAGCCGCTGGAAGGTGATCCCGATCCTCGAGGACCTCAAGAAGAAGGCCAAGGCCGAAGGTCTCTGGAACATGTTCATGCCGCCGTCCTCGCATGAGGATGACGAATTCCGCGGCGCGGGATTGAGCAATCTGGAATACGCGCCGCTGGCCGAGGAGATGGGCCATATCGGCTTTGCCTCCGAGGTGTTCAACTGCTCGGCGCCGGATACCGGCAACATGGAAGTGTTCATGCGCTATGCCAGCAAGGAGCAGAAGCGCAAATGGCTGAAGCCGCTGATGAACGGCGAGATCCGCTCCGCGTTCCTGATGACCGAACCCGCGGTCGCCTCGTCGGACGCTACCACCATCGAAACCTCGATCACGCGCGACGGCGATCACTACGTCATCAACGGCCGCAAATGGTGGTCGTCGGGCGTCGGCGATCCCCGCTGCAAGATCGCGATCCTGATGGGCAAGACCGATCCCAATGCGGCGCGCCATCAGCAGCAGTCGCAGATCCTGGTGCCGCTCGATACCCCCGGCATCACCGTCGAGAAGATGCTGCCGGTGTTCGGCTTCGACGATGCGCCGCACGGCCACGCCCAGGTGCTGCTGGAAAACGTCCGGGTTCCCGCTGCAAACATCCTGCTCGGCGAGGGCCGCGGTTTCGAGATCGCGCAGGGCCGGCTCGGTCCCGGCCGCATCCATCACTGCATGCGCACCATCGGCGTCGCCGAAGAGGCGCTGGAGAAGATGGTGCGGCGCCTGTCGACGCGCACCGCCTTCGGCAAGAAGATCATCGAGCATTCGATCTGGGAACAGCGCATCGCCGAAGCCCGCACCGATATCGAGATGACCCGGCTGTTATGCCTCAAGGCCGCTGACATGATGGACAAGGTCGGCAACAAGACCGCGCAACTCGAGATCGCCATGATCAAGGTGGCGGCGCCGAACATGGCGCTGAAGATCATCGACAACGCGATCCAGGCCTGGGGCGGCGGCGGCGTCTCCGACGATGCGGGCCTCGCCAAGGCCTATGCCGGCATTCGCACCTTGCGCCTTGCCGACGGTCCGGACGAGGTCCATAACCGCGCCATTGCCAGACTTGAACTTCGGAAGTATTCAAACGCTGCCCACTAGCGGGAGCACCTCGGACGGCGCTCCCCAAGGGTTCCAAGAATAAAACCAGGGGAGCGTCACCGTGGCCGACGGCGTCAGGAAAGACGAAGAGTTTTCGGGTACCAAGCCCGTCGAGGAGCGGCATCGGATCGATGAGCAGCGCCTCGACGGCTGGATGCGCGAGCATGTCGAAGGCTATCAGGGACCATTGACCGTCCTGCAATTCAAGGGCGGCCAGTCCAATCCGACCTACCGGCTCGATACCCCCGGGCGATCCTACGTGATGCGCCGCCGGCCGTTCGGCAAGCTGCTGCCGTCGGCGCACGCGGTCGATCGCGAATTCCGTGTCATCGCCGCGTTGAGCAAGCAGGGCTTTCCGGTCGCGAAAGCCTATGCGCTGTGCACCGACGACGGCGTGATCGGCGCCGCCTTCTACATCATGTCGATGGAGGAGGGCCGGGTGTTCTGGGATCCCACGCTGCCGAGCCAGACGCCGGACGCACGCCGCAAGATCTTCACCAGCAAGATCGAGACGCTCGCGAAATTGCACACTTACGATCCGCAGGCGATTGGTCTCGGCGACTTCGGAAAACCCGGCAATTACTTCGCGCGGCAGGTCGATCGCTGGACCAAGCAATACCGCGCCTCGGAAACCCAGCACATTCCCGAATTCGAGAAATTGGCCGAATGGTTGCCGAAGACCGTGCCGGAACAGAAGCGCGTGTCGATCGTGCATGGCGACTATCGCCTCGACAACATGATTTTCCACGCCACCGAGCCGCGGGTGCAGGCGGTGCTGGACTGGGAACTGTCGACACTCGGCGATCCCATGGCGGATTTCACCTATCTCTTGATGCAGTGGACCATGCCGGGTCTCGCCAATGCCGACCTCAAGGCGCTGAATATTCCGAGCATGGAAGAGGCGGCGCAGATCTACTGCAACGTCACCGGTAGCGCGGTTCCCGATCTCAACTGGTATTTTTCCTACAATCTGTTCCGGCTTGCCGGCATCACCCAGGGGATTGCCGGACGCGTTCGCGATGGCACCGCGGCGAATGCCAAGGCCATGGAGTCGGCGGCGCGCACCGTGCCGCTGTCGAAGGCCTCCTGGGAATACGCGCAGAAGGCCGGCGCGACCTGACGTCGTAGGCAGGCAAAGGCGCGCGCTTCTTACCTCGCCCCGCTTGCGGGGAGAGGTCGGCGCGTAGCGCCGGGTGAGGGGGGGACTCTCCGCGAGCGCGGCGGTTGAGAGTCCCCCTCACCCCGACCCTCTCCCCGCAAGCGGGGCGAGGGAGAAGCGCGCACCGCTTCATCCCGCTCTCATCACACGGAATCGCACTTGCCCCTTTCCCCGAACATGCGTGGAAGTCTGCTGATGGCCGCCGCCATGGCGGGCTTCACCATGAACGACGCCATCACCAAGGCGGTGTCGTCGGAGATGAACTTCGGCGAGATCATGCTGGTGCGCGGCGTCGTCGCGATCGCGCTGATCGCCGCACTGGCATGGCACCAGGGCGCGATGCGGCCGCTGCGCACGCTGGTCATGAAGCCGGTCGCGCTTCGGGTGGCCGGCGAGGTGCTGGGAACGGTGACGTTCCTGGCCGCGATCGTGCACCTGCCGCTGGCCAATACCGCTGCGATCTTTCAGGCCCTGCCACTGGCGGTCACGCTCGGCGCTGCCCTGATGTTCGGCGAGCCGGTCGGCTGGCGGCGCTGGCTGGCCATCTTCGCCGGCTTCATCGGCGTTCTCATCATCGTTCGGCCGGGGGTCGAGGGTTTTAACCAGTTCTCGCTGTTCGCGCTGGTTTCGGTGGTGTTCTGCGCCGTGCGCGATCTCGCGACCCGGCGCATCCCCGCGCATGTTCCGTCGCTGTTCATCACCCTGGTGACCACTGTGACGGTGACGATCGCCGGCGCCGCCATCATCGTTCCGCTCGGCGGCTGGACGGCGCCTTCCGGCCGCGCGCTCGGCCTGCTGACGCTCGCCGCGGTGCTGCTGCTGATCGGCTATCAATGCGTCATCATGGCGCTGCGGTCGGGCGATATCTCGGCGGTGGCGCCGTTCCGCTATTCCGCGCTGCTGTGGGCCATGCTGCTCGGCTATCTCGTGTTCGGCGACGTGCCCGACGCCCTGATGGTGACGGGTGCGACCATCATCGTGCTCTCAGGTCTCTACGCCTTCTACCGCGAACGCATCCGTCACCGGCCGGTTGCGGCCGACGCCTCCGGCCTGCCGCCCGACGGACTGTGACTGATGCAGCGCCGAGCGCCACATCTTCCCGCAACCTAAACCGGCTTCCCCGCATACGGCATCGATGCGGTCAGGCCGCCGTCGACCGGAATCGCCTGGCCGTTGACGTAGGACGCGTCGTCGCTGGCGAGGAACAGTCCCATTGCCGCCAGTTCGTGCGGCTGGCCGGCGCGCTTCAGGGGATTGAGCTGGCCGATCTTGCCGTCCGTACCGCGCTGTTTGGCGTTGTCGAAGATCGGTTTGGTCATGCCGGTCTCGATCAGGCCGGGACACACCGCGTTGATGCGCACGCCGGTGCCCGACAGCGAATAGGCGGTGGTCTGCACCAGGCTGATGACGCCGGCCTTGCTCGCCGCGTAGGGATGCCCGCTGGCGCCGGACTTGAGGCCCGCCACCGACGCCGTCAGCACGATCGAGCCGGACTTCTGTTTGATCATGTGCGGCATCGAATGCTTGATCGCGAGGAACGGCCCGATCAGATTGATGCGCAGGATCTCCTGCCATTGTTCCACGGTCTGCTCGGGCAGCGGCACCAGCCCGCCGCTGACCCCGGCATTGGCCCAGATCGCGTCGAGCCTGCCGTATTTGGCGACGGCCTGGTCGATGAAGCCCTTCACGTCGCTCTCCGACCCGGCGTCGGCCAGCACGGCTTCGACGGTGCCGCCGGACTCGCTGACCAGCCTGGCCGTCTCCATCACGCTGTCGCTGCGGTCGGCGATGACGAGCCTGGCGCCTTCCTTCGAAAACAGCAGCGAGGCGGCGCGGCCGATGCCGCTGCCGGCGCCGGTGATGATGACGGATTTGCCTTCGAGCCGGCCCATAAGTTGCTCCCTTGTCGCTTTGTGGCGTTATTATCGGCGCTTGCCGCCTTGCGGAATTTCAAACAAGATTTCAAACGTCAAGTCGCTTGAGGCGATGCGTGCTCTGACGTAGGACACGCAACAGTATTGAAGGGTCCCTGCGATGTCCAATCCAGCCAAGCCAGCCGTTGCTTCATCCGGCGTCGTCGCGACGCGATGGTGGTGGGTGCGCCATGCGCCGGTCCGCGAGGACAATGGCTGCATCTATGGACAGAAGGACCTCGGCTGCGACACCGGCGATGGCGTGGTGTTCGCCGCGGTCGGAAAGATCCTGCCGCGCAATGCGGTGTGGGTCGCCAGCAACCTGAAGCGGACCCATCAGACCGCCGACGCGATCTGGGCCGCCGGATTCCCGAAGCCTGCGCGGATGCCGCACGTAGCCGCGTTTGCCGAGCAGCATCTCGGCGAATGGCAGGGCATGAACCGCGCCGCGTTCCTGGCCAGCCTGCCGCTCGGCAGCCACTGGTTCGCGCCGATCGACGTGCCGGCGCCCGGCGGCGAAAGCTTCATGGACCTCTACAACCGCGTGCGCGGCGCGATCGAGCGCATCAACACCGAGCATGCCGGCAAGGATGTGATCGCGGTGGCGCATGGCGGCACCATCAAGGCGGCGATCGGGCTCGCGCTGGGCAACCTGCCGGAGAAATGCCTCGCCTTCGACATCGACAATTGCTCGGTGACGCGGCTCGATCATCTCGCCAGCCACGGCCACAGCAGCTGGCGGCTGCCGATGATCAACCAGCAGCCGTGGATCGCTGACGCCTCGCACGCCGCGATGCATCAGCCGGCCGGGCCGGAAGTGGTGCCGGCGACGAAGCTGGCGTGAGGTATCATTCCGGGGCACGCGATTGCGTGAACCGCAGATGTGCAATTGCACATCGGGGAATCTCGAGACTCCGGGTTCGATGCTTTCGCATCGCCCCGGAATGACGTTAGATAAAAAGAACCGGCATCGCCGGATCAAAATCGGGGAGAGAAGCACATGAGCTTGTTCGACATGAAGGGCAAAGTCGCCGTCATCACCGGCTCCACCAAGGGCATCGGCCGCGCCATCGCGGAGCGGATGGCCGAGCACGGCGCCAAGGTGGTGATTTCCTCGCGCAAGCAGGATGTCTGCGATTCCGTCGCTAAGGAAATCAACGACAAGTTCGGCAAGGACACATCGGTCGCGGTCGCTGCCAACATCTCCAGCAAGGAAAACCTGCAGAACCTGGTCAACGAAACCAACCGCGTCTTCGGCAAGATCGACGTGCTGGTCTGCAACGCCGCGTCCAACCCCTATTATGGTCCGCTCGGCGGTATCTCGGACGAGCAGTTCCGCAAGATTCTCGACAACAATATCGTCGCCAACAACTGGCTGATCGGCATGGTGGTGCCGCAGATGATCGAGCGCAAGGACGGTTCCATCATCATCGTGTCCTCGATCGGCGGCCTCAAGGGCTCCACCGTGCTCGGCGCCTATGCGATTTCGAAGGCCGCCGACATGCAGCTTGCGCGCAACCTCGCCTGCGAATACGGCAAGCACAACATCCGCGTGAACTGCATCGCGCCCGGCCTGATCAAGACCGATTTCGCCAAGGCGCTGTGGGATAATCCGGAAAACCTGAAAGCCTCGACCTCGCGTTCGCCGCTGCTGCGGATCGGCATCCCCGACGAGATCGCCGGCGCCGCGGTGCTGATGGGATCGGCGGCCGGCGACTTCATGACCGGCCAGACCGTGGTGATCGACGGGGGTGCTACGATCAGTTGACGCGCCAAGGTGCGTCATCCCGGGGGGGCGCAATAGCGTGAATCTCCGATGCGCAATTGCGCATCGGAGATCTCGAAAATGCAATCTCCAGTTCCGGGTTCGGCCTAACGGGCCGCCCCGGAATGACCCTTCGGGTCACTCCACCGCGGCGTACACCAGGTCGCGCAGCATGATGCGGGTATATTCGCGCTGGCCGGGGCCCTGCATCATGAACACGACGAACATGTCCTCGGCCGGATCGATGAAGAAGAACGTTCCGGCCATGCCGCTCCAGAAGAACTGACCGGCCGAACCCGGGAATGGCGCCATGCCGCTCGCGGTGCGCACCGCGAAGCCCAGACCAAAGCCGTGACCGGCGGGCATCAGGGGCGAGTCGACCTTGACGTGGGCGCCGAGATGATCCGACGCCATCAGCTCCAGTGACTTGCGGCCGATGATCCTGTTGCCGTCGAGCGTGCCGCCGCTGAGCAGCATCTGGCTGAACCGCGCATAGTCCATCGTGGTCGACAGCAGGCCGCCGCCGCCGGATTCCATCACCGGCTTCTCCAGCATGTTGAAGAACTGCACCTTGTCGCCGGTCCAGGGATCGCTCGCGAACGGCTCGGCGAGCCGGCCGGCATTCTCCTCGCCGGTGTGAAATGCGGTCTCGGCCATCTGCAACGGCGCCAGGATGCGCTCGGTCAGGAAGGCGCCGAGGCTCTTGCCGGAGACGACCTCGATGACGCGGCCGAGAATGTCGGTGGAGCGGCTGTAGTTCCATTCCGCCCCCGGCTGGCACATCAGCGGCATGCCGGCGACCATCACGGCGTGCTCGGCGTTGCTGATCTTGCGGCTGCGCAGCCGCGACTGCTGGTACATCTGCTGCACCAGGCCGTTGCCGGTGTGATCGTAGGTGATGCCCGAAGTGTGGCGCAGCAGGTCCTGGATCGTCATCTGCCGCTTCAGCGGCACGAGGTCGAGCTTGCCGTTGTTCTCGATGCCGACCTTCTGGTCGGCAAATTCCGGGATGAATTTCGCAACGGGATCGCTGAGCAGGAAATGGCCGTCCTCGACCAGCATCATGATGCCGACCGAGACGATCGGTTTGGTCATCGAGAAGATCCGGAAAATCGAGTCGTGCGCCATCGGCGCGCTGGCCGCCGGGCCCTGTTTGCCCAGCGCCTCGAACCAGCCGATCTGGCCGCGCCGCGCCACCAGCACGGTCGCACCGGGCAGGGTGCCCTTGTCGATCTCGCGCCTGAACGCGTCCGACATCCGCTGCAGCCGAACCTGGGAAAGGCCCAGCGCTTCCGGTTTGGCCTGGGGCAGGGAGGGGGTCTGCGGCATGGCGGTTGGCTTCACGGCGGTTTGCGCGGTCATGGTCTCTCCCGTTGTCGCTCTTGTTGCTTGTGGTCCGGTTGCCTAGGCTCATCGAAGTCTGGCGCAGAATGCGCGGCTTGAACAGGGCGTTTGCCGCAAGGCGTTGCTGAGTTTGCGGCGGCTGTTCGCCTTGACCGGGAAGGCGCGGGCTATGTTGCGCCTAAGATCAATTTGAGGTAGTCGAATTTCGGGATAGCTACAGGAAGTCGTGTGGAGCACGGCTGGGCGGCGGGGGGTTACGGTGAGAACGATTGCCGGATTGGTGCGGCTTGCCGCGCTGGGCGTTGCGTTGGGTTTGGCTGGCTGCGTGACAGCGGAAAATTCGCTGTCGCAAAATGACATCGCAGGCATGAAACTGGCGGGCGTCACCGTCAGTTACGCGCCGGATGCGAGAATCCAGTGGGAGGACGGCATCCGCGCCTACGCCACCGCCAAGGCGATTCCAGACCACGAGATCGCCACCGCGACCGATACGCCGGAAGGCAAGGCCTATGTCCGGAATTTACTGGCGCCGAAGATCAAGGCGGGAGTCGAAAAGGCCATGGCCGGCCAGCTCAACGGCACGCGGCCGGTCCGGCTCGATGTCGTCGTCAAGAATTTTGCCATTGCGGGCGCGGTCCAGCGAATCGTGATCGGCGGCGGCCGCGAAATGACCGCCACCGCCAATCTGGTCGACGCGCGAACCGGTGCCGTCATCATCGCCAACCCCGATCTCCGGGCCTTCCTGATGGCTGGGCAAGGGGTGCTGGGAACCGCAAAGCGTCGCCGATCAGGTCGCCAACCGCTACGGCGAGAATTATCGCGACTGGCTGTTGCGCCGGGCCTAGTCCAGGCTGCCGGGTGGCGCCTGGTTCCGCCGCTTCGCCCTTGCAATCGGGGCGTTTCCTATGCTTGAAACGGCGCGGATCGGCGGCGACGCCGGGGTTCCGTAGGGGTGTAGCTCAGTTGGTAGAGTACCGGTCTCCAAAACCGGTTGTCGCAGGTTCGAGCCCTGCCGCCCCTGCCAGCTAAATCAAGTACTTAGGCCGATTTTCGACGCGACAGGTGCAACGCCCTAAAGTGTTGCGGGACCTGATCGGCGCGGTTCATCCGCGGCCGGATGATTCCCGCGGGCCTCGACCGGTTTCTCCATCCGCTTCGACCATGACCTGTAGTAGGCGACCGCCGTCATGATCGCGAGGCCGCCGGCGCCGGCGAGGAGTTGCGCAAAGATCCCGTCGGATGTCGTTTGCAGGATGAGCGATGCAACGAACGACAGGTAGATTCCGACGCAGAACACCTCGAGGGATTGCTGGCCGCATTTGACCAGCGGCCGCCAGATGGCGGCCCGCAATCCCGGCGCGTCGATCGGTATCAACCGCACCGCCACGATGATCAGAATAACCAGATGCAGAAAGCGGTAGGGCGCCAGATTGGTCTTGTCGTTCGGCGTGAAGGCCTCGAACAGGACGCGCGGAAAAATGGCATGCGGTTCGGGCAGGTGCGCCGCCAGCGTCATGGCGGCGGCAAACAGCAGGTAGATCACGGCAAAAAACAGGACGAGCCGGGAGCGGATCAGGAAGTGCAGCGTATCGGCGCCGCCCAGCGCCAGCCACGCGCCCAGCACGAAAAGCAGCTGCCACGCGAACGGGTTGAAATACCAGACCCCGGAAGGATAAGAGGGCAGATTCCAGCCGAACTGCCGGGCGGCGAGATAGAGCAGCACCGATCCCAGCATGACCCAGTTCCGGTGCCGCAGCATCAGCCAGAGCATCGGCGCAAAGGCGCCCATCAGGACGACGTAAAGCGGCAGCACGTCCAGATTCAGCGGCTTGTATTTCAGCATCAGGCCCTGCGCCAGCGTCTCGACCGGAGCGAGGAGGAGGGGCGCGACATGGAACTGATTGATCAAGTCGGAAGCGCCGGACCTGTCCGCCAGGAAAAGGATGGACGCCAGATAGAACACGAACAGCAGGACATGGGCGACATAGATTTGCCAGACGCGCCTGAACAGCCGCGTGGTTCCGAAAACGAAGCCGCGCTCGAGCATCTTTCTGGCGAACACCAGAGCCGACGTGTAGCCGGAAATGAACACGAACAAATCGGCCCCATCGCTGAAGCCGTAGTTGCGAAACGAGAACCATGCGAGAACCGGGCTGAAGATGTGCCCCAGGAACATCGCCCAGTTGGCGAGGCCGCGAAACAGGTCGAGGCGCAGATCCCGCTGCGGGGGTGGAAGTGCAAGCTCAGCGCTCATCTATGCGTGGCCCATGAGTGGCGATCAGGGTCGGCGGGGGTTGCGTTGCAACCGCCTCGGTCTGCATCACCGTAGCTGAGAGGCTAAGGGAGGGTCGAGTGGCCCTGTTGAGCGAGGTCAAGGCCTGGCGGCTTGGGATCCGGTGCGCGAACCCGCGCTCCCGAAACCGCAATGTTGTCTCCCCTTGGTACCTTGACCTTTGGCCCCCTTGGCAGTACACAACCGCACCTGCTGCCGGCCCGCTTAGACGGATATCCGGCGCGGCTTTGAAATCCCCGAACAATCGAGCCCGCTGGCCGGCTCATCCTTCAAGAGAGGGCTGGGCGCCAGAGGGCTGTTCGGATTCCTTAAAACCCAGATCGTCCCAGCGGACGCGGATGACACAAACGATGGCTTTCAGCCCGTTCAAGTTCCTGCAGGAAGTGCGCTCGGAGACCGCCAAGGTCACCTGGCCGACCCGCCGCGAGGTGACGATCACCACCATCATGGTGTTTGTGATGGTTGCGGTAGCCTCGATCTTCTTTTTCGCCGCGGATCTGATCATCCGCTATCTCGTCACCTTCTTGCTCGGTATCCGTTGATGGCAAGCGCCGGAACACAGACGATGGACAAGCGCTGGTATATCGTTCACGCCTATTCGAACTTCGAAAAGAAGGTCGCGGAGTCGATCCGCGAGCAGTCGAAGCAGCGCGGGCTCGAAGAGCTGTTCGAGCAGGTGCTGGTGCCGACCGAGAAGGTCACCGAAGTCCGCCGCGGCCGCAAGATCGACGCCGAGCGCAAGTTCTTCCCGGGCTATGTGCTGGTGAAGATGAAGCTCACCGACGAGGCCTTCCATCTGATCAAGAACACCCCGAAGGTGACGGGCTTCCTCGGCGCGGAAAACAAGCCGATGCCGATCTCGGAAGCCGAGGCCATGCGGATCCTGCACCAGGTGCAGGAAGGCGTCGAGCGCCCGAAGGCGTCGGTCTCGTTCGAGATCGGCGAGAATGTGCGCGTGGCCGACGGCCCGTTCGCGTCGTTCTCCGGTGTGGTCGAGGAAATCGACGAGGCGCGCAGCCGCGTGAAGGTCGCCGTGTCGATCTTCGGCCGGGCCACGCCGGTCGAACTGGAATTCGGTCAGGTCGAGAAAGTCTGATCGCATCAGCGCGAAGCGCGTCTTCGCGTAGACGAAGCCGTGGGAGGAGAGGGATGATCGCCAGTCATCCATCGAACCGCACCACGGTCCTGTGAAGCTTCCGGGTTGTCCGGAAACAACATGAGGAGTGATAAATGGCGAAGAAAGTGACCGGATACCTGAAATTGCAGGTGCCGGCCGGGTCGGCGAATCCTTCGCCCCCGATCGGACCCGCGCTTGGTCAGCGCGGCCTCAACATCATGGAATTCTGCAAGGCGTTCAACGCGCAGACCCAGAAGGACGAAAAGGGCACCCCGATTCCGGTGGTGATCACGATCTACGCCGATCGTTCGTTCACCTTCGAAATGAAGACCCCGCCGATGTCCCATTTTCTGAAGCAGGCGGCCAAAATCCAGTCCGGGTCGAAAGCCCCGGGCCGTGACAAGGCCGGCGCGGTGACCAAAGCGCAGGTGCGCGAGATCGCCGAAAAGAAGATGAAGGATCTCAATTGTGACTCCATCGAGTCGGCCATGAAGATGGTCGAGGGCTCTGCCCGTTCGATGGGTCTTGAAGTTGCGGGGTAACGGGTCATGGCAATCGGAAAACGCTTGAAGAAGGCCCGCGAGGGCGTTGATCGCGAGAAGCTTTATCCGCTCGCGGACGCCATCAAAATGGTCAAGGAACGCGCCACGTCGAAGTTCGACGAGACGGTCGAGATTGCGATCAATCTCGGCGTCGATCCGCGTCACGCCGACCAGATGGTGCGTGGCGTGGTGACCCTGCCGAACGGCACCGGCCGCACCCTGCGCGTCGGCGTGTTCGCGCGCGGCGCCAAGGCGGACGAAGCCCGGGCGGCGGGAGCCGACGTCGTCGGTGCCGAGGATTTGGTCGAGAAGGTGCAGGGCGGTCAGATCGATTTCGACCGCTGTATCGCCACCCCCGACATGATGCCGCTGGTCGGACGCCTCGGTAAGGTGCTGGGACCGCGCGGCATGATGCCGAACCCGAAGATCGGCACGGTCACGATGGACGTCGCCAACGCCGTCAAGGGCGCCAAGGGCGGTTCGGTCGAGTTCCGGGTCGAGAAGGCCGGCATTGTGCAGGCCGGCATCGGCAAGGCGTCGTTCACGGCCGACAAGCTGGTGGAGAACGTCAAGGCGCTGGCGGATGCCGTCGCCAAGGCGAAGCCCGCCGGTGCCAAGGGCACCTACATCCAGCGCGTCGCGGTTTCGTCCTCGATGGGACCGGGCGTGAAGGTTGAGCCGGGCACGCTGCTCGGCTAACGGCCGGTCGCGCGACGACAATCATTTCAAGGGCGGGACGGGGAAACCCGTTCCGCCCTTTGTCTTTGACTTCAGGAAACTGACCGATGCTCAACAAAGTCTTGATCTATTCCCGCTTCCCCAAGGCCATGATGGTGCGGATCGGGGAGCGCTTCGAACTGCTGGACGCCGCCGGCAAGCCGCTGAGCGAGGTGTTCTCGGCCGACCAGCTTTCCGAGGTGACGGCGATGGTCACGGCGGGCGGCACGCCGCTGGGGGCTGCCGCGATGGATCTGATGCCGAAGCTCGGCGTCATCGTCTGTTATGGCACCGGCTATGACGGCGTCGCTCTGGCCGCGGCGGCGAAGCGCGGCATCGCGGTCGCCAACAGTCCGGGCGCAAACGCCTCCTCGGTCGCCGATGTCGCGGTGACCTTGATGCTGGCGGTGACGCGTCGGCTGCTGCCGGCGGACGATTATGTCCGAAGCGGCGGCTGGTCGTCGGCAAGGCCGTCGCCGATGATGCGGCCACAAGCGGGCATGCGCGGCCGCCGCATCGGGGTCTACGGCATGGGCGAGATCGGCCGCAAGATCGCGGCCCGGGCGGCGGCATTCGAAACCGAGGTCGGCTATTTCAGCCGCAGCCGGCACGACGTGCCCTATCAATACTTCCCGAGCCTCGGGGCGCTGGCGGAATGGTGCAGTGTGCTGATGATCGCGGTTCGCGCCGGCGCCGACACCCAGCACGCCGTCGATGCCGGGATCCTCAGGAAGCTCGGTGCGGATGGCTATGTCGTCAACATCTCCAGGGGCTCGGTGATCGACCAGCAGGCCCTGGTCGCAGCCCTCGCCGACAACACCATCGCCGGCGCCGGTCTCGATGTGTTCGAGCAGGAGCCCCATGCGCCGGATGCCCTGACCGCATTCCCGAACGTGGTGCTGACCCCGCATATCGGCGGCCACACCCTGGAATCGCACGCGGCGATGCAGGACTGCGTGATCGCCAATCTCGA
>NZ_JAUYAN010000191.1 GCF_030693485.1 Bradyrhizobium sp. | reverse complement strand
AGACGCCGTCCAGAACTTTTTCGATCGCTTCCGCCGACGGGTCGAGCCCGAAACCATGGGCCTCATTGGCGCCCGCGAACACCAGGTTCAGTCCGTTGGCGCCGTTTTCGAGGTCGTGCAGCGCCTGCGCGTTGGCAAGGGTGGCATCCGGATGGTCGATCCGCTGCATGATCTGCCAAGGGGCTGCCGCTGGCCTGCCTGCGACCGGCGCGGCACCGCGCGCCCGCGGATAGATCGGGTCGATCTTCAGGCCATCATAGGTCTTGCCGACCAGCTTCTCGAACGGCGCGCCCTTCAGCACGCCATCGACCAGCTTGCGCCAGTCGTCATAGGTCGCCGGCGCGAAATCCGCTGCCAGCCGCAGGTCGTCGGTTACAGATGTCATTTACGCAGATCGCTCCCAAGCGCCGTTACCTGTTGGCCGGAAGTTGCCACGTGGCGGTGGCCAAGCCAAACGGTTGTTTTTGGTCCCTTTTGCTCAATTTAGGTCGGGCAGCCGCTCGATTCCAGCGCTGGAGATCTCCGTCAGCGCTGCCGCAACGCCGCGTCCCGCAATAACACGATCGGGAACAATCTCCGCCAGCGGCACCAGGACGAAAGCCCGCTCGAACCACCGGGGGTGCGGCAACGTCAGTTCCGGCTTCTGGATCGAAATGTCGTCATAAGCGATCAGGTCGAGGTCGAGGGTGCGCGGACCCCAGCGCGTTTCCCTGGCGCGATCGCGGCCAAACTTATGTTCGATCTTGTGCAGCGTGAACAGCAGCGCATGGGGATCGAGACTGGTCTCGATCTCGATGCAGGCATTGATGAAACGCGCCTGCCGCTCGTCACCCCAGGGCGGCGTGGCGTAATCGGACGACCGCGCCAGCAATGCCGCCTGCGTCATGCCGCAGATATTGGCGATCGCCTTCTGGAATGTGGCTCTGGTGTCGCCGACATTGCCGCCGAGCGCGATCAGGACGTCAGCCATGCGAGGTCGCTTGCCGCTTGCGGATCAGGACCACGCCGACATCCTCGAAGATCGCGGCGATCGGGGCATGCGGCTTGTGCACGGTGACCTTGATGGCGCTGACGCGGGGAAACGCCGACAGGATGGCTTCGGCGACGGCGCCGGCCGCGCGTTCCAGCAGCTTGTAATTGGCGTTCTTGAAGGCCGCGGTCGCGGTCGCCACCACGTTGGAATAGGACACGGTATCGGCCAGGCGATCGGTTCGCGAGGATTCCGACAGATCCGCGGACAGTTCGAGATCGATGACAAAACGCTGCCCGACCTCGGTCTCATGCTCCATCACGCCATGGCGGGCATGGATGACGACGCCGGTGATGAAGATGGTATCGGTCATCGTCTGTCCCCGATTGCCGCGGCTACCCGCAGCGCCTGTACGGTTTCCGCCACGTCGTGGGTCCGGATGATCCGGGCGCCGCCTTTGGCCGCAATCAGATGCGCCGCGATCGAGCCGCCCAGCCGCTGCTGCGGCTCCGACGGGCTGACCGAACTGATAAAGCGCTTGCGCGACGCGCCGACCAGCAGCGGCAGGCCGAATGCAGCGAGTTCGTCGAGCCGCGCCAGCGCCGTCATGCTCTGCTCCGGGGTCTTGCCGAAGCCGATGCCGGGGTCGAGGACAATGCTTTCACGCGAAATACCGGCCTTGTCGGCGATCTCGAGCGAGCGGGTGAAGAAATCCGCCATATCCTTCATGATGTCGAGGTCGGCCTTGACCCGATCACGGTTGTGCATGACGATGACAGGCGAATGGCGTTCCGCCACGAGCCTCGCCATGTCGGGGTCGCGCTGCAGGCCCCAGACGTCGTTGGCGAGCGATGCACCTGCATCGAGCGCCCAGGCGACCACGGCCGATTTCATACTGTCGATGGAGACGGGAATACCGAGCGACACCACGGCGCCCAGGATCGGCCGCAGGCGCTGCAATTCTTCGTCCGCGGTGACGGGTTGCGCGCCGTAGGGCCGGGTGGATTCCGCGCCGATGTCGATGATGTCGGCGCCTTCGGCGATCATGCGGCGGGCCTGCGCCAGCGCGCGCTCCGGCACGATGAACTGTCCGCCGTCGGAAAACGAGTCCGGTGTGATGTTCAGGATCCCCATCACGGCAGGAGTGGGCCGCGACAGCAGCGCCCGCAGCACCTGACGATCTGCCGGGGTAGCGGCCGGGGCGGGTCTGGACGTGGTCGCGATCATGCGGTCGCTTTGCGCGGTCCATGCATGGGAGTCAAGACACTGCGGGCGCCGCCGGAGCCATCCAGAGCGGGGAGATCGGCGGCAGTCAGTAGGTGATTTTGGGCTGAAGCTTGCGGGCCTGCGCGATCAGCTGTTCGACCGACTTTTCCGAAGGCAGGATCCGGACGAGCTTGCGCTTGGTATTCACGTCTCGCATGTTTTGTGCCAGCCGCGCCGGGTTGCGCAGAGCGAGTTCGCGAACCGTGGTGACGCCGGCGGCGCGTACCAGCCCGACCTTGGCCCTGCCCATGCCGGGAATCCGCATGTAATCGGACACATTGGCCCATTCGAGCAACTGCTGCTCGCTGATGCCGGTCTTGTCCGCGAGCGCCTTGCGCCCCTTGACCGTGCGGGCGGCTTCGAGCAGCCCGGCGGTGGTGCGTATGCCAAGCGATTTCAGTTTCGAAGCGGCGAACGCTGGCAGGCCGTCAATCTCGGAGATGGGATATGTCATGATACTCGATGTCAAAAAGGTGCTTTAAGCGAACTGGCTGAGGCCCGGTGTCCCTGCGATGATCTCGCCCATCTGATCCGCTCCGATTTTGTCGCGGCCAAACCGGAAAAGTTCACGCGCGATGTTCTGAATTTCGCCCATACCCAAACCAAGTCCCATCAACTTGGTTCCCAGCGCCATCAGGCCGCCGCCCATCAACCTCGCAAGACCGCCGCTGTTGCTCGAGGCCGCGATAGCGGCTTCCGCGCCGGGAATCTGGTCAATCAATGCCTGAACCTTGTCGGTAGGGCCCTCGTTGCGGAGGAATCCCAGGATGATGCCAATGGTTTTTTCAGCCACAGCTTCATCAATGCCGGCCTTTGCAGCCAGCTGCCCAATCAGCTCGTCCATATTGCCCCGCCCTCGACCCGTTACTTGCCGGGTCCTTGCTTGTGAATTTATCTTGATCTTGTGCGGTACGAATTACAAGCGATCCCGCATTCGAAAGCCATTTTCATCCTAGATCGCGTCGCGAGTGTTGCAGCATTGCAAGAGTGAGTGTGGAATTTGCGGAGATTTGTCGCCGGTCCGGCAGCTCCGCTACAACTTTCGTCCACCGATTGAACGACACCGGTCGATCTCATCTCGAAGAACCGGGGGCTTCCAATCCCCGTGGAAAGGGCGGTGGACGGTTTCAATCGGCCTGCAAGATGCAGTATGATAGTGACGTATGGCGGCTGAAACCCTTGTTTGAAGCCTTGGGTAGGCGCGCGAAGAGGCGATGCAATGGCTACGTCCGAAACCAAGATGGCCGATACCGGCGACAGGATTTTCATCGGCAAGAGCGAACAGCCGGCGTGGCTGACGCTGGGGCTTGCCAACCGCCACGGTCTCGTCACCGGTGCCACCGGAACTGGCAAGACCGTCACGCTGCAGGTGATGGCTGAGGGATTTGCGCGCGCGGGCGTCCCGGTGTTCGCCGCCGACATCAAGGGCGACCTCTCGGGCATCGCCGAAGTCGGTGAGGCCAAGGACTTTATCCTCAAGCGGGCCTCTGAAATGGGCCTTGCGTTCCAGCCCGACCAGTTTTCGACGGTGTTTTGGGACGTGTTCGGCGAGCAGGGCCATCCGGTGCGCGCCACGGTCACCGAAATGGGGCCGCTGCTGTTGTCGAGGATGCTCGACCTCAACGACGTGCAGGAGGGTGTCCTGAACGTCGCATTCCGCGTCGCGGATGAAAACGGGCTGACGCTTATCGACCTGAAGGATCTCCGCTCGCTGCTCGATGCGATCGTTCCCGCCGGCAAGAAGGCCGCCGATGCCGACGAGGAAGCGCTGGCGCCGATCCGCAAGGCGGCGCAGGCCTTCGGCAACGTCACCAAGGCCACGGTCGGAACCATCCAGCGCCAGCTGCTGGTGCTGGAGAACCAGGGCGCGAGCCAATTCTTCGGCGAGCCGGCGCTGATGCTGAAAGATTTCATGAAGACCGACAGCGACGGTCGCGGCCTGGTCAATATTATGGTCGCCGACAAGCTGATGCAGAGCCCGCGCCTCTATTCGACGTTCCTGCTCTGGATGTTGTCGGAACTGTTCGAGGAACTGCCGGAGGTCGGCGATCTGCCGAAGCCGAAACTGGTGTTCTTCTTCGACGAGGCGCATCTGCTGTTCACCGATGCGCCGAAGGCGCTGCTGGACAAGATCGAGCAGGTCGTGCGCCTGATCCGTTCCAAGGGCGTCGGCGTCTATTTCGTCACGCAGAATCCGATCGACGTGCCCGACAAGGTGCTGGCCCAGTTGGGCAACCGCGTGCAGCATGCATTGCGGGCCTTCACCCCGCGCGACCAGAAGGCGGTCGCAGCTGCCGCGCAGACCTTCCGGCCCAATCCTAAGCTCGACACCGCCAAGGTCATTACGGAACTGGGCAAGGGCGAGGCGCTGGTGTCGTTCCTGGAAGGCAACGGCACGCCGGCGATGGTCGAGCGCGTCATGATCCGGCCGCCGACGGGGCGGATGGGGCCGATCACGCCGGAGGAGCGCAAGGCGATCATGGGCAAGAGCCCGGTGAAGGGCAAATACGACACCACCGTCGATGCCGAGTCCGCCTATGAGATGCTGCAGAAGCGTGTTGCCGGGACGGCCGCGCCTGCCGAAGGCTCCGCCGCTCCGGCCGCCGCCGGCGGCGGGGGAATTCTCGCCCAGCTCGGCGCGATCGTCGGGACGATTTTCGGCACGGACGCCAAGCGGGGAAAATTGTCGACCGGTCAGGTGGTGGCGCGAAGCGTTGCGCGTACGGTCACCAACCAGGTGGCCGGCAGCGTCGCTGCCAGTGTCGGTAAATCCCTTGGCGGCGCGATGGGCAGTTCGGTCGGCCGCGCGCTGGTGCGCGGCGCGCTTGGCGGGCTGCTGCGGCGATAGGGTTCGTTGCTGCGACGCGATCTGGCTGCGATTTTCCGGGAAAGCTACAGTGTGCTGAGATATCCGTCGTTGCGAGCGCCGCTCGATATTCTGTTTCTGGTGTGCTGCATCGCGCTGACGGCTGACGTGCTGGTTCCGGAGATCTGGGGCAACGGCAAGACCAAGGACTATCCGCTTTGGTTCTGGGCCGGGCAGCAGGTGCTGGCGGGCGGGGATCTCTACCCCAGCCATCCCAACGCCACTTTCGACTTCATCTATCCGCCGCTGTCGGCGGTGCTGCTGGCGATCCCAAGCTATTTCGGCAAAATACCGCTCTATATATGCCTGTCGTTCTTCAACGCGGTGGCGTGGTGGATGACCGCGCAGTTCTCGCACGCGATGGCGGGCTCCGGCCGGACGCCCGGCCCCTGGCTGTTCGCGCTGCCGGGCTTCGTCACCATCACCTTCGTGTTCGACATGTTCGATCTCGGCCAGCCGAACCTGGTTCTGCTGGCCCTGATGCTGTTCGGCTTCTGGCTGCTGCAGCATGGCCGGCCGTGGATGGCGGGAAGCATGTTTGCGCTGGCCACCGCCATCAAGGTTTTCCCGGTGGCGGTGTTTCCCTATCTGATCTGGCGCCGGCAATGGGCGGCGGTCGCGGGCATGGTGGTGTTCCTGGGCGTGTTCCTGTTCGTGCTGCCGGCGCCGTTTCGCGGCACCCAGCACAACGTCGCGGAGTTGAAGACATGGTACCAGGGCATGGTGGGGTCGAGCTCGGAGAAGGGCTTTGGCCAGCGCGACGAGCAGAACTGGTCTTGGGTCAATCAATCCATCATCGCGATGACGCATCGGCTGACGCGGCCGGTGAACTACAATCAGGATGATCCGAGCAAGCCGCCGCGCACCATGAATTGGGTCGATCTCGATTTCAAGACAGCCAACTGGATCGTGCTGGCGATATCGTTCCTGATCGGCGCGGGATTCCTCGCGGTGATGCCGTCGCGCGCGCGGATGACGCCACGGTCGACCGCCGAGGAACTCGGCATTCTGTTCTGCCTCATGACGGTAGCCTCGCCGCTGGCCCGGCAATATTATTTCATGTGGCTGTTCTTTCCTGCCACCGTCCTGATCCATCGGGCGGCCTATGATCCCCGCGCGGCGGTCCGGGCCGGCACATGGGCCGCGCTGGCATTCGCCGGCGGCCTGATGCTCCTGTCGTTTCCGGTGTTTCCGAACGATCTGCAGGCCTGGGGCAACAATCTCGCTTCCGCCGCGGTGATCACGGGAGGGTTGGTCTGGCATATCCTGCATCCGCCGCCGGATGCCGTTGCCTTGTCTCCGGCGGCCGGCGGGCTACAAGCCATCATCCAAGAGCAACCCAGCTAGTCCAGGGAAGATCGCAATGTCCAACGCGGCGCAACTTCAACCGGTCCTCGATCGCATCGATGCGGATTTCAACAACAGTCTGGAGCGGCTGTTTGCGCTGCTGCGGATCAAGTCGATCTCGGCCGATCCCGCCTTCGCCGGCGATTGCAAGGCGGCGGCCGACCATCTTGCCGCCGATATCGCGACGCTCGGTTTTAAGACCGAGGTCAGGCCGACCGCCGGCCATCCCGCCATCGTCGCCAGGACCAACGGAGCCACCGCAAAGAGAGCGAAGGACTTGCCGCATGTGCTGTTCTACGGTCACTACGACGTGCAGCCGGTCGATCCGCTCAATCTCTGGCACCGTCCGCCGTTCGAACCTGTCGTCACCGACCATGCCGACGGGCGCAAGATCATCGTCGCGCGCGGCGCCCAGGACGACAAGGGCCAGTTAATGACCTTCGTCGAAGCCTGCCGCGCCTGGAAATCCGTCACCGGTTCGCTGCCGGTCGACGTCACGATCGTGATCGAGGGCGAAGAAGAAGTCGGATCGAAGAATTTCGTGCCGTTTCTCGAGGCCAACAAGGCGGACCTTGCGGCCGACTTCGCGCTGGTCTGCGACACCGGCATGTGGGATTCGGACACGCCGGCGATCACCACCTCGTTGCGCGGGCTGGTCTACGACGAAGTCAGGATCAAGGCCGCCAGCCGCGACCTGCATTCCGGCATCTTCGGCGGCGGCGCGCAAAACCCGATCCGGGTGCTCACGCGTATTCTCGGCGGCCTGCATGACGAAGCCGGCCGCATCATCATCCCCGGCTTCTACGACGGCGTGAAGGACCTGCCGCCGGCGATCCTGGCGCAATGGAAGGATCTGAATCTCACGCCGGATTCCTTTCTGAAGCCGATCGGCCTTTCGCTTCCCGCCGGCGAAAACGACCGACTGCTGATCGAACAGGTCTCGTCACGCCCGACCTGCGACATCAACGGCATCATCGGCGGCTACACCGGCGAGGGCTCCAAGACGGTGATCCCCGCGGAAGCTTCCGCCAAGGTTTCGTTTCGGCTGGTGGAGGGACAGCAGCCCGACAGAATTCGAAAAGCGTTTCGCGATTACGTTACGGCGCGGCTGCCTGGAGATTGCAGCGCGGAATTCATCGACCATTCCAATGCACCCGCCATCGCGCTCGACTGGAACATGAAGCCGCTCGCGGCCGCCAAACGCGCCTTGACCGAGGAGTGGGGCAAGGAAGCGCTGCTGATCGGCTCCGGCGCCTCGATCCCGATCGTCGCAGATTTCAAGCGCACCCTCGGGCTCGACACCGTTCTGGTGGGCTTTGGGCTCGACGACGACAACATCCATTCGCCGAACGAGAAGTACGACCTGAAGAGTTTTCACAAGGGCATCCGCTCATGGGCGCGCATTCTCGGCGCATTCGCGGAGGCGCCGCGGTAAGGTTGGCGTTTCGCTCGTGCCCCAAACAAAAACGCCGCCCGGAATTGGGCGGCGTTTGGATTCGCAGTGCAGAGGTTGTTGACGGCTACCCTACACGAAACCGCAGAAATTTCAATCCTTGTAGCCCGGATCCAGCCGGTCGACCTTGCGCAGCAGCGCCGGCCACACCAGCATGGTCGAGCGCAGTTCGATCCGGTCGGGATCGGCGAACAGGGCCGCGTTCTTGTCGACCACGGCCTGTTCGACCGGATAGGCGGTCGGCCCCAGCATGCGGGTGCGCACCTGCATGGTGCAGGCCCGCTCCAGATGGAACATGCGTTCGAAGGCGGAAGCGACCGAGCGGCCGACGGTCAGCGTGCCGTGATTGCGCAGCAGCATGTGGTTCTTGTTGCCGAGGTCCTTTTGCAGGCGCGGGCGTTCGTCGTGGTCGAGCGCGATGCCTTCATAATCGTGATAGGCGAGATCGTGGGTCACGAGCTGCGCGGTCTGGTTCATCGGCAGCAAGCCTTCCATCGAGCTCGCCACCGCGGTGCCGTCAGGCGTATGCAGATGCAGCACGCAGCCGGCGTCCTCGCGTACCTCGTGGATCGCCGAATGGATGGTGAAGCCCGCCGGGTTGATGCTGTACGGGCTCTTGCTGAGCTGATTGCCGTCGAGGTCGACCTTTACCAGGCTGGACGCGGTGATCTCGTCGAACATCAGGCCGTAGGGATTGATCAGGAAGTGGTGCTCCGGCCCCGGCACGCGGGCGGAGATATGGGTGTCGACCAGATCGTCCCAGCCGTAATGCGCGATCAGGCGATAGCAGGCGGCGAGGTTGACCCGCTGGCCCCATTCCGCGTCCGTCATGTCGGACGGTACTTGCTTCAGGCGAGCTTCCGCTGGCGACATGGCTGCATTCTCCCACATGATCTGAACGGCTGATTTTCAACGCAAGCCTATCGAAGCGCATGTTGCGCAGCAAGGCGCGGGGCCAGCGTGGCAGTTATGCCGTTTGACGACGGCCGCTGAACGGTCCTACGGCGCGGGAATCGCCAGCAGATCCGAAATGCTCTGGCCGCGGATGTCGTAGACGCGGGCGAATACCACGTCGTCGCGCTTGATTTCCACCATGACCGGGGCGGTGAGGCCCTTGCAGTAGAATTCGCCCAGCGTCATCGCGAAGTCGGCGGCACCGGAGTCCCAGCCGAT
>NZ_JAUYAN010000189.1 GCF_030693485.1 Bradyrhizobium sp. | reverse complement strand
TTTTCCGACATCGTCGACGTGTCCGGCATCCTGATCGCGCGGGAGGAGACGTCGGTGCGCTCGGAGCGGCCGGGGCTGAAGGTGGCGGAGGTGCTGGCGGAGCCCGGCGACACCGTCACCGCCGGCCAGTTGCTGGCCCGGCTGTCGCTGCCCGAGGGCGGGCTGACGCTGGTGGCGGCGCCGATCGCGGGGCTGGTCTCGACCTCGTCAGCGGTGGTCGGCTCGGTGGCGGGGGCCAAGGGCGAGGCGCTGTTCACCATCATCGCGCGCAGCGAATTCGACCTGGTCGGCATGGTGCCGGTGGGCGACATCCCGAAGCTCGCGGTCAACCAGACCGCGCGGATCAAGATCATCGGCACCGGCGAGGTCGAGGGCCGGGTGCGCCGGGTGGCCGCGACCATCGAGCCCAACAGCCAGCTCGGCCAGGTGTTCGTCGCGGTCAGCCAGCCGCGGCGGCTATTGGTGAATTCGTCCGGCCGGGCGCAGATCAAGACCGGGCAGAGCTGCGGCATCGCGCTGCCGCTGACGGCGATCCTCTACAGTTCGGCCGGCACCGTGGTGCAGGTGGTGCGGCGGGCGCGGGTCGAGACCAGGAAGGTCGAGGTCGGGCTGATGTCAGGCGGCCAGGTCGAAATCCGCAGGGGCCTAGAGGAGGGCGACATCGTGGTCGCCCGCGCCGGCGCGCTGCTGCGCGAAGGCGATCCGGTGCGCCCGGTGACGGCGAGCGTGGATGTGAAGAAGTAGGGGCTTCGTCGTCCCTGCGAACGCAGGGACCCATAATCCCGGTCATCTGAGGCAGTGGCGCGGTGGTTCAACAAGCCCGCTAGCACCCCCTGAAATATCGACGGCACGGCGTATGGGTCCCTGCGTTCGCAGGGACGACGTTGATGGAGTTTGCTCGTTCGCAGGGACGACGATTTTGTTATAGGCTTGGTATCGACCGCAACAGCCACCCTGCATTTCGCGCATGTATTACGTTTACATCCTCGCGAGCCGTCGGCACGGGACCCTGTATATCGGGGTTACCAATTCGCTGCAGAAGCGGCTGGCGGAGCATCGCGAGGGCAAGGGCTCTTCCTTCGTCAAGACCTATGGCGTCACCCGGCTGGTGTATGTCGAATCCTACGAGCGCGCGGAGGAAGCGATCGCGCGCGAGAAACAGTTGAAGCGCTGGAAGCGGGACTGGAAGATCGAACTGATCGAGCGCGAGAATCTGGAATGGCGCGATCTCAGCGATTTGCTGGTTTAGCTCTATCGTCGTCCCTGCGAACTTTACCAGCCGTCGTCCCTGCGAACGCAGGGACCCATAATCCCGGTCATCTGAAGCAGTGGCGCAGTGGTTCAACAAGCCCGCTAACACCACCTGAAATATTGAGGGGCCGCGGCGTATGGGTCCCTGCGCCCCGTGCGCAATTGCGCACTAGGCAGGGACGACGGGTTGATAGAGTTCGCTATAGCGCGCTGCAGTCCCGTGTTCGCTGGGACGACGGGAGTTAGCTGCCGGCCTTGCTGCTGGCGACACTGCCCGTGAAGCTGACGTCTTCCGAGAGCGAGGAAGAGACCGACGGCACCTGGGCGCCGTCGGTGGCGCGGGCGATGGCGTTGCGGGTTTTGGTGAAGGCGGATTCGATGCCGGCGAGCTGCGGGGTGAGCTCCTTGAGCAGTTCGGTCATCAGCACGCTGTGGGCGCCCCTGGAATCGTCGGCGACCTTGCCCGGCGAGGCGGAGGTGAGGATCAGCGCGTTGTCGGGGGCGGCGATCGGGGCGAGGCCGTGGGAATAGGCGCGGAAGCGGCGCTCATACGGGTTGCGGCGGGAGGCGTCGACCACGACCAGCCTGGCGCGGGCGCCCTTTTCCTGGATCGCCTCGAGCACGGATTCGACGCTGACGCCTTCGCGCTTTACGTCGGTTTCCTTCCAGATCCTGGCGTCGACCGGGATCATGTAGCTCTGGCGGCCGGCCTGCACGCCGTAGCCGCCGAAATACAGCATCACCACGGTATCGGGCTTGACCTTGGATTGCAGGCGGGCCACGGCGCGGAGCATGTCGTCCTTGCTGGCGTCCTCGACGACGTCGACCTCGAAGCCGCTGCTGCGCAGCGTGGCGGTCAGCGCGCGGGCATCGTTGATCGGCTGCGCCAGCGGCGCATTGGCGTCGGGATAATGGCCGTTGCCGATCACCAGCGCGATCTTCGATCCGATCCTGGATCCCTTGGCGTCGACTTCGCCCTGCTCGGACGCGATCGCCCTGGCGGCATCGAGCGCGCGCTTGTTCAGCGCAGCATGGGCGCCGATGCCCAGCGACACCGTCGCCACCAGCACGGAGGCAATGGTGAGGCTGCGGCGGGAGATGCTGATCCGGAAGTTCATCGCGGTTCATTCCTGGTCATCGGCACAGGCGCGCTTCATTGGTCGCGCCAGCGCCGGTTAGGTTTGAGGAGTTGCCGGGCGGTGTGTCGCCCAATTGCGCTCTATTTGCGGCATTGCAACAAAGGAATTCTTAACCTGCAGGCCCAGCATCGGCAACCGCGTTTGGCGAATGCGGCCCTGCGGCCCGCGCGTGCGATAAATTCCCTTTATTCTACAGATGGTTACGGACCCCATCGCAGCGCTTTTGCGGGCGCAGGGTGACGCCAGAACAGGCGATTTCACCGTGATCCCCGGTCACATTTGTATTCCCTGTTTTTTCGTATAGGTTTTCAATGGCTTATAGGGTTGGGGATTTTGCCGGTTTCGCTGGTTTGATGCGGCCTGGCGGGACGTGCGACGGCGCGGCTGGGCAACAAACTGCATGACATTTCACCGCATCGCCGGGGCCGCCTATCGCGCATTGACGGCGGCCAAGGACGGCCCGTCGCTGTACGACGTCTGCGATCCCCTGCTGCTGAAATACGCCGGCGGCGACCCGCATCTCGGCAAGTTCTATCGCACCGCGCTGGGCAATCCGGCGCTGCGGCCGCTATTGCGGCGGACCGGGCTCGCCGAATTGCGCGACGAGGCGAAACTGCACCGGCTGCGCGACGCGCTGGGCCAGGCGCGCGACCACGCCGAGCCGGACTGGGCCGCGATCGGCGCGCCGGTGGCGGATCTCGTCGATACCATCGAGCTCGCGCATCCCCGTCCGCCATCCGAGCCCGTGCCGGCGCGCGCGCCCGACATGGCGCAGATCGAAAGCACGATCCGAAGCTGCGCCGGGCATCTGCTGAAATCCTTCCGCAGGAACGGGTTCATCCCGACCTATGCCGCCTTCAACCTGATCGGCGACGCCGACCTGCGCGGCCGCGAAATGCTGATGGCGCTGACCGGGCTGAATTCGCGCGGCTACAAGAACTCGACGCTGCTGTTCAATCTGGCGCGGGTGTTCATCGCGCGCTCGCCGGCCCGCGCGCTGATCAACCCGCCGTGGAAGGGCATCGCCGAGCCGATGTGGGAGCCGATGCAGATCCGGCACCGCTCGGCCTATTACGACGCGTTCTTCACCGAGGCGCTGCTGAGCTTTGCCGAGACCGGCCTCGCCTCGCCCGACGAGGCCGATGCCTCGCGCCGCGCCATCGCCGACATGGTGGACTTCTGCCTCACCACCAGCGCCGAGGACGTGCGCTCGCATGACGGCTCCACTGTCAGCGTCATCACCGCGCTGGCGCCGCTGCCGCATCCGCGCTTCTCAAGGTTCTTCGCGCAGATCAAGCAGGACCTCGGCTTCGGCATCTACGTGCCGGACTGCGACACCACGGCGTGCTCGTTCTCGGCAGCGACCCAGGCCGGCTCCACCCATCCGATCCTCGACCAGCCGCTGCTGGATTTCTATGCCGGCTACCAGGTGAGCGAAGGCGCCAACGAGCCCAAGGTCACGGTGCCGCTCAACGACAATATCGACTATGAGGGCGGCGTCGTCACCTGGATCGACAATCTCAGGGGCGAGCGGCCGTTCGGCAACGATCTCGATCCGACGCTCAACCTCGACATTCTCGAAGTCAGCTTCCGCAATCTGGCGCGCTGGAAGGTGCTGGAGACGCCGGCGCGGCTGGAGACGGTTCGCCGCATCATCGGCTTCCAGAAGCGGCTGGTGCTGAGCGGCGCCTTCACCAATCCGCGCTCGCATATCTATTATTTGCCGGAGCTTTACTGCGCCTATTTCGGCCGCTGCTACGCCGCCTTCATCGCGCTGCCGCCGGCAGCCCGGGCGGCGATCGATCCCGACGGCACCTTCGAACTGATCCGGCCCAGGGTACTGGACTATGTGCAGACCGAGATGAGCGCGCATGAAATGAACGCGTTCGACGCCGCGCTGGCGCTGATCGCGCTCGGCCATCTCGGCGCGGCCCCCGCGACCTTCGCGCCGGCGCTGCATTGCATCGCCAGCAGTCTCGGCGAAGGCGGCCGGCACGGACCGTTCAAGGCCTATGAGTGGAACAAGATGAAGACCCCGACCCGGATCCTGGTCGGCGGCCCCGAAGTCACCTCGGCCTTCGTGCTGATGGGCCTCGCGCTGGCGCGACGCGCGATGATGGCGGGGAAGTAGGGGTGGGCATTCACCCTCCCCTGGAGGGGGAGGGTGTGAGAACATCGCGTTAAGTTGACAGCGCCTGCGCTGGTACGGCAGCCCAATCCACACCACAATCGCGGCGCTTGATCCGCCGATTCCTCATTGCACACGGCCGCTTGTTCATGAAATTCCTGATTGCGCTGTTCGCCCTACTGCTGCCTGCCACAGCCTTCGCCGCCGACATCACCGGCGTTCCGAAAATCCGCGAGGCCGATTATGTCCAGATCGGCAATGCCCGCATCCGGCTCGGCGGCATCGACGCGCCGCAACTGGATCAGCTATGCCTCAACACCAAGGGCGAGCGCTGGAGTTGCGGCGCCGCGGCGCGCGACGAGCTGATCAAATATGCCGGGAACAAGACCTGGTCCTGCAACCGGCGCCAGGTCACCGACCGCCGCGGCCGCATCGTGGCGCGCTGCGACGTCGACGGCGAGGACATCCAGAAATGGCTGGTGCGCAACGGCTGGGCGCTGGCCTATGCGCGGATTTCCCGCGACTACGAGCCCGACGAGAAAGCGGCGCGCGAGGCCAAGGCCGGGATGTGGCAGGGCGCCTTCATCGCGCCGTGGGACTGGCGCGTCCGCAACAAGAAGACGGCCATTCTCGGCGCCGTCAAGCCGCCGGAGAAGGCGCGCGCCATTCTGCTGGCCTCGGCTTCGGGGCCGGTGGCGCCCTCGCCCGAATGCACCATCAAGGGCAACGTCAACCGTTCCGGCGCATGCATCTATCATCGGCCGACCAGCCGCTGGTATGCGAAAATCCGGATGAATGTTGATAAGGGCACGCGCTGGTTCTGCTCGGTCGACGAGGCCGAAGCCGCCGGCTGCCGCGAGACCCGAAGGTAGCGCAATGAAGCGCGCCGCGCTGCTGCTGCTGTCGGTCGTCATCGCCTACACGCTGTCAGCCTATGTCGTGCTTCCGGCGTTCTGGACCCACTACGAACACCAGAAGGGGCTGGCCGAACTGCCGATGGTGACGCGAACGGCGCAGGGCATTCCCGGCGATCCGATCAATGTCGGCCTGGTCGGCGACGACAAGGACGTGCTCTGCGCCATGCACGAAGCCGGCTGGATGCCGGCCGATCCGATCACGCTTAAATCGTCGATCGAAATCATCGGCAGTGTGCTGCTCGACCGGCCCTATCGCGCGGCGCCGGTCAGCAATCTGTATTATCTCGGCCGCCGCGAGGATCTCGCCTTCGAGAAGCCGATTGGAGCCAGCGCCGATCGCCGCCATCATGTGCGGTTCTGGAAAGTGCTCGACCAGGGCGAGGAAAAGCGGCCGGTCTGGCTCGGCGACGCCGCCTTCGATCGCAGCGTCGGCGTCAGCCAGTACACCGGCGCCGTCACCCACCACATCGATGCCGATATCGACGCCGAGCGGAAATTTCTCGCCGGCGATCTGGAGGCGGCCGGCATGGTGCAGGCGAAATACCAGGTCACCGGCATCGGCCCGACATTGGCCGGGCGCAACGGCGGCGGCGATCTCTATTACACCGACGGCGAGGTCTGGATCCTGCGGCTGGTCGAGACCTGCCGCAAGCAGACCGGCCCCGCCGCCGTGATCGCGAGCCCGGCCGTGACCGAGATCAAGGACCGGATCTGGCAGGCGGTGGCGGGGGCGATGCGGAAGTAGTTCATGAGTTTCCGTCATTCCGGGGCTGATCTCTACGTCGCGAAATCGTCACTCCGGGATGGTGCGTTAGCACCAGACCCGGAATCTCGAGATTCCGGGTTCGATGCTGTCGCATCGCCCCGGAATGACGACTACAACACACCGCCTCAATCCACTATCATTCAACTCCGACTTGAATTCCCCGCTATTCCCCGGCATCCCTCCCACAGCATTCGCAACAAGGAACAGCAAAATGACCGTTCGCGCGGGCCGGGAGTTTCTGGCGATCCCCGGGCCCACCACCATGCCCGACGAAGTGCTGCGGGCGATGCATCGTCCGGCGCTGGACATCTATTCCGCAGAGATGATCGGGATGACCGACAGCCTGCTGCGCGACCTGTCCAGACTGTTTGCCACCAGGGGCCGCTCCTACATCTATATCGCCAACGGCCATGGCGCCTGGGAAGCCACGATCTCCAACGTGCTGTCGCGCGGCGACAAGGTCCTGGTGCTGGAGAGCGGCCGGTTCGCGATCGGCTGGGGCCAGGCCGCCGCCGGCATGGGCGTCGAGGTCGAGGTGCTGAAGGGCGACTGGCGCCGCTCGATCCGCCCGGGCGAAGTCGAGGCGCGGTTAAGGCTGGACACCAATCACGAGATCAAGGCGATCCTGGCGGTGCAGGTCGACACCGCCTCCGGCGCCTATAACGACATCGAGGCGATCGGCAAGGCGATCAAGGCGGCGGGCCACCCGGCGTTGTTCATGGTCGATACGGTGGCCTCGCTGGGCTGCATGCCGTTCGAGATGGACGCCTGGGGCGTCGACGTCGCGATGTCCGGATCGCAGAAGGGCCTGATGGCGCCGCCCGGCCTCGGCTTCGTCGCCGCCAACGACCGCGCCCGCGAGGTGCACAAGACCGCCGGCCTGCGCACGCCCTATTGGGACTGGACCGCGCGCGAAGGCAGCGAGCACTACCAGAAATATGCCGGCACGGCGCCGGTGCACCTGCTGTTCGCGCTGCGCCAGGCCGTCGACATGCTGTACGAGGAAAAACTCGACAACGTGTTCCTGCGCCATCGGCTGCTCGCCGAAGCGGTGCGCCGCGCGGTCGCGGTGTGGGCCGAGGGCCAGGTGCTCGGCTTCAACGTCGCCGAGCCGAACGAACGTTCCAACACGGTGACGACCGTCGTCATGTCGAACGGCCATGATCCGGTGGCGCTGCAGCGCTATTGCAAGGAGAAATGCGGCGTGGTGCTCGGCGTCGGTATCGGCGAACTCTCCGGACAGGCGTTCCGGATCGCCCATATGGGCCACGTCAACGCTCCGATGATCCTGGGCACGCTGGGCGTCATCGAAGTCGGGTTGAAGGCGCTCGGTATTCCCCATGGCAAGGGCGGCACCGAAGCCGCGATCGAATGGCTGGGCGAAAGCGTCGGCGGATGACGCGCTCCGCCTGCCCGGCGTCGCGCCTCGTGATGGTGGGGTTCAGCCCGGCGCCGAAACCCGTTCGATCTTTCCGCTGAACAAGGGCAGCGGAACGACTTTCGCACGGACTGCCTTCTGCAGCATTTTGCAGACGCACATTGGTTCTCCCTTCACGGTCGTGCATGTGCAGGGGTAGCCATAGGTGAACTTGACCAGCGCCTCGATATCGTTGGCCGCAATCGCCTGTTCGACTTTTTCTTCATATGTCATTTGCGAGCGCTCATCTTTCGGTTATCCGTCCCGCCGGTCGGGTCATTGCATCCGATATATCGACAAGTCTCGGGAACGTGGCCATCTGATTGCCATGGAGCGGCCCGCGCTTCAACCGTTCAGCCGCCAGATTGCAAGGTTGAGCGCGCTTGCAAAAGCCACCCAGGCGGCGAGCGGGACCAGGCACCAGGCCGCGACCCTGTCGAGCCGGTGGAACGCGACCACCGTCGCGACAACGACGAGCAACTGCGGAACGATGTTGATCAGGCCGAGCAATGGGCTGTTGGCGTCAAAGAACATCCACGACCATGCTGCATTCAGCACGAGCTGAACAAAAAACAGGGTCAACGCAGTGCGGCGCGCGGGCGAGGCCGGGGGCAGCCGCAGTATCCGCCACACCGCGAACGCCATCAGCACATAGAGAATGGTCCAGACCGGCCCAAAGATCCAGTTGGGCGGATTGAAGGACGGTTTGACGAGACCGGCGTACCACGGTGCAAGGTTGGGATAGGTCGCAATCTGGCCGGCAACAGACGCCGCCCCGACCGCGACAACAGCCAACACGCCAAAGCCCGTCTGCCGGCGCCATGAAGATGTTGTGGCCATGGTGTTGGAGAACTCCCGTGCTTCTTCGATTAAATGGCTGGATCAGGAAACATCAACGGCCCCGCGACGGAGGTGTCCGTTTAGCGCCCGCCCGACGCATTTGTCAAAACTCCGGTAGCCCATCCGGCCGCCTGTGACCTCAGGGAAAGCGGCGACCTCGCCGCCATTTCGGTGCCGGGCATCGCGATGCTGGTCATCACCTTCGCGGTGGTGCCCGGCGCGGGGCTGCGAAACAGTTGAACTGCGGCGGGTCTGTCCGGGAAACTGCAAAAGGCGCCGCTCCGGGATGAAGCGGGCACGAGCATGACGCAGCCGCGGCGTGTCTGGCAATCCGCTTGCGCGACCCGATATAGCGTGTTGAGAACAACCGCCGCATCCGCCAGGCGAACGAGGAACCGAGTGACGCAATCAATCCATCCAACACCCGCCCCGGTGGCGCCGCGCCGTCCGCATGCCTTTACCGTCCACGGAATCCCCATTGTCGACGATTATGCCTGGCTGAAGGACGCCAGATGGCAGGAGGTGCTGCGCGACCCCTCGGTGCTGGATCCGGATATTCGCAACTACCTCGAAGCCGAGAACGACTACACCGAGAGCCTGCTCGGCCACACCGCCGGCCTGCAGAAGACGCTGGTTGCGGAAATGCGCGGCCGCATCAAGGAGGACGATTCCAGCGTGCCCGCGCCGGACGGGCCCTATGCGTATTTGCGCAAATTCCGCGAGGGCGGCCAGCACGAAATGTTCGGCCGGATGCCGCGGGACGGCGGCGAAGCCGCCATCATTCTCGACGGCGACAAGCTCGCCGCGGACCACAAATATTTCCGGTTTGGCGGGGCGCGACATTCGCCCGACCATCAGCTTCAGGCCTGGAGCGCGGATATCAAGGGGTCGGAATATTTTTCAGTTCGCGTCCGTGACTGGACCGATGGCGCCGACCGCGACGACCTGGTCGAGGAGACCGACGGCACGGTGGTGTGGAGCGCCGACAGCAAAGCCTTCTTCTACGTCAAGCTCGACGACAACCACCGCCCGATGCAGGTCTGGCGCCATCGGCTCGGCACGCCGCAGGCGGAAGACGTCCTGATCTACGAAGAACAGGATGCCGGCTGGTTCACCCATCTCCATGAAAGTTCCAGCGGCCGGTTCTGCGTCATCGCCGGCGGCGACCATGAAACCTCCGAGCAGCGGCTGATCGATCTGACCGATCCGGATGCCGCGCCGCGTCTGGTCGCGGCGCGCGAGGAAGGCGTGCAATATTCGGTCGCCGACCGCGGCGACGAGCTGTTCATTCTCACCAATGCCGGCGGCGCCATCGACTTCAAGGTGGTCACCGCGCCGCTCAACTCGCCGGAGCGAGCCAACTGGCGCGACCTGATCCCGTATCGCGCGGGCGTCTATGTCATCGATGTCGAGATTTTTGCCGGCCACATGGTGCGGCTGGAGCGCGCCAACGCGCTGCCCGCCATCATCATCCGCGATCTCGCTACCTCGGAAGAGCACGCCATTGCGTTCGACGAGGCCGCCTATTCGCTGGATACCATGGGCGGCTATGAATTCGAGACGACGAATCTGCGCTTTTCCTATTCGTCGATGACGACGCCGTCCGAAGTCTACGATTACGACATGGCGAGCCGCAGCCGAACTTTACGCAAGCGCCAGCAGATTCCTTCCGGCCATAACCCCGCCGACTACGTCACCACCCGCATCATGGCGACCTCGCATGACGGCGCGCAGGTGCCGGTCTCGATCCTGCATCGAAAGGATCTGGTGCGCGACGGCACCGCGCCGCTGCTGCTGTACGGCTACGGCTCCTATGGCATGGCGATGCCGGCGTCGTTCTCCGCCAACCGGCTGTCGCTGGTCGACCGCGGCTTTGTCTATGCCATCGCGCATATAAGGGGCGGAGCCGACAAGGGCTGGGGCTGGTACCTCGACGGCAAGCGCGAGAAGAAGACCAACTCGTTCGATGACTTTGCGGCCTCGGCGCGCGCGCTGATCGCAGCAAAATACACCGGAACAAAACGCATCGTCGGCCATGGCGGCAGCGCCGGCGGCATGCTGATGGGGGCGGTCGCCAACCGCGCCGGCGAATTGTTCGCCGGCATCGTCGCCGAAGTGCCGTTCGTCGACGTGCTCAACACCATGCTCGACGACACGTTGCCGCTGACGCCGCCGGAATGGCCGGAATGGGGCAACCCGATCGCGAGCGAGAGGGATTTTCGCACCATCCTGTCCTACTCGCCCTACGACAATGTCGCGGCAAAGGATTACCCCAAGATTCTCGCGATGGGCGGCCTGACCGATCCGCGCGTCACCTACTGGGAACCCGCCAAGTGGATCGCGCGGCTGCGCGCAACCATGACCGGCGGCGGCCCGGTCCTGCTCCGCACCAACATGGGCGCCGGCCACGGCGGCGCCTCCGGCCGTTTCGACCGGCTCGACGAAGTCGCGATCGCCTACGGGTTCGCGTTGTGGGCGGTGTTGATGGCGGAAAGAAGCGAGGTCTAGCGATCCCTCTCCCCGCTCTTTGCGGCCGCAAGGGGGCAAGGGGGCGAGGTCAGGTAGATCTACCGCCCCGTTGCCTTCCGCCACGCCGCGAAATCGACCAGGGTCTGCTCGTCGGTGGCGGGGTAGAGCCCGAAGATGCCGCGGCCCTTCTGCACCTGCTCGGTGACGAAATCCTCGAACGCGGTCATCTCGAAAGCTTCGTTGGCGATTTCTTCGGCGAGGTGGGCGGGGATCACGATCACGCCGTCGCTGTCGCCCAGAATCACGTCGCCGGGAAACACCGGCGCATCGCCGCAGCCGATCGGGCCGTTGATCTCGATCGCCTGGTGCAGCGTGAGGTTGGTCGGCGCGCTCGGGCGGTGGTGAAAGGCGGGAAGACCGAGCTTTGCGATTTCCGCCGAGTCGCGAAAGCCTCCGTCGGTGACGACGCCGGCGACGCCGCGCTGCATCAGCCGCGTCACCAGAATGGCGCCGGCCGACGCCGCGCGGGCATCCTTGCGGCTGTCCATCACCAGCACCGCGCCCGGCGGGCAGTCTTCCACTGCCTTGCGCTGCGGGTGCGAGCGATCGCGGAACACGTCGAGTTTGTTGAGGTCCTCGCGCGCGGGCATGTAGCGCAAGGTAAAGGCCTCGCCGACCAGCGTCGGCTGATCGGCCCCGAGCGGGTGCACGTCCTGAATGCACTGGCTGCGGAAACCGCGCTTGAACAGCGCGGTGGCCACGGTGGCGGTGGAGATGGTCTTCAGTTTGGCGCGGGTGGCGTCGCTGAGTTTGTTCATGGTGTTTCCTCTTGTCATTCCGGGGCGCCAGTGAAACGAGCGAACCCGGAATCTCGAGATTCCGGGTCTGGTCCTTCGGACCATCCCGGAATGACGGTGCTAGTAAATCGACGGCTCATCCACCGGCTTGCCGAACCCGGTTTCGAGGAAGTCGAAATCGCAACCCTCATTGGCCTGCTTGATGTGTTTGGTGAACATCCAGCCATAGCCGCGCTCGTAGCGCCGCTCCGGCGGCTGCCATTCGGCGCGGCGTTTTGCCAGCTCGGCTTCCGGCACATCGAGATTGATGGTGCGCGCATTGACGTCCAGCGTGATCCTGTCGCCGTTGCGCACCAGCGCCAGCGGGCCACCGATATAGGATTCCGGCGCGACATGCAGGATGCAGGCGCCGTAACTGGTGCCGCTCATGCGTGCATCCGACAGCCGCACCATGTCGCGCACGCCCTGCTTCACCAGTTTTGTCGGGATCGGCAGCATGCCCCATTCCGGCATCCCCGGCCCGCCCTGCGGTCCGGCATTGCGCAGGATCAGGACGTGATCCACGGTGACGTCGAGATCGGGATCGTCGATCGCCTTTTTCATCGAGGGATAGTCGTCGAACACCAATGCGGGGCCGGTATGCTTGAGGAAACGCGGCTCGCAGGCGCTGGGCTTGATCACGCAACCGTCGGGGGCGAGGTTGCCCTTGAGCACCGCGAGCGCGCCTTCCGCGTAGATCGGGTTTTCCACGGTGCGGATCACGTCGTCATTGTAGACTTCGGCGCGGGAAATGTTTTCGCCGAGGGTCTGGCCGGTTACGGTCATGACGTCGAGATGCAGGTGCGGCTTGATCCGGCTCATCAAAGCGGGCAGCCCGCCGGCATAGAAGAAATCTTCCATCAGGTACTTGTCGCCGGATGGACGGACATTGGCGATCACGGGCACCTTGCGGCTGGCAATTTCAAAATCGTCGAGCCCGATGTCCTGGCCGGCGCGGCGGGCCTGCGCGATCAGGTGGATGATCGCATTGGTCGAGCAGCCCATCGCCATCGCCACGGTGATGGCGTTCTCGAACGCCTTGCGGGTCTGGATTTTCTGCGGGGTGAGATCTTCCCACACCATGTCGACGACCCGGCGGCCGCATTCCGAGGCCATGCGGATGTGGCCGGCGTCGGCGGCCGGGATCGAAGAGGCGCCCGGCAGGGTCATACCGATCGATTCGGCGATCGCGGTCATGGTGGAGGCGGTGCCCATGGTCATGCAGGTGCCGTAGCTCCGCGCGATGCCGGCCTCGACATCGACCCAGTCCCGCTCGGAGATTTTTCCGGCGCGCCGCTCGTCCCAGTATTTCCAGGCGTCGGAGCCGGAGCCCAGGGTCTTGCCCTTCCAGTTGCCGCGCAGCATCGGCCCGGCCGGCAAATAGATCGAGGGCAGGCCCATCGAGGTGGCACCGAGCAGCAGGCCCGGCGTGGTCTTGTCGCAGCCGCCCATCAGCACCACGCCATCGACGGGGTGGCCGCGTAGCAGTTCCTCGGCATCCATCGCCAGCATGTTGCGGTACAGCATGGTGGTCGGCTTCAGGAACGATTCCGACAGCGACAGCGCCGGCAATTCCATCGGAAAGCCGCCGGCCATCAGCACGCCGCGCTTGACGTCGTCGACCCGGCTCTTGAAGTGCATATGGCAGGGCTGCGCGTCCGACCAGGTATTGAGGATCGCGATGACGGGCCGGCCCTTCCACTCCTCCGGCGCGTAGCCCATCTGCATCGCGCGGGAGCGATGGCCGAAGGCGCGCAGATCGTCCGGCGCGAACCAGCGCGCGCTGCGGAGTTGGTCGGGGGTCTTTTTCTTGTCGGTCATGTCTGTACCACTTCGCAGGATGGGCGCTGTTGATGTTATGACGGGTTCCGCAAAGAGCTCAACCCATCCTGTGGATCAGGATGCGTGCTCAATTTTGCACGATATTGCGCTTGGATTCGAGAAAGTCGGCGCCGATCCGGGGCGAGACGGCGAGATCGCGGCCAGCGCGACCCCGGCAACGTAATGGTCTACGATATCAGGTGAGGTTCCGCGAATCAGTTTTCGCCAACGGAAGCTTTGAGCGGTGTCTGCCCTGAACCGTGCAGAAGGCAAGGCTTTCCGGCCATCGTATCAACCAAATCAACGCATCGTCCACCTTTGGAAGTGCTTGCGTGTGAAAAGCAAATTCGGCAACCTTTTCGCAACTGGCTGGTTTTGATTCCAGGTTCGAAAGCGGAGAGTTGGGCTTGGCAAGGATCCTGGTCGTCGACGACGACATCGCAGTGCAGACCACCATTCGGCTCCTGCTGGAACGAGCCGGCCACAGCGTCGTCGCCGCCGGCGATGGCCGGAACGGGCTGGCGATATTCGAGACGGGAGAATTCGATCTGCTGTTTCTCGATATTTTCATGCCGGGAATGGACGGACTGGAAATCATGCGGCTGGTTCACCAGCAGCAACCGCTGATCCCGATCATCGTGATATCGGGCAATCCCGTCACATCCGATTCAGGCGCCGGCCCGGATTTCCTGACCATGGCCACCAAGCTCGGCGCGGTCAGGGGTCTGCAGAAGCCCTTCAAGCCGGCCGCGCTGCTGGCGGCCGTTGCCGGTTCCCTCGAAGCCGCGCAGCGTGCGTCGTCATCGTCGCTGCCCGCCGGCGAGGTTGCTTCCCGCCCATGAAGCGGAATAGCGTTAGGCGTCCCGGCCGCGCACCATGGCGGGATGGGGTAGTGCGAACATCAAGATGACGCTTGCAACCAGATTAGCCGTCGCGATGATCCTGCTGGTTGCGCTCGCGGTATCCGCGGTCGGATGGCTGAGCCATCGCGGCTTTGAACAAGCGGTCATTCCACGCGTCCTTGATGGTATGGAGGCGCATTCGCGGCTGATCGCAGCTGACCTGGAATCCTACGTCGCCGGAGTAAGTGGCGATATCGCCAGTTATCGAAACGCCGCTGCGCTGAACGGACTGATTCGCGCGCGCGTGGCAGGCGGTGTCGATCGGGCCGATGGCGTTTCCGAAGCGACATGGCGGGCACGGCTTGCAACCGGTCTTGCGGGCGTGCTTGAAGCCAAACCTGCCTATTCCAAGCTTTGCATCATCGGTCTCGACGACTACCGGCGCGAAATTTTCCGCGTCGACCGCACGGGCCCGAACGGAGCGGTTCGGAATATTCCCGAGCCGGAATTGCGCCGAAAGGCCGCGCCGCACTATTTCAACGCGACGATTCAGCTGCCGCCTGGCGAAATCCACGTCTCGCCGGTTGGCGTGGATCGTGGTATGGTCGCCACCGCGACGCCGAATAACCCGACGCTGCACGTCGCGACGCCGATTTTCGCCCCCGACGGCAAACCGTTCGGGATTCTGCTCATCGAGATCGACATGCGGCCGGTGCTGAATCGCATCCGGTCATCGGCGCGGCCGGGTGCCGCAATCTACGCCGTCAACGGACGGGGCGAGTATCTCGTTCACCCCGATCCGGCTCGCGAATTCAGCGCGCAGCCGGATTTGCCAACCGGATGGCAGAACGACTTCCCGGATCTGGCGCCATCGCTCGGAACAAGGCGGAGCCTCGCGCAGATCCAGACGGATCACACCGGACGGCGGGGCGGAATAGCACTCGCGCCCGCCGTTTTGGTCGGCAAGGAATGGGTCGCCGTCATCGAAGCCATCCCCAACGCCGTCTTCATGGCGCCGGCCGCGGCGATCCGGGATACTTCCCTGCTGGTCGGGCTGATCGCCGTGCTGTGCGCAGCCGCGCTCGCCGTGTTCATCGCGCGGACACTGACCCGGCCGATCATTCAGTTGACGGCGGCGGTCGAGGATGCCGGCCGCGACGGGCTGGCCGCCATTCCGGTCGATGCGGGCGGCGAGACCGGCGTACTCGCGCGCGCCTTTGCCCGGGTGATGGGTGAAGCGAATGCCAAGACCGCCGCGCTCGAACACGAGGTTCAGGAGCATCGCCGCACCGAAGCCGCGCGCGACCACTACGCCGCCCGCGAGCGCATCTTCAGCGCCGCCGTCGAATCTTCCATCGACGCCATCGTGACAAAATCCCTCGATGGCATCATCACCGGGTGGAATCCGGCCGCGGAACGCCTGTTCGGATATCCCGCGACGGAAGCGGTCGGACAGCCCATCGACCTGATCGTGCCGTCCACCCGGGCGGAGGAGGTGCGTGACATCCTGCGCCGGGTCGGCTGGGGTGAAACGATCGAGAACTACGAAACCGAACGTCTGTGCAAGGATGGCAGCCTGGTCGAGGTTTCGCTCGCCATTTCCCCTATCAAGGAGCCGTCGGGATCGATCATCGGCGCATCCACCACCGCCCGTGACATCACGGCAAGCCGCAGAACCGAGCACGCGCTGCGCCAGCAGATCGAGGAGCGACGGCGCATCTTCGACACCTCCCAGGATCTGATCCTTGTGGTCGATCCCCGGGGAATCCTCGTGCAGGTGAGCCCAAGCGCCGAAGCTATCCTGGGATATGCGCCGAAGGAAATGATCGGCCGAGACTCGAGCGCATTTCTCCATCCGGCCGATCTCGAACTCGTTCGCAAGGAAATACGCCGGGTACGGCGCGGCAAGCGCGCGCGGAACACCGATTCGCGCTACATCCACAAGGACGGCCGGATCGTGACGCTGTCGTGGATGAGCGCATGGTCGGAGCCGGTCCGGCGGTACTTCTTCGTGGGCCGCGACATGACCGAAAGCCGGCTGGCGCAGGAAACCTTGCGCGAGAGCGAACAACTGGCACGCGGCATCATCGATACCGCGCTCGACGCCTTTGTCCAGATCGACGAGAAGGGCGACATCCGGAACTGGAATTTTCAGGCGGAAAAAATCTTCGGCTGGCCGCGCGAGGAGGTCCTTGGGAAAAATTCCTTCGATCTGATCACTCCGATACCCGATCGCGACGAGCATAAGGCAGCACTGGCAAGCTACGTAGGCTCCGGGCAAGTCTGGAAGTTTGGAAGACGTCGAGAAATCATGGCGTTGCGACGCGACGGCAAGGAATTCAAGGTCGAGTTGAGCATCGGGGCAATGCAGACCCGGGAGGGCTTCCTGTTCAACGGGTTCTTCCGCGACCTGACCGACAGGATCGCGGCGGAGGACCGGATTCGGCAAGCCGAGAAGATGGAAGCCGTCGGCCAGCTCACCGGCGGCATCGCCCATGACTTCAACAATATCCTGACGGTCATCACCGGAACCATCGAAATTCTGGCCGAGGCCGTCGAGAACGAGCCGCAACTCGCCGCCATTACCCGGATGATCGACGAAGCCGCCTCACGGGGTGCGGAACTTACCCAGCATCTGCTGGCGTTCGCCCGCAAGCAGCCGCTGCAGCCGCGGGAAACCGACGTCAATACGCTGATCATCGATACCGCCAGGCTGCTGCGGCCCACACTGGGCGAGCAGATCGAGATCGAATCGGCGTTTGACGAGGAAACATGTGTGGCGACCGTCGATCCCAGTCAGCTGGCGACCGCCATTCTCAATCTCGCACTCAACTCCCGCGACGCGATGCCCAATGGCGGCAAGCTTACCCTCGAAACCAGCATGGCTTTCCTCGACGAAGGCTATGCCGGCCTGCACGGCGACGTCCGGCCCGGGCGCTATGTGCTGATTGCCATCAGCGACACCGGCGCCGGCATTCCCGCCGCCAACCTCGACAAGGTGTTCAACCCGTTCTTTACGACGAAGGGTCCCGGCAAGGGCACCGGTCTCGGCCTCAGCATGGTCTATGGCTTCGTGAAGCAGTCCGCCGGACACATCATGATCTACAGCGAGGTGGGCCTCGGCACCACGATCAAGATGTATCTGCCGCCGGGCACCGGAGCGTCGTCCGCGGCCGAAGGCGCGCCCGCGGCGATCGTCGAGGGCGGCCATGAAACCATCCTGGTCGTTGAAGACGACAAGCTGGTCAGGGACTATGTGCTGACTCAGCTGCATTCGCTGGGCTATGGCACGCTGGATGCGGCCAATGCGGCGGAAGCGCTGGCTCTCGTCGCAGCCGGCAACCGGTTCGAGCTGCTTTTCACCGACGTGATCATGCCGGGCGCGATGAACGGCCGCCAGCTCGCCAAAGAGCTCGAGAAAACCAGCCCCGGGCTCAAGGTGCTTTTTACCTCGGGCTACACCGAAAATGCGATCATCCACCACGGCCGGCTCGACTCCGGCGTCCTGCTGCTCGCCAAGCCGTATCGCAAGTCGGATCTGGCCGCGATGATCCGCAAGGCGCTCGCCGGCTAACTCCAGGCGTAGCCCCGGCGAACGCAGGTTCAGGAACCGCGCGCGGCGGTCATCACGATCCGAATGAGATCGGCCGCATTCCTGGCCCCGAGCTTCTTCATGATGTTGGCGCGATGATCCTCGATGGTACGCGGGCTGATCCCGAGATGTCGTCCGGCTTCCTTGTTGGAAGCGCCGGACGTGAACTGCTCCAGCACTTCGCGCTCGCGCCGCGTCAACGGCTCCCGTCCCGGAAAATGCAGCGACGCGGTTCGTGAGGCGGAGTTCTCTGCCTGTCGGCGTGCATATGCCCCGATCGCTTCATCGAGCCGGGCCACGATTTCGCTGCCGCGAAACGGCTTCTCGATGAAATCCAGCGCGCCATTCTTGATCGCGGTGACCGCCATGGCGATGTCGCCCTGGCCGGAAATCATGAAGATCGGCGCGGGATAGTCCTCGCCGGAGAGCTCCTTCAGGAGGTCGAGGCCGGATTTGCCGGGAATATTCACGTCGAGCAGGATGCAGGCCGGCGTACGCGTTCGCGCCACTGCCAGCAGCGCGGCGCCGTCGGCAAAGCAGATCACCTGATAGCCGCCCGCCGACAATACCAGGGAAAGGGTGTCGCGGACGGCGGGGTCGTCATCGACCACGAAGATCTCGCGTTGGGTAGCAGAGTTCTCAGCCATGTGCAGGTCCATCGACAGTGGAATCACGCCCATTTGCCGCACGATACTGCATCTAATGCAGATTCGAGCCCACACGTATTTGTACGGGACGTGACCTTAACGCACAAGTAGCGCCGCAGGCATAAAAATGTACGCAGGAGAGCAATCATGCAGACCGCAACAGACAGCAGGGCTCCGGGCCCATCCGGCGACCGGAATGATGGCCACCAGTCGATCGTTTCCGAGCTGGTTTCGCTGATCGAGCACGTCCAGGCCGGCGTGAAGCACCTTGAAGCGGCCATCGCCAGGGAAACGGCTCCCGGCAACCAGGATGCTGACGGCAACGTTTTCGTGCTGGACGATGTCACCCCCCGCTACGCGAAGGCCACCGTCGCGCTGAACGCCTGCAATGCCAGCCTCGGCGTTGCCCTTCACCAGCTGCTGGATGCCAGGGCACCCAGACGCCAGGCCGGCGATTTCACGGCGAGCGATCGCCGGCCGGTTCGGCTGATCAATCAGGTCTGAACGGCCTGATTCGGTTTTTCGAGGCCGCACCGCGGAAGCTTGCGAATGGCATCGACGATGGCGGCTGGCGGAAAACCATTCCCGGGCCTGGCCATGACGCTCTGGCCGATCTTGATCTTGTCGAAGGGGCAATCCGCGCGATCCCGCCCTCAGGCGCCGATCAACGCTTCCGCCGACATGGCGCTCGACCGCTTCTTCTTGTTCTTTCCCTTCAGGAAGGAAACGTCAATCTCGGCGCCGTTGACGCGGACCAGCTCGCATCGCCGATAGGCGAGGCCGGTCGACGATAACAGCAGAAAGAACTCCTTGAGATTGAGCCCCTGAATCGAGCCTTCCACCGTCAGTATGGCGTCGTTGTCGGAGATGGCGTTGAGCATGCAATCGCGACGCCAGGTCCCGTCAATGCCCATGATGCAGACACCATAGCCGCGGCTGAACGTCACACGCTCCGGTGCTTTGGCATCATCGCTCATTGGTCAGCGTCCCGCCATCGCAGCGAACTTCGGCGCAGCTGCGGCCGCGGCTGCAGCCGGCAATTTTGCCGGCGGCGCGCCGGCGGCATTGGGCCGGTAAAGACCACGCCGGTCCGGAAAGGGTTTGAAGACATCGGTCAGCCCGACCACGGTTTCCGCCGCACCGAGCACCAGAAAGCCATCCGGCTCGATGATCCTGGCGAGGCGATTGAAGATATTCACCTTGGTGTCCTGATCGAAGTAGATCAGAACGTTGCGGCAGAAGATCACGTCGAAGACGCCGAGCTGGGCGAAGTCGTGCAGCAGATTGAGCTGCCGGTGCTGAACCATGGCGCGAATGTCGGGGTTGATCTGCCAAAGTTCGCCGGTCTGCTTGAAGTATTTGACGAGCATCTGAATCGGCAGACCGCGCTGAACCTCGAACTGGCTGTAGATTCCCGCCTTGGATTTCTCCAGCACTTCCTGCGACAGGTCGGTGGCGATGATTTCGATCCGCCAGCCGGCGAGCGTGGCGCCGATTTCCTTCAGGCACATTGCCAGCGAATAGGGCTCCTGGCCGGTCGAACCGGCGGCGCACCAGATACGGATGCTCTTGCGGCTTGCGCGGGCCTTGACGATCTCCGGCACGATGGAATCGCGGAAATGATCGAACGGGACCTTGTCGCGAAAGAAGAAGGTCTCATTGGTGGTCATGGCCTCGACCACCTGGGTGGTGAGGTCAGCGGATCCGCCCTTCATTTTCTGCACGAGTTCGCTGATGCCGGGCAGGCCGGCCTTGCGCGAAAGCGGCAGCAGCCGGCTTTCGATCAGGTACTGTTTGTCGGCGGACAGATCGAGACCGGAGCGGTCCTTGAGGAGTTTGCGCAAATATTCATAGTCGGGCGGGGTCACTGTCGGCCTCTCTTACAACGCTAACGCTACGGGCAGTACCGGACTATTCCGGAACCGCGATCAGACCGACTTCCTGGAATTTGGCCGAGATGATTTCCTTGTCGAACGGCTTCATGATGTACTCGTTGGCACCGCCTTCGAGCGCCTTCGAGATGTGCTCGATGCCGTTCTCGGTGGTGCAGAACACCACCTTGGGCGTTTCACCGCCCGGCATGCGGCGCAGATGGCTGAGAAAATGGTAGCCGTCCATCACCGGCATGTTCCAGTCGAGCAGCACCGCTTCCGGCATCGCACGCTTGCAGACCACCAGCGCGTCCACGCCGTCTTCGGCTTCGACGACCTGGAAATCGAGCCCTTCCAGGATCCGGCGCGCGATTTTACGTACGATGCTAGAATCATCGACGACGAGACACGTTTGCATTCCAGGCTCCTTCTTTCACTGGCGGCACATGCCAATCACTATGCTGCGAGCGAGGTCTTGGGCACGATTTCGAGCACGCGATCGACGTCGAGGACGACCATGAGCTGGCCGTCGAGGCGGTGCACGCCGCCGGCGAGCTTGGCCATGCGGGGGTCGAGGTTGACGGGATTTTCCTCGCGGCCGTCGTCGGCGAGCTTGAGCACCTCGCCGATCTGGTCGATCAGCAGGCCATAGGATTCGCCGCGCAGGTCGACGCCGATCGCCATCGGCGGCTTGCCGTCCTCGTTT
>NZ_JAUYAN010000188.1 GCF_030693485.1 Bradyrhizobium sp. | reverse complement strand
CGCGACAGCGACATGCAGCGCGACGGGCTCGGCCGCTTGATCGGACTGGCGGAGTCCAGCCCGTTGCAGCGGGGCGACCTGATCTTCTGGAACGGCCATGTCGCAATCGCGCGCGACGCCGAGAGCATCGTGCACGCCAATGCGCATCATATGGCGACAGTGATCGAAAGTACACGCGATGCCATCGCGCGTATCTTGGCGGCGGGGAGCGAGGTGCTGGCGATCAAGCGGCTGACGTAAACACCGTCTTGTGGATCAATCTGACGCCTGGTGCGACTTCCACAGGCGAAATCGATGTCGTCCGGGCTTACTGCCAACTCCGGACATGTCACGGCGCCGCACCAACCGACGCTATGTGCCAACATAGAGACTCATGCACTGCAACAAACAATCGCTATTCGATCACCTCGTCGACGCGGATGAGCATTTGTCGGTGGGACGATGCGAGGAGACCGCTTCTCAACTGTCAAGCAGGGATCGGCCAGGGCGGACTTCCTGAACGGATTTCGCGGGGTCTTAGTCTTTCAATAACCTGCGACCCTCGGCGATGTCCGGGCGTTGTGCTCGTCCTGATACTGCTGACGCAGCAATCTCTTGTAGAGTTTTCCTGTTGGCTGCCTGGGCAGCTGGGCCGTAAAGTCAACGGAGCGTGGGCACTTGAACGCGGACAGCGTTGCCTTGCAATGATCGATGATCGCCGCAGCGAGCTTGTCGCTCGCCATACTTGGGTCGAGCAACTGCACCACTGCTTTTACCTCTTCGCCGAAGTCAGTATTGGGAATCCCGATCACCGCCGCGTCGGCTACTGCCGGATGCGACAGAATGGTGTCTTCGATCTCCTGCGGATAGATATTGACGCCGCCCGAAATGATCAGGAAAGATTTTCGATCGGTCAGATAAAGAAATCCGTCGCTATCGAGGACACCGATATCGCCAAGCGTGGTCCACATCTGCGCGTTACGGCTAGCTTGCGTCTTCTCCGGATCGTTATGATATGAAAATGGATGGCCATTGGCGAAATAGATCTCACCTTCCGAACCGACCGGAAGTTCCACACCCATCTCGTCGCAGATATGCAGCTCGCCCAGAATTGCCGGTCCCACCGATCCTTTGTGGGCCAGCCATTCTTCCGTGGTGATCGCGCAGAAACCATTGTTCTCGGTGCCAGCGTAGTATTCGTAGATGATCGGTCCCCACCAGGCGATCATCTTCTCCTTGACGTCGACAGGGCAGGGCGCTGCAGCGTGGATAGCGTGGGTCATGGATGACAGATCGTAGCCGCGAGTCTGCTGCTCCGGCAGTTTCAGCATTCGGACGAACATGGTAGGAACCCACTGGCTGTGTGTGATCCGATGCGCCTCGATTGCGGCAAGCGCCGTCTGCGCGTCGAATTTCTCCATGATAAAGGCGGTGCCGCCGCGCTTGATCACCGTCATGGTGTGTCGCATCGGTGCGGCATGATAAAGGGGAGCTGGTGACAGATAGCGGGTCGTGTCAGCATAGGCATACAGTCCACAGAGCAGATCGATCAGCATGGTCGGCCGACCCGGCGGCTGATCCAACAGGGGCCACTTGATGCCCTTGGGGCGACCGGTGGTGCCCGACGAATACAGCATGTCAAGACCTTGCATTTCATCAACGATCCGACTTGAGGGCTGCGCGCTGCTGAACTCATGCCAGCTGGCAAAGCCGTCGATCGGCGTGCCAACCATGAACCAATGCTGCACAGAATCGACGGTGCTTCGCAGTTCAGCCGCCAGCGTTTCGAAGGTTCGTGAGGTAATCACGATGCCGGCGCCGCAGTCGCGAGCGATATAGGCCACTTCGTGGGGGAGCAGGTGCGTGTTGACCGCGGTGTAATAAAGCCCAGCGCGGTCGGCGCCAAAGCAGATCTCAAGAAACTGTCGATTGTTTTCCATCACGATCAGGATGTGATCGCCAGTGCGGGCGCCACAGCTACGAAACAGCTGCGCAGCCTGATTCGAGCGCTGCTCCAGCTGGCTGTAGGTCACGCTCTCGCCGCTGCCGAGCAACTGAAAAGCGACCTTGTTCGGCGTAGTCGCCGCAAAATGTGTTGGATAATACATCGGAACAATCCTCGAACTGGATGGAGAGGGGTAATCAATGTGCGATGACAATCTTGCCGAATTGCTGGCCGCTCTTGAGGTAAGCTAGGGCCTCCTTCAGATCGTCAAAGCCAAACGTGCGGTCGAGCATTGGTTTGATCTTCATTTGCTGCATCGCCCGCAACATGTCTTCAAAGCTGCCGCGATGGCCGACGGTGATGCCCTGCAGCCGGACCTGCCGCGATACGATTGGGCCGAGCGACGTCGTCAGGTTCAGTCCTGACAGCACGCCGATCAGCGAGATCGTGCCGCCTGGCCGGATGCAGCGCAGCGATTGGACGAAGGTGGCCTCTCCGCCAAGTTCCACGATGTGGTCGAAGCCGCCATTGTCCGCGGTGATGTCACGCGTGGCCTTGGCCCAGTCGGGGGTGATGGAATAGTTTATGCCAGCATCGGCGCCGGCTTGGCTCAGCCGCGCCAGCTTTTCGTTAGACGACGAGATCACCGTAACATGCGCGCCGTGGGCCTTGGCGAATGACAATGCGAATTGGGCGACTCCGCCAGAGCCCTGGACCAGGACCTTATCACCGGCCTTGATCCGGCCATTCGTGACCAGTGCGCTCCACGCTGTCAGCGCCGCGCAGGGCAGGCTCGCGGCTTCCTGGTAGCTGAGGCTGTTGGGGATTTTCACCACGCCCTGCTCTGACAACAGCATGAGGTCGGCCATGGTGCCGTCGAGACTGCCGCCCAAGGCCAAACCGAAATTTTCCGGCCGCGGATCACCACCGGTCCAGTTCTGGAAAAAGGTCGGGCACACCCGATCCCCTACCTTGACCCGAGAGACGCATTCGCCAATGGCAACCACGTCCCCTGCGCCGTCGGATACCGGGATCAGCGGCAGCGTCCCGGTGCCGCGGCCGTAGCCGCGGTCGAGCACCACGAGATCGCGAAAGTTCAGCGACGACGCCCGCATCCTGACCACGATCTGGCCCGGGCCGGCAACCGGATCCGGTCGCTGCGCCAGCCGTAGATGGTCCATCCCCCAGTCACCTTCGATTTGAAACACACGCATGTTGGGCACCATCGGTTCGGGAATGAATAAAGCGGGATAAGGTCACGCCGGCTTGATCAACCGAGCGACGCGTTCGAGAAGCATTTCGGTCGAGCCATCGACCAATCCGCAAAACTGAATTCCAACCAGATGGCGGCCAAACGGCTGATCCATCTTCAGGCCCTCGGCGCCCATCGCATGGGTGAGCGCCGGCAGATGCCGCTCGGCCATCCGGGTCGCCATGACCTTGGTTTGGGCGGCGAGGCATTGCACGTCCTCGCCGGCGTCGAATGCACGGCAAGCGCTGGCGACCAGCGCCTTCGCGGCGGCCAGTTCCGACGATGCCTCGGCGAGTCTCCAGCGCCAGCCTTGATGACCGGAAAGTGCCTGACCGAAGCTCTGACGGCGGCTGCCGTAGGCGCAGGCCGCATCGAGCGCGGACTGCATCATGCCACAAGCCATCGCTGCGACGTAGATGCGGGCGCCGTTGATTTCAAGCAAGATCGACTTGAAGGCCTCTCCTGGCTCGCCGATCATTTCGTCGCCGCGCGCGTAATAGTCCTTCAACGTGAAGCCACCGCTACCATTGCTATGGAGGCCGATCGGGTCGGAGGATGCCCCGCGTCGAAAGCCGTCACGCCGTCCGTCGATGGCAAACGCGGCGATCCCCGACGCATCTCCGACTTCCCTTGTCTGGACATAGGCAATGATGCTGTCGGCACGGGTCGCATTGGTAATCCACGCCTTTTCGCCGCTTATCATCCAGCCGTCACCGGAAGCGCGCGCCAACGTCGTGATGGCGGCGAAGTCCGAGCCGGTGTCAGGTTCGGTCAGCGCGGTGCAGCCGATCCGGTCGGCGGCGATCAGATCGGGCAGATGCAACAGGCCCAACGCGAAGTCGGGATGATCGGAAAACTTCTTGGCGACGTTCTGGGTGTTGACGATCGCCATCGCGAAGCCGAAATCGGCGGTCGCGAGCAGCTCCGCTATCCCAGCCTTGGTGGTAAAGGAGCAACCCATGCCCCCCAGCGCCACCGGCACCTCGATGGCCGTGAGGCCCATTGCTGCGGCGCGCTTGAACGCCTCGTGCGGCAACGCGCGTTCGCGCTCCCAGCGCGATGCGTTCGGCATCACATAGTCGGTGACGAAGTGTCTGGTCGCATCGATCAATCGGATCTCGTGGTCCTGTGTGGTCATTGCAGCTGCGCCTTCGGCCATTGCTGTGCGATTTTCCGCTAGCCCTGCGCAAGCAGGAAGGCGATGCCGCGGGGCATGAAGATGGTCGCGATCACCAATAGGAAACCGTAGACGATCAGCCGGAAGCTGTCGGCAAAGCGCAGATCGCCCGCGGCCTCCAGCAGGTGCTTGAACGTCTGAAAAATCGACCTGGCCTGAATGTACATGTCGTCGCCTGGATGCTCCCCCTTAGGCCCCGAGCCGGTCATCCCCGCGATGTGGAAATATCCGTTTGCCACCTTCATGTTAGACCACGTCTGCGGCGGCGCCTCCGCCACGTCGGGCGATCGGATCGTTTTCATGCTCAAGGGTCCTTGCTGTGAAGCGGATTCGAAGCGAGAGGATGCAATGTCGTCTGGACCTTTCCGTCCAATCAGTTCGTGGCGGTCGTCCTCGCGACGCGCAAGCGGATCGTACCATGCTCGTCGCAATGGTAAATGGGACCGAGCTTGGGTTCGCGCAGTGATTGAAGACAGCATCTCGGCCTTGGGTCGCGTCGGTTTGACCGTAGCCACCACTTCCGGTCTAGCCCCATGGGCAGACATCCCTACGGTAGGCAGGCATGTCTCAAAGGTACCAGGAACAGACTTCCTCACAGTGCAAAACTTTACACATTGATGCTGGGGCTTGCGCAGAAAGCCGACTTACTTTGGGCTCTCCAAGAGGTATTCAAAACAATTCTGCCTGATGTTTGCGAGTGCAGCTTTTCTCTTGCACTAGAACCGCTCGGCCCGGAGCACCAATGCGTCAGTGATGTTGATTACGCCAATATGGCGACTCACGACCGAAAATGCCGCATCAAGCAGACCGTCCAGACGTTCCGGACGAACCAAGCAAATCACTGCCACCATCCCACTGGCCCGGCTCACCTGTCCCTCGCGTGTCCATTGCCCGGATCGCCCCGATCCGCCGCTGACCGGGAGCACCGTGTAGCCTGACACTCCAACGCCGACGAGAGCATCCGTCAGGCGGCGTTCCATCATCGCCTCGATGATTATTTCCACGCGTTTGGCCTTGTGCATCTCCATATCCGTGGCCCTCAATCATGTTTTCGTTATGAATTCGGTCACCGCCAAGTACAGCGGTATTCCAACAATCAGATTGAACGGAAACGTCAGCCCCAGCGAAAGCGTGAGCGACAGCCCCGGATTCGCCTGCGGGAGCGCCACTCGCATGGCGGCGGGAACGGCGATGTACGAAGCGGAGGCACAAAGCACCATCATGAGCGTTACGCCGCCCTGTGAAAGCCCAAGCGCCAAGCCGGCTGCGAGGCCAAGTGTTGCTCCTGTCAGCGGCATCAAAACAGCGAATACCAGAATGCCCGGCTTGAGAATTCCGCGGCTGCTCAACAGTCCCCGGCCGGCAACAAGGCCCATGTCGAGCAGAAACAGGCAAAGTATGCCCTTGAACGGCGAAACGATGAAGCTCTCGATCTGAGCCAGCCCGTCCTGCCCGGTAAGCCAGCCAATTGCGAATGCGCCGACAAGCAGCACGATGGACCCATTAAACAAAATCTCACGCCACGCCTTTGCGCTCTGCTTCTCAACACCTTCACCGCGCCACGCGACCAGCCACAACGCCGATAAGATTGCCGGGGCCTCCATCGCAGCAGCAATCGCCACCATGTAACTCTCGGCAGGAACGCCGCGTTCAGTCAAAAGCGCGCTCGCAGTCAGGAAGGTCACGATTGAAATCGAGCCGTAATGTCCAGCCACGGCCGCCGCATCGATGATCGACACTTGAGCCAGCGACCGGAGAAGGACGAATGCGAGGAAGGGCAATACCAGTGAGAGCACGACCCCTGCCAGCAGCGCAGTTACCAGCCGCGCATCCGCCCCATGAGCGGCCACGCCTACTCCGCCTTTGAACCCAATCGCAAATAGAAGATAGAGTGACATTCCCTTGGCGATCGCCTCAGGAAAGCTTAAATCCGATCGCACCCACGCGGCCAGAAGTCCAAGTACGAAACTGAGAATCATGGGAGAGTTCAGGTTCTCCCCAGCCAACGTCAGAATTTCTCTCATACTCGTCCTCTTGCAGATTCTATCGACCATAAAGCTCGAGATCACGCAAGCAAAGCTCGACGGGCGCCAGATTGCATTCGACGCAATCAAAATGCTTGACCCGGCCTAAACTATTGATGGCCGCTAAGGGTAATTTTGCAAACTTGGCGGTCGTATCCGTGAAGTCCGCTCGGCCGCCAGCAACGAACATCGTTGGCCGGACCGGCCACTTCCGAAAGTGCCAAAAGGCGACAATTCCGCTACAGCAAAGGTGAAGAAAGACGAATTGGCGCACGGCACCAGTGCTGCGTGCACAGCCTCGGGGATCGCTGGTACTCCGCTTCGGTTCTTGAAGAGGAAGTGATCAGCCCGCCCCGAAGTCCAAAGTGCCGGGGCAGCGCAAATCCAGACGATCCTGGGGCATCAGTCCGGACGGCTCCTTCTTGAGCGTCGCTCGATCATGTTGAGGCCTTCGACGAGCGCTGAGAATGCCATCGCAGCGTAGATATAGCCCTTCGGAACCTTCACTCCAAAACCTTCCGCGATCAACGCGGTTCCGATCATCAAAAGAAACCCCAAAGCCAGCATGACAATGGTCGGGTTTGCAATGATGAAGTTCGAAAGCGGATTTGCCGCCAGCAACATGGTGAGGACCGCAACAACAACGGCGATGATCATGATCGGGACATGTTCGGTCATCCCAACTGCTGTAATGATGCTGTCGACGGAAAACACGACGTCCAACATCACGATCTGCCCCATTGCCGCGGCAAACCCGAGACTGACGTTCTTCCGATCAAAAAGGTCCGGTCCGGGATCGAGATCGACCCGATGGTGAATTTCCTTGGTCGCCTTCCATACGAGAAACAGGCCGCCGGTAATCAAGATCAGGTCGCGCGAGGAAAATTCCTGGCCGAGCACTGAAAACAGCGGATTTGTCAGCTTCACGATAAAGGCAATCGAGCCCAATAGAAGCAGTCGCATAATCAGAGCGAGCCCGATCCCGATGCGGCGGCCGATCTCGCGCTGGTGTTCCGGCAAGCGGTTGGTCAAGATCGCAATGAAAATTAGATTATCGATGCCAAGGACCACTTCCATGGCAATCAGGGCAAGCAGAGCGATCCACGCCGCTGGATCAACGGCAAGTGATAGCAAATAGTCCATCTGGCTTGCTTCTCACGGCACCGCGGGTCTTGGCAAGTGCTTCTTCGTTCAGATTTTTGCAAAACTGGCCGGGGTCGAGCCAAAACTGGCACCCCGGATGGCAGAGTTGGGTCATTACTGCAGAAACGTGAACTCCGTGTCACGTCCGCTATTGCCCCAATCGCTACCGTAATGTCGCGCCGCAACAACCGGAACGGTGTGTCGAATTTGATTCAACCGCAAAGGAGCCGGAGCGCCTGAACGTAGGGCACCGAGCGCCAGACTTCATCCGCTAGGTGGTCGCCGCCCCGCCCGGCTCCGCTTCCAGCCGGAACGCCGCGGCGAACAGCGCGCGGGTGTAGTCGGACTTCGGCGACTTGAACAGCTCCGAGGCCGGGCCCTCCTCCACCACCTTGCCGTGGCGCATCACGATCAGATGGCTGGCGAGCGAGGCGACCACGCGCAAATCGTGCGAGATGAACATGTAGGTGAGGTCGCGCTTGCGCTGCAGCTCGCGCAGCAGGTCGACCATCTGGGCCTGGAACAGCATGTCGAGCGCGCTGGTCGGCTCGTCCAGCACCACGAAATTCGGCTCCAGCACCGCCGCACGGGCAATCGAGATACGCTGGCGCTGGCCGCCGGAGAATTCATGCGGATAGCGGAAGCGCGTGGCCGGATCCATGCCGACGTCTTTCAGGGCCTTGACCACGCGCGCCTCGCGCTCGTCTTCCGACAGCGCGCTCTGATGCACGCTGAGGCCTTCGGCGACGATGTCGCCGACCGACATGCGCGGGGACAGCGCGCCGAACGGGTCCTGGAACACGATCTGCATATCGCGGCGGTGCGGCCGCATTTCCTTGAAGCGCAGGCCCTGGATATTGCTGCCGAGAAACACGATCGGGCCGTCGGATGAAATCAGCCGCAGCAGCGCGAGGCCCAGCGTGGTCTTGCCGGAACCGGATTCACCGACCACGCCGAGCGTCTCGCCCTTGCGCACGGAAATGCTGACGCCGTCGACCGCCTTGATGTGTCCGACCGTCTTGCGCAACAGGCCGCGCCTGATCGGAAACCAGACCTTCAGGTTGTCGGTCGCCATCACCACCGGATTGCCCGGTTGCGGCGGCGCCGGATCGACCTTCGGCTCCGCCGCCAGCAGGGCCCTGGTGTAGGGATGCGTCGGCGCCGTGAAGACCTGCTCCACCGGCCCCTGCTCGACGATCTCGCCGCTTTTCATGACGCAGACCACGTCGGCGATGCGGCGGACGATGCCGAGATCATGGGTGATGAACAAAAGGCTCATGCCGAGCCGCGCCCGGATCTCGGCCAGCAGCGCCAGGATCTGCGCCTGCACGGTGACGTCGAGCGCCGTGGTCGGCTCGTCCGCGATCAGCAGATCGGGCTCGTTGGCGAGCGCCATCGCGATCATGACGCGCTGGCGCTGGCCGCCGGACAATTGATGCGGATAGCTGGCGAGCCGGGTTTCCGGCTCGGGAATACCGACCTGCGTCAGCAATTCCAGCGTCCGCGCCCGCGCGGCGGCGCCGCCGATGCCGCTGTGCAACTGCAGGATCTCGCCGATCTGCGACTCGATCGTATGCAGCGGGTTGAGCGATGTCATCGGCTCCTGGAAGATGATCGAGATGTCGTTGCCGCGAATGCCCCTGATCTCGTGCTCCGGCAGGTCGATCAGTTCGCGGCCCTTGAAGTGGATGCTGCCCGACGGATGCGACGCGGTCGGATACGGCAGCAGCTTCAGGATCGACAACGCGCTGACGGATTTGCCGGAACCGGATTCGCCGAC
>NZ_JAUYAN010000179.1 GCF_030693485.1 Bradyrhizobium sp. | reverse complement strand
GACGCTCTTGCTGCGGATGGCGATCACCGCCGCGTTCGTGGTGACGGCGTCCGTGATCACCGAGCGCTCCGGTCCGGTGATCGGCGCGCTGGTCGCGACGCTGCCGATTTCGGCGGGGCCGTCTTATGTGTTTCTCGCGCTAGATCACGATGCCGCCTTCATCGCCGAGGGCGCGCTGGCGAGCCTGCCGATCAACGCGGCGACGATCCTTTTGGGCCTGACCTATGTGGTACTGGCGCAGCGCCGGAATGCGCTGGTCAGCTGCCTCGGCGCGGTCGCGGTGTGGATCGTGCTGGCCTCGATCATCCGCGCGGTGCACTGGACGCTGGCCGGCGGCCTGATTGTCAATGCCATTGCGTTTGCGATCTGCGTGCCGCTACTTCGGCGCTTCCGCCACGTCAAGATGCCGATCATCACGCGGCGCTGGTACGACATACCCTTGCGCGCCTCGCTGGTCGCCACCCTGGTGGCGACAGTGGTTACGGCGTCGGGCTGGGTCGGCCCCAAGGTCAGCGGCATCATCGCGCTGTTTCCGGTGGTGTTCACCAGTATGATGCTGATCCTGCACCCGCGCATCGGCGGCCCCGCGACGGCCGCCGTGATCGCCAATAGCGCCGGCGGCTTGATGGGCCTGGGCATCGCGATCGCGATGATCAATGTCGGAGCCCTGCGGTTCGGCTCGGCGATCGGCCTCGGCATCGCTCTGGCGATCTGCGTCAGCTGGAATCTTGCGCTATGGTGGTGGAGCCGGCGGAAGCCGGTGCGTTAGCACCAGATCCGGAATGACGATTATCGTTCCTTCGGCAATTTCGCCTTCAGCGCATACAGCGCCTCCAGCGCGTCGCGCGGCGACATCTCGTCGGGATGCAGTGCCTTCAAGGCTTCGATCAATTGCTCCGCTTCGCTCGGCGGCGCCGGTTCGGCGGCGGCGCGCGACGGGATCGCGAACAGCGGCAAATCGTCGACCAGCACGCGCGCGGACTGGCCGCGGTCCTGCGCTTCCAGTTTCGCCAGTACCGATTTGGCGCGCGCGATGACAGGCGCGGGAAGCCCCGCGAGCTTGGCGACCTGGATGCCGTAAGAGCGGTCGGCGGAGCCCGGCAGCACTTCGTGCAGGAACACGACATCGCCCTGCCATTCCTTGACCCGCACCGTGGCGTTGAACAGCCGCGGCAGCTTGGCCGAGAGCGCGGTCAGTTCGTGATAATGCGTGGCGAACAGCGCGCGGCAGCGGTTGGCTTCATGCAGATGCTCGATCGCCGCCCAGGCGATCGACAGGCCGTCGAAGGTCGCGGTACCGCGGCCGATCTCGTCCAGAATCACCAGCGAACGTTCGCTGGCCTGATTGAGAATGACGGCGGTCTCCACCATCTCCACCATGAAAGTGGAGCGGCCGCGCGCCAGATCGTCGGCGGCGCCGACGCGGGAGAACAGCCGGTCGACGATGCCGATGCGAGCGCGCGTCGCGGGGACGAAACTGCCGGTCTGCGCCAGCAGCGCGATCAAGGCGTTCTGGCGCAGGAAGGTCGATTTGCCCGCCATGTTGGGGCCGGTGATCAGCCAGATCTGACCCGATTTCTGTGCGGGTCCCGGCGACAGGTCGCAGGCGTTGGCGATGAAGGGGTGGCCGTCGCGCTTCAGCGCCTGCTCGACCACCGGGTGCCGACCGCCCTCGATCGCAAAGCCGAGCGAGCCATCGACCTCGGGCCGCACATAATTGTCATCGGCCGCCAGTTTTGCCAGCGCGATCGCGACATCGAGCAGCGCGAAGGCATGCGCGGCGGCGCGCAGATCGTCGCTGGCTTCCAGCACCATCGCGGACAGCCGGTCGAAGATCTCCAGCTCCAGCCCGAGCGCGCGGTCGCCGGCGTTGGCGATCTTGGCTTCGATCTCGCCGAGTTCGGACGTGGTGAAACGCGTTTGCCCGGCCAGCGTCTGGCGATGAATGAAGGTCGCATTCAAGGGCGGCGACATCAGCTTGTCGCCATGCTGCGCGGTCACTTCGACGAAATAACCGAGCACATTGTTGTGCCGGATCTTCAGGCCCTTGACGCCGGTATCATCCGCGTAGCGCGCCTGCATCGCGGCGACGACCAGCCGCGAAGCGTCGCGCAGATTGCGGGTCTCGTCGAGCGCGGACTCATAGCCTTCGCGCACGAAACCGCCGTCACGCTTGATCAGGGGCAGTTGTTCCGCCAGCGCGCGCTCGAATTCGTGCGCCAGCTCGCGCGACGGGCGGCGCAACGCCGCCATGATCGCAGTTATCTCCGGCGGTGGTGCTTCAAGTTGCCCGAGCCGCGCCAGCGCCGCATCGGCGGCCAGGATGCCGTCGCGCAGGCCGGCGAGGTCGCGCGGGCCGCCGCGTCCGACCGACAACCGCGCCAGCGCGCGCGACATGTCGGGGGCCGATCGCAGCGTGGTCCTGAGGTCGTCGCGCGCCGCACTTTCGACGACGAAGGTGGCGATGGCATCGAGCCGCCGCGCAATCGCGGCGCTGTCGGTCAGCGGCGCTGCCAGCCGCTGCGCCAGCAGCCGCGATCCGGCTGGAGTGACGGTGCAATCGATCGCATCGAGCAGCGAGCCCCGCCGTTCGCCGGCCAGCGTTCGCGTCAATTCGAGATTGGCGCGGGTGGCGGGGTCGATTGCCATGGTGGTGCCGCCGGCCTCGCGCGACGGCGGTGACAGCGGCGGGCGCTTTCCGACCTGGGTGCGGTCGATATAGGTGACGGCGGCGGCGGCAGCCGTGGCCTCCAGCCGCGACATCGCGCTGAGCCCGTCCATGGTGGCGACGGCGAAATAATCGCACAGCCGCCGCTCGGCGGTGGCGCTGTCGAAGACGTCGCGGGTCAGCGGCGTCACCGCCGGCAATTCGCGCAGGCTCGGCCCTATTTCGGGATCGCCATACAGCGCGTCGGTAACGATGACCTCGTTGGGATTGATCCGCGCCAGCGTCGCCGCGAGGTCGCCGGTGGAACATTCCGTGACGATGAATTCGGCAGTGGAAATGTCGATCCAGGCCAGGCCAATGCGGTCGGTCCCTGCCGATCCGCGCGATCGCGCGATCGCCAGCAGATAATTGTTGGCCCTGGCGTCCAGCAACGTGTCTTCGGTCAGCGTGCCCGGTGTCACCAGCCGCACCACGCCGCGGCGGACCACGCTCTTGTTGCCGCGCTTGCGCGCCTCGGCCGGGTTCTCTAGCTGCTCGCAGACCGCCACGCGATGTCCGAGCGCGATCAGGCGATGCAGATAATCCTCGGAACGTTCCACCGGCACGCCGCACATCGCGATGTCGGCGCCCTGGTGCCTGCCGCGTTTGGTCAGCACGATACCGAGCGCGCGGGACGCGATCTCGGCGTCTTCGAAGAACAATTCGTAGAAATCCCCCATCCGGTAGAACAACAGCAGTCCGGGATGGGCGGCCTTGATCTCCAGAAACTGTTCCATCATCGGCGACACGCGTGCGGTGTCCTCCGCTGATGATGCGGGCTCGGCCGGAACGGGGATGGATTGCTGGATCGTCATGGCGGGCCGCAATCTACAAAATTCCAGCGGCTGATCCTATTGGTTTGCTGCCGCCATACGCGTTTTCCACGTCTGCGGCGCTCCATCTTCTCCCTCCGCAAGCGCGGGAGGGGGAACTGCACCTCCCCTTCAATTGACCTGTCCCGTCCGTGCTCCTAAAACTCGCCTTCAATTCGGTCGTGTGGCCACGTAAAACGCGGCATTCAAGGGAGAGATTCAATGCGCGATGTGTTTGTTTGCGATGCCGTACGCACCCCGATCGGCCGTTTCGGCGGCTCGCTCGCCAAGGTGCGCGCCGACGATCTGGCGGCGGTGCCGATCAAGGCGCTGATGGCGCGGCATCCCAGGCTTGATTGGGCCGCGGTCGACGAAGTCTATTTTGGTTGCGCCAACCAGGCCGGCGAAGACAACCGCAACGTGGCGCGAATGGCGCTGTTGCTGGCGGGCCTGCCGGAATCGATCCCCGGCCTCACGCTCAACCGTCTCTGCGCCTCCGGCCTTGATGCCGTCGGCGCCGCCGGCCGCGCGATCCGCGCTGGCGAGATCGATTTTGCCATTGCCGGCGGCGTCGAATCGATGACGCGGGCGCCGTTCGTGATGGGCAAGGCGGCGGAAGCATTTTCGCGCTCGGCCGACATTTTCGACACCACCATCGGCTGGCGCTTCATCAATCCGCTGATGAAGTCGCAATACGGCGTCGATGCGATGCCGGAGACCGGCGAGAACGTCGCCGAGGAATTCCAGGTGTCGCGCGCCGATCAGGACGCCTTCGCGATCCGCTCGCAGCAGCGCGCCGGTGCGGCAATCGCGTCGGGCTATTTCGCCGAAGAGATCACGGCGGTGTCGGTGCCCGGCGGCAAGGCCGGCCCTGTTAGCGTCGACAGGGACGAGCATCCGCGTCCGGAAACCACGCTCGAAGGCCTGACAAAGCTGAAGCCGATCGTGCGCAATCCCGGCACCGTGACGGCGGGAAATGCCTCCGGCGTCAATGATGGCGCCGCCGCGATGATCCTGGCGTCCGAGGCCGCCGTGAAGAAGCACGGCCTGACGCCCCGTGCGCGGATCTTGGGACTGGCCTCGGCCGCGGTGCCGCCGCGCATCATGGGCATCGGCCCGGTGCCGGCGACGCGCAAGCTGATGGAGCGGCTCGGCCTGAAGATCAGCGATTTCGATCTGATCGAGCTCAACGAAGCCTTTGCCAGCCAGGGCATCGCCTGCCTGCGACAGCTCGGCGTCGCTGATGACGCCGATTTCGTCAACCCGCATGGCGGCGCCATCGCGCTCGGCCATCCCCTCGGCATGAGCGGCGCGCGGCTCGCCATGACGGCGGTCCACGGCATGGAAAAGCGCGGCGGCAAGCGCGCGCTGGCGACGATGTGCGTCGGCGTCGGCCAGGGCGTCGCAATGGCGATCGAAAAGCTGAACTGACAACTGTCATTCCGGGTCTGGTGCTGCGCACCATCCCGGAATGACGGGTTCGGGGGAGGAACGCCCGTGCATCATACGGACTTGCGCGGCGTTCTCTCCGGCTACGACGTTGTCGTGATCGGCGCAGGCGCGGCGGGAATGTCTGCCGCGCTGTTTGCCGCTATCCGCGGCGCCCGAACGTTGCTGGTCGAGAAGTCGGGTTGCGTCGGCGGCACCTCGGCGATGTCGGCGGGATCGATCTGGATACCGAATACGCGTCATGCCTCTGCCGTCGCGACCTCCGACAGCGTCGACAATGCCGAGCGCTACCTGCAGCAGATTATCGGCAACCGGGCGGACGCCGGTTTGCGCGCGGCCTTCCTGAAGGCCGGTCCCGCAGCGGTCGACGTGCTGGAAGACCATTCCGAGGTAAAGCTGCGCGCCTATCCGCGCCATCCGGATTATCGCTCGGAGCTGGAGGGCGCTGTCGTGACGGGGCGCGCGCTCGAGCCGTTGCCGTTCGACGGACGGTTGCTGGGCGACGCGCTCCGGCTGGTTCGACCGCCGATCCCGGAGTTCACGCTGCTCGGCGGCATGATGGTCGACCGAACCGACATCGGTCATCTGCTGTCGGCCACGGGATCGATGAAATCGCTACTGCACAGCGCAAAACTGCTGGCGCGGTATGGGCGTGACCGGCTGGGCTATTCGAGGGGCTCCCGGCTGGTGATGGGCAACGCGCTGGTCGGTCGTCTCCTTTATTCATTGCTCCGCCGCGATGTCGACATTCTGACCGGCGCATCGCTGGAGAAAATTGTCCGGGACGAAAGCGGCCGCGTCACCTCGGCGGTTCTGGTCTCGGACGGTGCCTCGCGGGAGATAGCCATCCATGGCGGGCTGATTCTGGCCGGCGGTGGTTTCAATCGCCATGCCGGCCGGCGGTTTGCTGCGCTGAGAACCGATGTGGCGTGGTCCTCCGTGGCGCCTGGAACGAGCGGTGACGCGCAGGACAAGGCGATCGCGATCGGCGCCCGCATCAGCGACCGGGATCTCAGCGCCGCCTTCTGGGCGCCGGCGTCGATCCGGCGCCGGCGCGACGGGTCGCAGGCCGTGTTTCCACACTTCGTGCTCGACCGCGGCAAGCCGGGGACGCTGGTGGTCGACAGCCACGGTCGCCGCTTCGTCAACGAAGCGGTTTCCTACCATCCGTTCGCGCTGGAGATGCTGGCGCAGGGCAGATCGGCTATCCCCGCGTTTCTGATTGCGGACGCGTTGGCGCTGCGGAAATACGGCCTCGGCATGGTGCGCCCCGGCGGCTGGGGCACGCGCGCCGCGCTGGCCGACGGATACCTGATCGCGGGTGACAGCATCGAGCATCTGGCGCAACGACTGAAGATCGCCCCCGGCAGTTTGCGCGAGACGGTCGACAGGATGAACGACTACGCGCGAACCGGTATCGATCTGGAATTCGGCCGGGGCAGCACGGTGTACCAGAACCACAATGGTGATGCGTCCGCCGCCGGAGCCAATCCCAATCTCGGGCCGATCGCGACCGCGCCGTTTTATGCGCTGCGGCTTTATCCTTCCGACATCGGCACGTCGGCGGGTTTGGTCACGGATGAGGCGGCGCGCGTGCTGGATTCCGACAGCCGGCCAATCGCCGGACTCTATGCGTGCGGCAACGACATGCAGTCGATCATGGGCGGCACCTATCCCGGCCCCGGGATCACGCTCGGGCCGGCGCTCGCCTTCGCCTACCTCGCGACGTCGGACGCCACGGCGATGCTTGCCGCAGAGGCGTCTGGCCTTTCATGATAGCTCAACTCGTGGTTCTGTTCGGCGCGTGCAAAAGGTTCGGCGGCTGGCCGAGTTGAATTCAGTACAACGGGGGGGCGACAATGGCCGCGAAAATCATGATCCTGAACGGACCGAACCTGAATTTCCTGGGTATTCGCGAGCCCCACATCTATGGCTCGACGACGCTGGCGGAAATCGAGGCGAGCTGCCAGGCGCTCGCCGCCACCCTCGGGATCACCATCTCGTTTCACCAGTCCAATCTCGAAGGCGAACTCGTCAACTGGATTCAGTCGGCGCACGGCAAGTTCGACGCCATCATCATGAACCCAGCGGCCTATTCGTTTACCTCGATCGCCCTGATCGACGCGCTGAAAATCTTCGAAGGTCCGAAAATCGAGGTTCACATCTCGAATATTCACGCGCGGGACGAACTGCACCGCCATTCGATCACGTCGACCGCGTCCACCGCCGTGATCTGCGGTCTCGGCCCCTACGGCTACATCGTCGCGATCCTGGCCGCCGTGCAGAAGCTGGGACGACTGCCGGACACAATTCAGGCGGCGCTGCACGGCCTGCGCACGAAAGTTTGAGATCAACACAGCTTGGGAGAAATGACGATGCGCGGAGCGGGTTTTCTGGCGATCTGGAGCGATGTCGAGCGGTCCAACCTGACCGACTATCGCCACTGGCTGACGCGCGAGCACACCACGGAGCGGGTGACCACGGAGGGATTCCTCGGCAATCGCGTGTTCCGCGCCATCAGGGCCGACATCGAGCGCTTCTTCATTCTCTACGAACTGCAAACGCCCGAGGTTCTCGACGGCCCAGCCTACCTCGCGCGCCTCAACGCGCCTTCGCCGTGGTCGCAGCGCATCATGCCGCAACTCGGCAATTTCATTCGCGGCGGCGGGAAGCTGACCGCCTGGGCCGGGCGGGGCGAGGGCTCCACCATCGTCGCGCTGCGCCTCGAACGCCTGCCGGGGAATCCCCAGCGTCTGGCCGACGATATTGCCGCGCTCGATGGGGTCGCCGCAGTGCAGATCGGCGCCACCGATATCGCCAGGACCTCGGTGCAGACGGTCGAGAAGGGGATGCGGAAAGACGAGGGCGTGTTTGCTGGGCTGCTGCTGATCGAAGCGCTGGACGAGGCATCGCTTCGCGCCGCAGTGTGCCGGGCGGCTGTAATGGCGCCGGAGGTGCTTGGCGATGTCGGCGATCCCGAGATCTATCAGGGCATCTTCGCGCTGGATAAGCGCATCGCCTGGGTCGAATAATTCCGTCCCTTTCGTCATCGGCTGATCCGTATTAAGCGTACCCCGTGCGGCCGCGGCCGAAGGAGTGCGCCATGATCATCGAACACCAACAGGATGTCACGGTCGCCGCGACATCTGTCATGGAACAGACGTCCGACCCGCGGTTGCGCGAAATCATGGTGTCGCTGGTCAAGCACCTGCACGGCTTTGTTCGTGACGTGCAGCTGACCGAGGCCGAGTTCCGCGAAGCTGCCGCCATTATCGGCGAACTCGGCAAGCTCACCACCGACACCCACAACGAAATCATCCTGATGGCCGGCTCGCTCGGCGTCTCCTCGCTGGTGTGTCTGTTGAACAATGGCGATCGGGGCAATACCGAAACCGCGCAATCGCTGCTCGGGCCGTTCTGGCGGTTGAACTCTCCGCGAGTCGAAAACGGCGGCAGCATCGTCCGGTCCGATACGCCGGGCGCGCCGCTGTTCGTCACCGCGCGCGTGGTAGATCCTGCCGGCCGGCCGATTTCGGGTGCGGAAGTGGATATCTGGCACGCCTCGCCGGTCGGACTCTACGAAAACCAGGATCCCGAGCAGGCCGGGATGAACCTGCGCGGCAAGTTCACCAGCGATGCCGATGGCCGCTTCTGGTTTCGCTCGGTGATGATGGTGGGTTATCCGATTCCTACCAATGGCGTGGTCGGCCGGCTGTTGAAGCAACAGCGCAGGCATCCCTATCGGCCGGCGCATCTGCATGCGCTGATCTTCAAGCCCGGATTCAAGGTGTTGATTTCCCAGGTCTATGATCCCGCCGATCCCCACATCGGCAGCGACGTGCAGTTTGGCGTGACCAAGGCGCTGATCGGCGATTTCGTGCGCCATGACGAGCCGCATCCGACCGAGCGTGATATCGGCGCGCCCTGGTTTTCGCTCGACTACGTCTACCGGATGGAGGTAGGAGACGCCGTGCTTCCACGCCCGCCCATCAAGTGACAGGGTGGCGAACTGATCCATCAAGGCAGGGCTACCCTGATGACATTCTCCATAGGCGCCGTTGTCCGGATTCTGCTCCGGACCGCCATGGCCGCGTTCGTGCTGCTGGCGCTCGTCGTTCCTCCGGGACAGGCCTGGGCCCAGACCAGCTACCCGGGCAAGCCGGTGCGGATCGTTCTGCCCTTTGCCGCCGGCGGCGTTGCCGACATCACCGCCCGCGTGATCGCGGAACGGCTCGGCGCCAGGCTCGGCGGTCGCTTCTACGTTGAAAACCAGCCCGGCGCAGGCGGCATTGCCGCGGCTCGAACGGTGATTTCATCGCCGCCGGATGGACATACGCTGGCCTTGCTGTCCAACGGAACCGCCATCAGCGTCTCCCTGTTCAACAAGCTGCCGTACGATCCGCTGAAGGACTTTGCGCCGATTTCGAGCCTGGGCTATTTCGATTTCATCTTCGCCACCAGCGCCGACGCGCCGTTCAAGACGCTGGCGGAGTTCATTGCGGCCGCCAGGGCAAAGCCCGGGTCGCTCAATGTCGGCACCATCAATGTCGGAAGCACCCAGAATCTGTCGGCCGAACTGTTCAAGACCGCAGCCAGCCTCGATTTCGTGATCATTCCGCATCGGGGCACGCCCGAGGTTTTGATATCGACCATGCAGGGCAATCTCGGCCTGATGATCGACAGCTATTCGGCGCTGAAGGGCAATCTCGCCGACGGGAAAATCCGGGCGCTGGCGGCGACGGGTCCGGCGCGTTCGGCCGGCGCGCCGGATATTCCGACCGTGCAGGAATCCGGCGTCGCCGGTTACGACGTCGTCTCCTGGAACGCGCTGTTCGCTCCGTCAGGCACGCCGCTGGAAATCGTGAAGACGCTCAATCAGGCGCTGTGGGACATTCTCGCCGAGCCCGACGTGAAAAAGCGGCTGCTCGAACTCGGCATCGAGGCCAAAGCGAGCACGCCCGAGGAAATATCGGCCCGGCTGAAGTCCGATATCGACAAGTGGAAAACGGTGATCGAGAAGGCCGGGATCCCGAAGCAATAAGTCTCCGGATTTAGGATGCACGGCTCAGCTGAGCGCGGGTGTACAGTCGCAGGGCCATGAACCTCAAGCAGCTCGAATATTTCGTCCACGTCGCCGAACTCGGCAGTTTCAGCAAGGCTGCCGTGGTGCTCGACATCGCGCAGCCTGCGCTCAGCCGCCAGGTGCGCGGCCTCGAAACCGAACTGCGCCAGCAGCTGTTCCTGCGCAACGGCCGCGGCGTCGCGCTGACCGACGCCGGCAAGCGGCTGTTCGACCATAGCGTGGCGGTGCTGCAGCTGATGGCGCATGCGCGCGCGGATCTCGGCGCCAGCCGGGACGAGCCGGTCGGCCGGGTCACGATCGGGCTGCCGCCGAGCATCGGCCGGCAACTGACGCTGCCCCTGATCGACCGTTTCAAGAAGCAGCTTCCCGCCGCCCGGCTGGCGATCGTCGAGGGGCTGTCGACTCATATCGTCGAATGGGTCACCACCGGCCGCATCGATATCGGCCTCGTCTACAACCCCGAGGCGCAGGCAGGCTTGGAGATCACGCCGTTGCTGCAGGAGGCGCTCAGCCTGGTGAGCCGTGCGGCCAGGGGCAAGCGCAAGCCGGCCGCGCCGCCGCTGCCGATGAAGGAACTGCCGCGGTACCCGCTGATCGTGCCGGAGCGAGTCCATGCGATGCGCCGCCTGCTGGAGACCCAGGCGGCTCTGGCCGGCATCAAGCTCGATATTGCCTGGGAGGTTTCCAGCGTCCCCTCGATCATCGATCTGGTCTGCGCCGGCTATGGCCACGCCGTGCTCACCGCCAGCGGCGTGGCGGCGTCGGCGCGCGCCGGTGAACTGGTGGTGCGCCGGTTGACCGACCCGGCGCCGGTCAGCGTGCTGTGCCTCGCCGTTTCCGCGCACAAGCGTCCGACGCCACTGGCGCTGCATGCGATGCGGCTGTTGACCGAATTGGTGCGCGGGCTGTCGACTTGAAGCATTTCCAGCATGGCTCGGAGCTTTCATCCATGCCGGAACGTGATAGCTGTTAGAAATGGCGGATGGTGGCGGAGCCCAACCCGAACCGCCAGAATGGACCTCCAATCCCCGGGTCAAACGCCATGCAAACCGCCATTCCCTGCCTGTTCATGCGCGGCGGTACCTCGCGCGGCCCGTTCTTCAACGCCGCCGATCTGCCCTCGGACATCCCGACCCGCGACAGGGTGCTGCTGGCGGTGATGGGCTCGCCCGACAAGCGCCAGATCGACGGGCTCGGCGGCGCGCATCCGCTCACCAGCAAGGTCGGCATCGTCTCCAGGGGCTCGCGGCCCGGCGTCGATCTCGATTTCCTGTTCGCCCAGTTGCAGCCGGACAAGGACACCGTCGACACCACGCCGAATTGCGGCAACATGCTCGCCGCGGTGGTGCCGTTCGCGCTGGAGACCGGCCTGGTCAAGCCGCACGGCGACACCACCACGCTGCGGGTGCTCACGCTCAACACCGACATGCAATGCGACATCACGGTGCAGACCCCTGATGGCCATGTCGAATATGAGGGCGCGGCCCGGATCGACGGTGCGCCGGGGACGTCAGCGCCGATCAAGATCAACTTTCTCGATACCGCGGGCTCGGTCGCGCCGGGATTGCTGCCGACCGGCAACGTCCGCGACGTGATCGACGGCATCACCGTGACCTGCATCGACAACGGCATGCCGCTGGTGATTTTCAAGGCCGCCGACGTCGGCCGCACCGGCTATGAAAGCGTCGATCAGCTCAATGCCGACACCGAACTGAAGGCGCGGATCGAGCGGCTGCGCATCGCCTGCGGCCACGCCATGCAACTCGGCGACGTCACCGCCAGGAATTACCCGAAAATGACGCTGATATCGGCGCCCCGCGCCGGCGGCGCTATCTCGACGCGCAGCTTCATCCCGCATGTCTGCCACGACGCCATCGGCGTGCTGGCAGCGGTGACGGTAGCCACAGCCTGCGTGCTCGACGGTTCGACCACCGAGGGCATCGCCGTGGTGCCCGGTGCGAATGCCAAGACCATTTCGGTCGAGCATCCCACCGGCGAATTCAGTGTCGAGATCGAGGTTGATCCGGCCAATCCGCAAAGCGTGACCAGCGCCGCGCTGCTGCGCACCGCGCGGCTGTTGATGCGCGGCGAGGCCATGGTGCCGGCCTCAGTCTGGGCCGGACATCAGGCCGCAGGTTTCAGCGCAGCCTCCGAACTCCGTCACGCCCGGCAAAGATAGAACCAGGGATAAAATCGATGATCATCGACGTACACGGTCACTACACCACCGCGCCGAAGGCGCTGGAAGACTGGCGCAACCGGCAGATCGCCGCCATCGGCGATCCCTCGGCCATGCCGAAGGCCAGCGAGCTGAAGATCAGCGACGACGAGCTGCGCGAGAGCATCATCAACAACCAGCTCAAGAAGATGCAGGAGCGCGGCAGCGACCTCACCATCTTCAGCCCGCGCGCCAGCTTCATGGCGCATCACATCGGCGACTTCCAGGTCTCCTCGACCTGGGCCGCGATTTGCAACGAGCTGTGCGCGCGCATCGCCAAACTCTTCCCGGACAGTTTCATCGGTGCGGCGATGCTGCCGCAGTCGCCGGGCGCCGATCCCAAAACTTGCATTCCCGAGATGGAAAAATGCGTCAGGGAATACGGCTTCGTCGGCATCAACCTGAACCCCGACCCGTCAGGCGGGCACTGGACCTCGCCGCCGCTGTCGGACAGGCAGTGGTATCCGATCTACGAGAAGATGGTGGAACTCGACATCCCCGCCATGATCCATGTTTCCACCAGCTGCAACGCCTGCTTCCACACCACAGGCGCGCATTATCTCAACGCCGACACCACGGCGTTCATGCAGTGCCTGACCTCGGACCTGTTCAAGGATTTTCCGACGCTGAAATTCCTGATCCCGCATGGCGGCGGCGCGGTGCCCTATCACTGGGGACGTTTTCGCGGCCTGGCGCAGGAGCTGAAAAAGCCGCTGCTGAAGGACCATCTGCTGAACAACATCTTCTTCGACACCTGCGTCTATCATCAGCCCGGTATCGACCTGCTGACCAGGGTGATCCCGGTCGACAACATCCTGTTCGCCAGCGAGATGATCGGCGCGGTGAAGGGCATCGATCCCGAAACCGGTTTTCCCTATGACGACACCAAGCGCTACATCGAGGCCTCGGTGATCCTCAGCGCGCAAGACAAGCAGAAGGTTTACGAGGGCAATGCGCGGCGCGTGTTCCCGCGGCTCGACGCGGCCTTGAAGGCGAAGGGCAAGTAGCATGAGCGTTCCCCTGAACAACCTCGGCGTGGTCAAGCGCAACATCGTCCGCGCCGATCATGCGGCGGTGGAAAAGCTGTCGCGCTTCGGCGTCGCCACCATCCACGAGGCGATGGGCCGCGTCGGCCTGATGCTGCCCTATATGCGCCCGGTCTATGCCGATGCCCACACCTGCGGCACCGCGGTCACCGTGCTGCTGCAGCCCGGCGACAACTGGATGATGCATGTGGTGGCCGAACAGTTGCAGCCCGGCGACGTCGTGGTGGCTGCCTGCACCGCCGAGAATAGCGACGGCTTCTTCGGCGATCTGCTGGCGACCAGTTTTCGCGCTCGCGGCGCCAGGGGCCTGATCATCGACGGCGGCGTGCGCGACGTGAAGGACCTCACCGAGATGCAGTTCCCGGTATTTTCCCGGGCGATCAGCGCCAAGGGCACGGTGAAGGCAACATTGGGCTCGGTGAACATCCCGGTGGTCTGCGCCGGCGCGCTGGTGAATCCCGGTGACGTCATCGTCGCCGATGCCGACGGCGTGGTCGTGGTTCCCGCTGGCATCGCCCAGCAGGCGGCGGACGCATCCGAAGCGCGCGAGGTCAATGAAGGCGACAAGCGCGCCAGGCTGGCGGCCGGCGTGCTCGGCCTCGATATGTACAATATGCGTGAGCCGCTGGCGAAAGCCGGGCTGCGCTACATAGATTGATCGCGATGTCGGTTGCTTCCAACCAGTGGCATGTCGGTCTCGTCGGCTATGGCGAGGTGGGCCGGATTCTGGCCGAGGACCTGCGCAAGGATGGCGTCCGGGTCAGCGCCTACGATATCAAGCTTGATGACGATCGAGCCGGGCCGCTGCACGATCATGCCTCGGGCATTGGCGTGGCGCTGGCGGCGTCGCATGCCGATCTCGCCGCGCAGGCCGACTTGATCGTTTCCGCCGTCACCGCGAGCCAGGCGGTGCCGGTGGCGCAGGCCTGCATGTCCGGGCTGAAGCAGGGCGCCTGGTTCCTCGATTTCAATTCGGCCTCGCCGGGTGCGAAGCAGCGCGCCGCTGCCCTGATCGATGGTGCCGGCGGACGCTATGTCGAGGGCGCCGTCATGACATCGCTGCCGCCGTACCGCATCAAGGTGCCGCTGCTGCTGGGCGGTTCCGGCGCGCGCGAGCTTGCGCCCCTGCTGATCGAGCTCGGGTTCAACGCCAAGGTCGCCAGCGACGAACTCGGCGTCGCTTCGGCGGTCAAGATGTGCCGCAGCATCATGATCAAGGGCATGGAAGCCATGGTGATCGAGAGTTTCACCACGGCGCGGGCCTATGGCGTCGAGGACGCCGTGCTGGCATCGCTCAAGGAAACCTTCCCCGGCATCGACTGGGAGAGGCAGGGCGCCTATTTCTTCCAGCGCGTCATCGAGCATGGCCGGCGCCGCAGCGAAGAGGTGCGTGAGGTCGCGGAGACCGTGCGCGAGATCGGCCTGACGCCATGGTCGGCGCAGGGCACCGCCGAGCGCCAGGGCTGGGTCGCCGACCTCGCCGACGATGGACTGTTCGGTGCGAAAGGCACGAAAGAATTTGCCCGCAGCGCGGACTGGCGCACCGAGGCCGACCGGATCCTCGGCAAGGTGAAGTCCGAAGAAAAGAAATGAAACAGGCAACGATGGAATTTGAGAAAACACCCGGTTGGTTGGACTGGTACGCCGGTCCGTCAAAACCCCGGTTCAAGGTGCCGGCAGGCGCTGTCGATGCGCACTGCCATGTGTTCGGTCCGGGCGCCGAATTTCCGTTCGCGCCGGAGCGTAAATACACCCCCTGCGATGCGTCGAAGCAGCAGCTCTACGCGCTGCGCGACTATCTCGGTTTTTCCCGCAACGTCGTGGTGCAGGCCACCTGCCACGGCGCCGACAACCGCGCGATGGTCGATGCATTGGTGCATTCCGGCGGCAAGGCGCGCGGCGTCGCCACCGTCAAGCGCAGCGTCAGCGACGCCGAACTCAAGGCCATGCATGATGCCGGGGTGCGCGGCGTGCGCTTCAACTTCGTCAAGCGCCTGGTGGATTTCACGCCCAAGGAAGAGTTGATCGAGATCGCCGGCCGCGTCGGCAAGCTCGGCTGGCATGTCGTGATCTACTTCGAAGCGGTGGATCTGCCCGAATTGTGGGATTTCTTCACCTCGCTGCCGACCACGATCGTGGTCGACCATATGGGCCGGCCCGACGTCACCAGGCCGGTTGACGGCGCCGAATTCCAATTGTTCGTGAAGTTCATGAAGCAGCATCCGAACGTCTGGTCCAAGGTGAGTTGCCCGGAGCGGCTCTCGGTCGCCGGGCCGCCGGCGCTGAACGGCGAGCAAAACGCCTACCGCGACGTGATCCCGTTCGCGCGGCGCATCGTCGAAACCTTCCCCGATCGCGTGCTGTGGGGGACCGACTGGCCGCACCCGAATTTGAAAGACCATATGCCCGACGACGGACTGCTGGTCGATTTCATCCCGCACGTTGCGGTCACATCAGAATTGCAGCAGAAGCTGCTGGTCGACAACCCGATGCGGCTGTACTGGCCCGAACACTCCTGAGGAGGCAAAGCCCATGTCACTCGACAAACCCTATACAGACGTTCCCGGCACCACGATCTTCGACGCCGAGATGTCGCGCCAGGGCTATCATCTGAACCAGTTCTGCATGTCGCTGATGAAGGCGGAGAACCGCGCGCGCTTCAAGGCCGACGAGCGCGCCTATCTCGACGAGTGGCCGATGACCGAGGACCAGAAGCTGGCGGTACTGGCGCGTGACCTCAATCGCTGCATCGCGCTCGGCGGCAACATCTATTTCCTCGCCAAGATCGGCGCCACCGACGGCAAGAGCTTCCAGCAGATGGCCGGCAGCATGACCGGCATGAGCGAGGACGAATACCGCAACATGATGGTCGGCGGAGGCCGCAGCATTGAAGGCAACCGCTACATCGGGGAGAAGAAGTAAATGGCCCGTATCTCAGCCAGCGTCTACACATCGCACGTGCCGGCCATCGGCGCGGCGCTCGACCTCGGCAAGACCGCCGAGCCATACTGGCAGCCGGTCTTCCAGGGCTACGACTTCTCCAAGCAGTGGCTGAAAGAGCAGAAGCCGGACGTGATCTTCCTCGTCTACAACGATCACGCCAATGCGTTCAGTCTCGATTTGATTCCGACCTTCGCGATCGGCACCGCGGCCGAATTCGCGGTGGCCGACGAAGGCTGGGGTCCGCGTCCGGTGCCGAAGGTGATCGGCCATCCGAAACTCGCCGGCCACATCGCGCAGTCGGTGATCCAGGACGATTTCGATCTGACCATCGTCAACAAGATGGACATCGACCACGGTCTCACCGTGCCGCTCAGCCTGATGTGCGGCCATCCGAAGGCGTGGCCCTGTCCGGTGATCCCGTTCGCGGTCAATGTCGTGCAGTACCCGGCGCCCTCGGGCCGGCGCTGCTACATGCTGGGCAAGGCGATCCGCAAGGCGATCGAATCCTACGATGAACCCCTCAACGTGCAGATCTGGGGCACCGGCGGCATGAGCCACCAGTTGCAGGGGCCGCGCGCCGGGCTGATCAACAAGGAGTTCGACACCGATTTCCTCGATCGCCTGATCGCCGATCCCGAGGGGCTGTCGAAAATGCCGCATATCGATTACGTCCGCGAGGCCGGCAGCGAGGGCATCGAGCTCGTGATGTGGCTGATCGCGCGCGGCGCCATGAACGACGTCAATGGCGGCAGCAAGCCGCCCACCGTGCGGCATCGTTTCTATCATGTGCCCGCCAGCAACACCGCGGTGGGCCATCTGATTCTGGAGAACAACTGACGTGGCGAAGACGATCAAGGTAGCGCTGGCCGGCGCCGGCGCATTCGGCATCAAGCATCTCGACGGCATCAGGAACATCGACGGCGTCGAGGTGGTGTCGCTGGTCGGCCGCAGGCTGGAGCCGACCAGGGAGGTTGCCGCCAAATACGGCATCGGGCATGTCTCGACCGACCTTGCCGACAGCCTTGCACTCAAGGAAGTCGACGCCGTCATCCTGTGCACGCCGACGCAGATGCACGCGGCGCAGTCGATCGCGTGCCTCAAGGCCGGCAAGCATGTCCAGGTCGAGATCCCGCTCGCGGATTCCCTTGCGGATGCGCAGGCCGTGGTCGATCTGCAGAAGCAGACCAGGCTGGTCGCGATGTGCGGCCATACCCGCCGCTTCAACCCCAGCCATCAATGGGTGCACAAGAAAATCCTCGCCAGGGAATTCAGCATCCAGCAGTTGGATGTGCAGACCTTCTTCTTCCGCCGCTCCAACATGAACGCGCTCGGCCAGCCCCGCAGCTGGACCGATCATCTGCTATGGCACCACGCCGCGCATACGGTGGACCTGTTCGCCTACCAGGCGGGCTCGCCGATCGTGAAGGCCAACGCGGTGCAGGGGCCGATCCATCCCACCCTCGGGATCGCGATGGACATGTCGATCCAGCTCAAGGCCGCCAACGGCGCGATCTGCACGCTCAGCCTGTCCTTCAACAATGACGGTCCGCTCGGCACCTTCTTCCGCTATATCGGCGACACCGGCACCTGGATCGCGCGCTACGACGACCTCTTCAACGGCAAGGAAGAAAAGATCGACGTCTCGAAGGTCGACGTCTCGATGAACGGCATCGAACTGCAGGACCGCGAATTCTTCGCCGCCATCCGCGAGGGCCGCGAGCCGAACTCGAGCGTCGCCGAGGTGCTGCCGTGTTATCAGGTATTGCACGATCTGGAGCAGCAGCTCGACGCCAAATGAAACGACGCGCCATGCAGGACATGGCGCCTCTCCCCCGCCGTCCAGGGGAGCCTCGGGTCGAGACCGAGCAGTCCGGCTTGCTCCCAACTCCGGACATATCGCTGTGGCGCACTACGCCAAGTGCCAGAAGCAGTCTCAAGCACCGCCGCAAATGCACCCTCATCCAATCAACGCCCGCAACCGGTCCCGCAATCTCGAACGGAAGCCCGGTTGAAATTCTCTCGGCATGCTCGCGACCTTTTCATCGGGGACCTTGATGTTTCTGCGCTCGGCGTCCTCGCCTGGATGCCGAAACGTCCAGGGCTCATAGCCGCCACTGCGAGGTCGTAACCGGAGGATGGGTGGGTGGTCCCCCGACCATCGGCAACGCAGGCGCGGAACATTCGCGGTTGAGGTCCGCGCCGACCCGAATCATGATTCGCGCAAAGCCGGTGAGTTTGTCGCCCTGAGGCTGCGCCCCCTCGATGCCGGTCGCCTGATGGGGCGCCCGCGGCAACTTTCGTTGTTAGCGGTAGCGCAAGCGCGCGGCCCGATGCCTTCTCGTTCCCTCTCCTCGCTTTGCAACTTGTTAAGGATGCTATGATTTGAGGCGCTGCGTTTACCTAGAACACATTGCCGGCAGACTAGACTGATTGGATCAGGTCGTATCCCCGCAGGCATTCGATGCTCCAAAGTCTGGCTTACGTCGCAAACGATCCCAGTCGATGGCTGGTTCTCGTGGTGATCGTCGTATGCTGCCTCGCGATTGCGGGCTTGATCGGAGCCTTTGCGTATCGCCGTCAGCGCGAACAGAATTCATGCCTGGATACAGCCATCAACAATATGTCGCAGGGACTGACGATGTTCGACAAGTCCGGTCGACTCGTCCTCTGCAATCAGCGCTACATTGAATTATATGGTCTCTCTCCAGAGGTCGTCAGGCCGGGCTGTACCGTCGGCCGGTTGGTGGAGCACAGGGTCGAAACGGGAAGCCTTTCCGTCAAGGAGGCGGAAGCCTACACTGACTATCGACGGGCCGCGGTCGCGCAGGACAGGATTGTCAGCAATATCGCCGAGTTGCCGGACGGTCGGACGATCGTAGTCACCCGGCGCCCCATGAAGGACGGCGGATGGGTCGCCACGCACGACGACATAACCGCGCGGCGTCAGGCGGAAGCCCAGGTCGCTCACCTGGCGCATCATGATGCGTTGACCGGCCTGCCCAATCGTGTCCGGCTGCGCGAACAGATGGACACGGAACTCGCGCGAGTCCGACGGGGACAGTATCTCGCCGTCCTTTTCTTCGACCTCGATGATTTCAAGAGCATCAACGACGGGCACGGCCACGCGGTCGGTGACAAGTTATTGAGAGCCGTGGCAGACCGTGCGCAGGGGTGCCTCAGAGAGACGGACACGATTGCGCGTTTCGGGGGCGATGAGTTCGCAATTCTTCAGACCGGGATCGACAGACCGTCGGACCCTGCGGCCCTCGCCGCGCGAGTTCGGGAAGCGGTCGCGCAACCCTACGACATCGATGGGCATCAGTTGTTTACCGATATCAGCATCGGAATTTCGCTGGCGCCTAATGATGGAACCGATCCGGATCAGTTGCTCAAGCACGCGGATTTGGCCATGTACGAGGCCAAGAGTCACGGACGCGGCACGTTCCGCTTTTTCGAGCCGGCGATGAACGCGCGCGTCAAGGAACGGCGCACGCTCGAACTCGATCTGCGAAATGCGATCGCCAACGATGGGTTGGAGTTGTATTACCAGCCAATCCTCGATCTTGAGCGCGATGAAATCCGTAGCTGCGAAGCGCTCCTGCGCTGGCATCATCCCGAACGCGGCCCGGTATCGCCCGCCGAGTTCATTCCCGTCGCCGAAGAAACGGGCCTCATCTCCGTGCTCGGCGAATGGATACTGAACAAGGCCTGTTCCGCCGCAGCCAGCTGGCCGGGCGACGTCTCAGTGGCCGTCAACGTCTCGTCGATCCAGTTCAAGAATCAGAGTTTGTTGTTGAAGGTCATCAAAGCTCTTGCCGTGTCGGGCCTTTCGGCGCGCCGGCTCCACCTCGAGATCACCGAAGGGGTCCTGATGCGCGATGACGAGACCACGCTGGCGACATTGCATCAATTGCGCGAACTCGGCGTGCGGATCGTGATGGATGATTTCGGTACGGGATATTCCTCGCTGACGTATCTGCGGAGCTTTCCCTTCGACAAGATCAAGATCGATCGCTCCTTCATCAAGGATGTTTCGGAGATGGATGACGCCAGCGCCATCGTGCGCGCCATTACCAGCCTCGCGAGCAGCCTGAATATGACGACGACGGCCGAAGGTGTCGAAACGCAGGAGCAACTGGCGAAAATACGCGAACTGGGATGCACCGAAATGCAAGGTTATCTGTTCAGCCATCCGATGACGGCCGAGGATACCATCCGGTTGCTCCTGTCGCGCGCGGGCGGCGTGGCTGGCGCGGAACGGCTCCTCCCGAGAATCGGACGCACTGACGAGCGAGAGATGACTGGCACGAGCGCTCCAGCCGCTCGCATGCATGGTTGAAGTTCGAGAGGTCTCCAGGCTTGCACGTCTTGCAACGAGCGAACCTCGCAATAGCGCCCGGGTCGCGCAGTATTGGCAATCGAGCAATGTTAACGGCAAATAGCAGTTCCCGGGTGCGTGGGCTTTACTCCAAGTTTATTGTCGTGCCGCAAGCTGCTCGCAGTGGTCCGAAAACGGACGGGACCTTATCATGTTAAGATCGAAGCTGACGCTTGCGCAGGCGCGGGCCACGGCGGTGCAAGCGGCCGATATGGCGGTGCTCGGGGAAAAAATCGAGCGCCTGAAATCCCGTGCCCGCCTGGCGGTCATCTTCGGCGGCGACAAATCGAACTCCGAAGGCGTCGTCTACCAGGCGCGCAATACGCGATCCTGGAAAAGCTACGAGGCGGTAGCGCAAGACATCGCCGCGTCGCTCAGGCGGCAGGGATTCCATCACGTCGATCTCATGGCAGATGATATGCGTCTCGGCGATCGGCTGCGACGCCAGGGTATTCACCTGGCATGGCTCAATACGGGCGGGGTGCAGGGCTACAATCCAGCCGCACATGCCTCGGCCATGCTGGAGATGATGGGCGTGCCTTATGTGGGCCACGACCCGCTCGCGGCGACGACGCTCGACAACAAGCACTCGTTCAAGCGGGAGGCTGTCTGCGCCGGAATTCCGACGCCCTCGTTCACCACCTGGAGCATGGCGCGGGGTCCATTCCGTCCCGACTTGAACAGCCGGTTCAAGCGGGCATTTGCCGATTATGACGGGCCTTTCGTGGTCAAGCCGGTTTCGGGTCGGGCATCGCTGCACGTTCATGTGGTGCCCGACGTTGCAAGTCTGCCCGCTGCCATTGCTCAGGTCTATGGCGCCACCGATAATGTCGTGCTGGTGGAGCAATACCTGCCCGGCCGCGAGTATTGCATCGCGGTGACGGGACCTATCGTCGCGCCCGGTGGTCGTCTTACCCGCGGCTCTGGTCCGTTCACGTTCGCTGCCCTCGAGCGTGTGCTGATGCCGGACGAGCGGATATTCACGTCGATGGACAAGAGCCCGATTACCGAGGATCGGCTGAAGCCGGTCGATCCCCGCCGCGACGCGAAGCTGCTGGACGAAATGCGGCGTCTTGGCCGCGAGACTTATCTCGAATTCAATCTAGGCTCGCTGATCCGCCTGGATTTGCGCGCAGATGCGAACGGAAAGCTCTTCGTTCTCGAGGCCAACCCCAAGCCGGATCTCAGAAAGCCGACTGCAGGCGTCACAAGCATCGTATCCGCCGGCTTGTTCGAAGCCGGTATGGAATACGACGATCTCATTCTGTCGCTGTTGGCCGACCGTCTCGACTTCCTGTTCGCTCACCGCCGCGGCGCGGTTGGGCATCTATCTGACCTCTTGGAAACGCCTAATCTTTTCGATTTCATGCGATCGCCGGCACCGGACGACGCGCAGATATCGTTTAACGAGTTGGCAACGGACCTCAACGTGCTGGCGCTCAACGCCTCGATCCAGGCGCTCAAGACCGGCAACGAAGCAGTGGCTGCCGGTTGCGCCAACGCCATCGGCGGATGCGGCCCGGACCCCCGCGATCAAGCCCCGGACATCAAGATCTCGAAGTAATCCGTGCCAAACAGGCCGGACGGGGCTCGGAATTGTGGCATTAACCCGGATTTATCACATTTCTCCTAGAGTACCAGACGGTCGTTCAGATCCTTTTGCGTTCGACCGAGCGACTCGGGAAGAACGATGAGTTCAGCCAGATCGAAGTCCATCGGAGTTGCGTAAAGCAGCGAGGAAATATGTGGGGAGGAAGATTCGGCAGTCGACTGGTCGACGGGTTCACGATGTTCATCGTGACCGCCGCTTCGCTCACGCTGCTTCTTTACGTCAGTTACGGGGACAGCAAGCGCACCTACGAGCAGATCCATATCGAAAAAATCACCGCTCATGCTCGGCTCATGCAGAGTTACATCGAGAAATTCCTGCGTGACGGGCTGCCGCTTCGGCAATATGCCGGCTTCAATACGCTGGCAATGCCGATAGTGGAAGGCGAAGATATCGATGCGGCGGCGGTTTACGATCAGGTCGGACGCGAGATTTTCGCGGCGATCGACAAATTGAATCCGAAACTGCCGGAGCCTCCCAGCGCCGTTTCAAGTGTGAAGCGGGACATCGCGGTCGAATATGGCGCAACGCATTATCAGATCGTCATTCCGCTGCGCACCCGGTTCGAAACCGTGGGCAGCCTCGTCGTTTCATCGAACACGGACGTCGTGTCGAAGAAACTGCGCGCCACCTTTCACCCGTTGATTTATCTGTCCGTTGGACTGGCGGCCGTGTTCGCGGTCGTCTTCGTGTTTGCATTGCCGTATCTTCCCCGGGCGCGCGTGCCGTGGCTGCAGATCGGCTATACGATGTCCTTCGTCGCGATGTCGGTCGCGGTCGTCTTTGCTATCGTCGGACTATACTACGAAGGTGTGCAGGGAAAATCGAGGGCCTCGGTCGTCACGCTGGCGCAGCGCTTGAGCGATATCGTTGAATTCAATTTGCATTTCAAGGATTTCGAGGGCATGCCGCGCATCTTCAGCGATTACAGGCGCCTGAACACTGAGATCAGCGACGCGGCGCTGATCGAGAACGAGATCATTCAAATCCACAGCGACGCGACCAAGATCGGCAAGAAATGGAGCGCGGATCCGCGATATTTCGAATTCAACATCAATCTTTCCCGCCCCGATCAGCGGGAGCGGATTGTGCATCTTGTCGTGACGGTGCCAAAGGACGCGGTCGTCGACAGGGTGGTTCGCAGCGTCAAGAACCTCGCGGCTTTGTTCGTAGCATCGGCGCTGCTGGCGGGACTGTTTCTGCAAGTTGCCACATCCCTGCAAAACTTCAGGGCCAACCAATTTTCGCCTGACGCTGCCGAGCCCGATCGGGCATCGGCGGAGGACGCGGCATTGGTCATGATCAAGCCTATCTTCTTTCTCGCTGTTTTCCTCGACAGCCTGACATATTCCTTCCTCCCGAATTTCATGCAGAACGCGGCGGCGGTTGCTGGTTTGTCGGTCGGTTACGCTTCGATTCCCTTCACGGCCTACTATCTGTGCTTCGCGTTCAGCTTGTTGCCGGCCGGAAATTTCGTGGAGCGGTACGGGCCGAAGCCGGTGATCCTGGCAGGGTTGCTGCTGGCAACCGCGGGTGTGGCCGGGATGTACATGCCGATCGGAATCACCGAACTGAGCATCTTGCGTGGGATCGCGGGACTGGGCCAGGGCATGCTGCTGATCGGCGTGCAGGCTTACATTCTGGCGGTGGCTTCGCCGCAGAAGAAGACACAGGGCGTTGCGATCATTGTATTCGGATTTCAGGGCGGCCTGATTTCCGGAATGGCGCTCGGCTCCCTGCTGGTGAATTACCTGCAGCCGTCGGGAGTGTTCATGGTCTCCGGCGCGATCGGTTTCGCCGCCATCTTCTATACCTTGTTGCGCCTGCCGCGCGTCAACGACCAGGCCCGGATCGCCAGCGGACTGGTCGCTGCGGCGCGCCGGCTGGTGCGCGACATCCGGGACGTCACGTCCGATCCGGAGTTCATCAAGACCTTGCTTTGCATTGGCGTTCCCGCCAAGGCGATCCTTACCGGAACGATCACCTTTGCGATGCCCTTGTTGCTCGTTCAATACAACTACCGTTCGGAGGACATCGGGCAGATCGTTATGTTGTACGGCCTCGCGGTCATGGTGGCGACGGGTTTTGCCTCGCGTCTGGTGGATCGCACCAGTAACAGCGAACAGGTGTTGTTCTGGGGCGCCATCCTGAGTGGGGGCGGGCTGATGTTGATCGGGCTCATGAGCCCGGCGCTCGCCGGCAGCGGGCCGTTGGGCACCGGCGCATTGATTGCCGGGACCATCCTCGTCGGTATCGCGCACGGCTTTATCAATGCGCCCGTAGTGACCCATGTCGGCCAGTCCAGGCTCGGGAATCGCATCGGTGTGAACCCGGTGACGACGACCTACAGGTTCCTCGAGCGGGCCGGCCATATTGTCGGACCGATGGTCATGGCGCAGGTCTTCCTGATCTTTGGACAGGACGCGATGGTCATCGTCTGGATCGGCATCGGGATCGCATGCCTCGGACTTTTGTTCGTGGCCCGCAATTTCGTCCAGCCGCCGGTCCGCAACTTGCCGTCGGAGGCCCTGTGATGATCGTCAAGCTTGCTCCTCGACCGACGTTCGTCATACGCGGCATCCTTGCGGCTCTGCTGCCCCTGTCGCTGACGGCGACGGCTGCAGCGGAAAATCGGCCGTTTTCCGCGTGGTTCAAGTACGGCGGCGAAATCGACGCGACCTGGGATGTGGCGGGTGACCCTGCCAGGCCAACCTTCGTGTCGATTCGGCGAAAATCGGCGGAGATACAGTCGGCGGACCAGCGCGGTACGCTACGGCGGGTGCTGGTCCTCTATCCCCGGTCCTCGTCGGCCTACGATATCGCCATCACAAAAATCCTCAGTGTTTTTGAATCGAAAGGCCAGAACGCCGAATTCACCGTGATCAACTTCGAATTGAACCACGTGCGCGGCAAGGAGACGATCCAGTTTGCCGAGAAGAGCAAGTTCGATCTGATCTTCGCCATGGGGTCGGAATCGACGGCCTGGCTCTACGACAATTACCGGGGCGGCGACATTCCTGTGGTATCCGTCTGTTCGAAGGATCCGGTAGAACTCGGGCAGATGAAGGACTACGATAGCGGCAGCCGAACCAATTTCGCTTTCACCTCGCTCAACATGCCGGTCGAAGTGCAACTCGCCTATGTAATGGAGTTCAAGCCGGACCTGAAGAATCTCGCGATTCTCGTCGACAGCAAGAACATCAGTGCAGTTCAGACTCAGGCCGAGCCCGTCGCCGCGCGCGCGCGCAAGCAGGGTATCCAAGTCTACATGGGCACGGTGCAGAACCCCGCCAAGGCGAGCGAGGAACTGGCGCAGATTATCCCTGATGCGGTGCGCACGATGCAAAAAAACGATTTCGATCTCAGCAAGAGCATCTTCCTGATCACCGGGAGCACCACCGTTTTCCGTGAGATCAAAACCATCAATGAAAAGGCCGGCCGGATTCCGGTGGTCAGCATGATCCCCGAGATCGTGACCGCGGGCCAGAATACGGCCGTACTCGCGGTCGGCATCAGCTTCGAAAGCAACGCGCACCTCGCCGCAGTCTACGGCACCGACATCCTCAGCGGCAGGTCCGATCCGGGCCAGCTCAAGGTAGGCATCGTCTCGCCGCCCGACATTGCCGTCAGTTTCCTGAAAGCCCGCGAAATCGGTCTGCGCGTGCCGTTTAGATTCTTCGAGACCGCGACGTTCGTCTACGACTATGAAGGCCAGCCGGCGCGCACAGTCGGCAGGAAGTCGAATTAGAGCTGTTTCCGTTTGATCAGGGTCACGTTGCGTGGCCGACTAGGCGAATGTAGCTAATACATTCTGCGGGTGCAGACGTGATCAGAATTTTTTCTGCTTGTCAGCGCCGGGTTCGCAGCTAAATACTTTCGGCAAGAAACTTCTGGCGCAGGCTCCGCCAAAGAGCCCCCGAGATCGCGGGGCGCATCGGCTACTCTCTCACCCCTTCAGTTTCATCCTGCCCATGAAATCGCGCTTGCCGAGCGGCGCCCCCTTGTGGCGGAGGATGTCGTAGGCCGTGGCGGCGTGGAAAAAGAAGTTCGGCAGCGAGAACGACATCAGGAAGTCTTCCGCCGTAAAGGGCAGCGCGCGCTCGCCGAGCTTGAAGGTGACGTCGCGGCCGATCAGCGCGTCGACGGCCTCCGGCGTCAGGGCCGAGAGTTCGTCGCGCGCCTCCGTCACCATCGCCTGCAGCGCGGCATAGTCGAGGTCCGGTTTTCCCATCGACGGGGTGAACACGCCGTTCTGGGCCGCCTCCATCGCGCCGCGCGAGTGATGGGCGACCGAGACGATCTGGAAGCGCAGCGGCGCCATGTCGGATGCCAATCGCGACTCGACGAGTTCGGCCGGATCTATGCCCTTCTCGCGAAAATGCGTCAGGCTCTTGTCGAGAAAGCCGCTGACGGCGCCGAGGGTCTGCAGGTAGTTGGCGACGGTGGCGTCGTAAAGTGAAAAGGCCATGGCGGAAGTCTCCCGTTACGTTGTCTGTTTCTTGCCGGACATTTCCCGGAATTGACGCCGATTGCAATCGGGCCCGCGGGGTGGAAGCAAGACAGTGCCTTTCGGTTCGTGGTCGTGCAATATGCGGGCTTAAGAGCCAGCCAGGGCCCCCTTTTGCAATGAATTTCGTGTCCATCCCCGGCAATCCCTGTCCTGACGGTGCCGCAACCGGCATGATCCAGACGCCGGACGGCGTGACACTGCGTTTCGCGCGCTGGGCTTCGCCTGATGATGGCAAGGAGGAGGTCAAGGGCACCGTCTGCGTCTTCACCGGGCGCAGCGAGTTCATCGAGAAATATTTCGAAACGGTGCGCGACCTGCAGCAACGCGGCTTTGCCGTCGCTGTGCTGGATTGGCGCGGGCAGGGGCATTCGTCGCGGCAACTGCCCGATCCGCGCAAGGGGCATGTCGCGAACTTCCGGGAGTTCGAGATCGACGTCGAGACCTTCATGCGGCTTGTGGTGCTCCCCGATTGTCCGCCGCCCTATTTTGCGCTGGCGCATTCGATGGGCGGCGCTGTCATGCTGCGCGCCGCGCATTCCGGCCGACGCTGGTTCGAGCGGATGGTTCTCGCCGCCCCGCTGATCGACTTGCCTCAACCGCGATCCTCGTGGCCCCTGCGCATTCTGATGCGGATGCTGCGCCTGGTGGGCTTCGGCAACAGCTACGTTCCCGGCAGCAATGTCGACCGGGCGAGGGCATCGGGTTTTCCGGGTAATCCGCTCACCACCGACCCCGGGCGTTATGCGCGAAACGCCGCGCTTCTGGCGCAGGATCCGGCGCTCGGCATTGGTTCGCCTACGGTGGCATGGCTGGACGCGGCATTCGACACCATGGTCGAATTTGACGCCGCGGATTACCCGTTGCGGATCGTTGCCCCGGTTCTGATGGTGGCGGCGGGCGCCGATCGCATCGTATCGGAAGCGGCCATCGAGCAGTTTGCCGCCCGGCTGCCGGCGGGATCGTATCTGGCAATCGAGGGCGCCCGGCATGAAATCCTGCAGGAAGCCGACCTCTATCGCGCGCAATTCTGGGCGGCCTTCGATGCCTTCGTGCCGGGCGCGCCCATGCGGACAGCCCCGGAGGGCCCCCCACGAGCGTCAATTTAAGGGTGCGCGAGGCCACAAAGCCTCTTGCGGCGAGGCGACGCCTTCGATGGTATCCTGATCAGAGGGACGCCCTGGCCGGCGGGGCGATCCATGGAAGGCGGCGAGACAGGGGGCGCTATGGGGTCGCAGATTGCCGTGCCGCTATGGGTCGTCATCATCGTCGCCGTGCTGGCGGCGCTGGCGGTGATCGACCGCATCCTGATGCCGAGCGTGCGCTGGGCGCTGCGCCGCCGCGCCAACCGCGCCATCGATGAACTCAATACCCGTCTCAAACTTCGCATCCAGCCGTTCAAATTGACGAAGCGCCAGGTGCTGATCGACCGTCTGGTGTTCGATCCCGAAGTGCTGCACGCGGCCGACGAATACGCCAGGGAAGCCGGCGTGCCGCGCGAGGTCGCGATGGAGAAGGTGAAGCGCTACGCCCAGGAAATCGTGCCCTCGTTCAGCGCCTATGCCTATTTTCGTGTGGGGACGCGGATCGCCCGCAGCATCTCCCAGATGCTCTATCGCGTCCGCATCGGCTACCGCAACGACGACGCGCTGGCCAGGGTCGATCCCGGATCCTCGGTCATCTTCGTCATCAATCATCGCTCCAACATGGATTACGTGCTGGTGACCTATGTCGCGGCGACCTCGTCGGCGCTGAGCTATGCCGTCGGTGAATGGGCGCAGGTCTGGGGACTGCGCGGCCTGATCCGCTCGATGGGAGCCTATTTCATCAGCCGGGATTCCCGCGAGGGGCTCTATCGCAAGGTGCTGGCGCGCTACGTCCACATGGCGACGTCGGCCGGCGTGACGCAGGCGATCTTTCCGGAAGGCGGCCTCAGCCGCGACGGCCGGCTGCGCCCGCCGAAATTCGGACTGTTGAGCTACATGGTCGCGGGCTTCGATCCGCTCGGCGCGCGCGACGTCGTGTTCGTTCCCGTCGCGGTCAATTACGACCGCGTGCTGGAGGATCGCATGCTGACCTCCGCCGCCAATACCGAGCCGGGCAAGAAGCCCGTGTTCGGCTTCAACGCCAGGGTCTTCGCGAGCCACGTCTTCCGCCACATCGGGATGGCGATCCGCGGCGAGTGGCATCGCTTCGGCTATACCTGCGTCAGCTTCGGCGAGCCGGTGTCGCTGCGCAAGCACGTCGCCGACGCCAACATCGATTTCCGCCTGCTGGCGCCGGAGGCGCGCCATGCCGAGACCGAAAAGCTCGGCAACAGACTGATGCAGGCCGTCGGCCGGGTGGTCCCGGCGCTGCCGGTCTCGCTGGTCTCGACCGCGGTGCTGGAGGCCGGCGACAATCCGCTCTCTCTGCTCGACATCAAGCAGCGGGTCTCAAGCCTGATCGGCGTGCTGGAGGCCCAGGGCACCTATGTCCACATCCCGCGCGCCGACCGCGACTATGCGATCGCAGTGGGGTTGCGCATGCTGACGCTGCGCCATCTGGTGCTGGAGGAAGAGGATGGCAACTACCGCGCCAACCCGGACGAGCTGATCCTGCTGAAATACTATGCCAACGCCATCGCGCATCTGTTCGAGAATACCGCGGCGCCGGCACCAACCGGCGATGCCGCGTTGATCGCCGCTACTCGATGACGGCATGCTCCGGCGGCAGCGACTGCTTGCGCAGCGCAGCCTTGCTCGATCCGATCATGATGGTCAGCGGGATCGCGCACAGCGTGAAGATCATCACCATCTGGTAATCGTGCGAGAAGGCGATGACCTGCGCCTGCAATTTGAGGACAGTGTCCAGCATCGCGCGGCCCTTGTCGGTGCCGAGGTCGATCACGGACCGCACGTCGGGCATCTGCAAGGCATGGTTGAACGGATTGACGTGCTGCGACAGCACCGCGTAGCTCCATCGCGACCCCTCGGTCAGCTGCGAGATCACCAGGGAAATGCCGATCGAGCTGCCGACGTTTCGCAACAGCGTCAGCATCGAGGTGCCGTCGGTGCGCAGATGGTTGGGCAGTGTCAGGAACGCCACGGTGGAGAGCGGCACGAAGACGAGGCCGAAACCAAATCCCTGGAAGATGCTGATCAGCAGGATCTCGTTGACGCCGGTCTGGTCGGTCCAGGCCGTCATCCAGAACAGCGACACGCAGGTCATGCCGAGGCCGGTGATGATCAGCGTGCGTGCCTCGATATGGCGCATCAGCCGCCCGACCATCATCATGGCGACGAAAGTGCCGAAGCCGCGGCTCGCCAGCAACAGTCCGGCGGTGATGATGGGGTAACCGAGCACGTTCTGCAGGAACGGCGACGCCAGCGCCATGGTGGAGAACAGCACCACACCCATCACCGACATGAACACGCAGCCGCCGACGAAGTTCTTGTCCCTGAACAGCGCGAACTGGATGAACGGCTTTGCCGTCGTCAGCGAATGGGCGAAGAAGTAGTAGAAGCCGACGGCCGAGACGATGAATTCGGCGATGATCTCTGTGGAACTCAGCCAGCCGAGCTGCTCGCCGCGGTCGAGCGCGATCTGCAGGGATCCGATACCGACCGCAAGCGCGGTGAAGCCGAACCAGTCGAAGCGCAGTTCGCGGTCCTTTTTGGTCTCGTCCATGAACACCATGAGGCCGATCACGGTGAAGATGCCGAACGGCAAATTGACCAGGAACACCCAGTGCCAGGAATAGGTCTCGGTCAGCCAGGCGCCCAGCGACGGTCCCATGATCGGTCCCATCATCACGCCCATGCCCCAGATCGCCATCGCCTTGGCGCGCTCATGCAGCGCATAGGAATCGAGCATCACCGCCTGCGACAGCGGCACCAGCGCGGCGCCGAACACGCCCTGCAGCACGCGGAACAGCACCATCTGGTAGATGTCCTGCGCCGCGCCGCACAGTACCGACGCCACCGTGAAGCCGGCGGAGCAGATGATGAAGATCCGCTTGCGGCCGAAGCGGTTGGCGATCCAGCCCACCGGCGCGGTCATGATCGCCGCCGCCACGATGTAGGAGGTCAGCACCCAGTTGATCTGGTCCTGCGAGGTCGACAGGCTGCCCTGCATATAGGGCAGCGCGACGTTGGCGATGGTGGTGTCCAGCGCCTGCATGATGGTCGCCGTCATCGCGCAGATCGTCACCATGGTCCGGCGCAGGCCGGGTACGGCAACGGGCGCTGCGGCCGAGCTCGGCATGGCCGCTCAGTCCTCCTTCACCGCCACCGCCGGCGAGCCGAACAGATTGGCGAGCGAACGGCGGTGCTTGGTGTCGATGGTGGCGTAGACGCTCATGCCGGCCTTCAGCTTGCGGACGAAGCTGTCGTTCTTGTCGAAATAGATCCGCACCGGAATGCGCTGCACCACCTTGACGAAGTTGCCGGTGGCGTTCTGCGGCGGCAGGATCGCGAACTGCGCGCCGGTGCCGGGCGAGAGCGAGCCGACCGTGCCCTTGAAGACATGATTGGGGAAGGCATCGACGTCGAGGGTGACGGTCTGCCCGACCGCGACATAGGTGAAATCCGATTCCTTCGGATTGGCGTCGACCCACGGGTTCGAGGTGTCGATCACGGAAAACACCGGCGCGCCGGCGATGACGTGGCGGCCGAGCTGGATCTGCTCGACCTGGGTGGCGGTGCCGTTCATCGGCGCGCGCACCGTGCTGAGGTCGAGATTGCGCTGGGCATCGTCAAGCACGGCCTTGGCCTGCATGTAGGCCGGAAACTGTTCGAGCGGCAAATCTGCGTCGCCGAGCAGCTGGTTGAGCGCATTCGCCCGCCGCTGCGTCACGAGCTGCCGCTGCGTTTGCGCGGTCACCAGCGCAGTGGCGCTGTTGTCGAGGTCGAGCTGCGAGCCGGCATTGCTCTTCACCAGTGAATTCTTGCGCTCGACATCTCTTTGCTTCAGCGCGATCCCGGCGTTGACCAGTTCGATGGTCTGCGCATAGAGCTTGAGGTCGGCGACGAGATTGGCGTGGCTGGTCCTCGCGTCTTCGAGCTTGGCGCGGGCCTGCGCCACCGCCAGCTGGTACGGCACCGGATCGATCTGGAACAGCACGTCGCCGGTCGTGACCTGCTGGCCTTCCTTCACGGTGACGCGGATGATCTTGCCGGAAACGTCGGGCGTGATCAGCACTTTCTGCGCGCCGACATAGGCGTCGTCGGTGGTCACGTAGCGGCCGCCATTGAGGTAGAATGTGACCCCGGCCACCAGCGTCACCAGCGGCAGCACCACCAGCAGCAGAAACCGGCGATAGCGCCGCATCGCCGCCATCAGGCGGCGGCGCGGTTCCGCGGCAATCCTGGTCCGGGGTTTTGCGGGCGGCTCGCCCTTCTGCTCCGGCGGAAATTTGAGGACTGGATCAGCCAAATTGCTGCTCCTGGTCGCGCGGCGCGCCGGCCGGGTTCTGGATCGCGTTGCGGACGTTTTCCTTGATCGCCTCGAGCTGCGCCAGCAGCCGGTGGGCATCGGCCGGATTGATGCCTTCGAGCGCGGTCGCGGTCAGTTCGGAGCGCAGCCCGCCGAGCTTGCCGAGCAGCGGACGCGCGGCCTTCTTCAGATAGAGCCGGTTGACGCGGCGGTCGCTGGCGTCGCTGCGGCGCTCGATCCAGCCCGCCTCGCAGAGCTTGTCGATCAGCCGCGTCAGGGTGATCGGCTGCATTTCCATCTGTTCGGCGAGTTCCGACTGCTTGAGGCCCTCGGTGCGCTCCACCTTGGCCAAAACCGCCCATTGCGCGCGGGTAATGCCGTAGCGCGCCGCCTGCTTGTCGGCATAGGCGCGCATCATCCGCTGCACTTCGCCCAGCGTGAACAGGAAGTTCATATCCACGGAACCGGGCATGGGTATCTCCGTATGCAAGCGATATTATAAGCTAGCTTATCAATCGGGCTTTTCAAGTTAAAGTTGGTCGGCTATCCATGTTGCAGTGCAGTAGTGCGCTGGCGAATCATGGACCACCAGGCCCATCCGCGTTACATCATGGGCTGTCATGACCCTGACCAAGCCGACCTTCCCCGCGCCCGATCACGATCACGACCGCTGCAGCGCGGACGGGATTCTGCATGCCGAGCAGGTCTGCAAGGCGAGGGCGCAGAAATTCACCCCGATCCGCCGCCAGGTGCTGCAGGCGCTGCTGTCGAGCCACCGCCCGCTCGGCGCCTATGAGGTGATCGACGAACTCGCCAAGTCGATGCCGCGGCCGGCGCCGATCACGGTGTACCGGGCGCTGGATTTTTTGATGGAGAACGGCCTCGTCCACCGCATCGAAAGCCGCAACGCGTTCCTGGCCTGCGCGCACGATCATGATGCGACCTCGATGGTGGCGTTCTTGATTTGCGAACGCTGCGGTTCGGTCGGCGAAATTCCGGCGGCGCCCGTCGCGCAAAGCCTCAACGCCGCGGCGCGCGCGTCGGGCTTCGCGCCAAAGCTCTCCGTCGTCGAGATCACCGGCACCTGCGCGCACTGCCAGAAGGCCGCATAAGAAGAAACGGCGCCAAGCCGGTCGCGAGGATCAATGCCGTCAGATCAAATGCAGCCATCGGCCGGGCGTCCGCTCAGCGCGGGCGCCATCGCGCTGATGCTGATGCTGTGCCTGAGCTGGGGCTTCAATCAGATCGCCGTAAAACTGGTGCTGCCGGAGGTGCCGCCGATGATGCAGGCGCTGGTCCGTTCGGTCGGCGCCTTGCCGGTGCTGCTGATCATCGGCTGGTGGCGCGGCGTCAGGTTCCTCGCGCGCGACGGCACGCTGTGGCCGGGCCTCGCCGCCGGAATCATCTTCGGCATCGAATTCGTGCTGATCTATCGCGGGCTGCTGCTGACCTCGGCGTCGCGCGCGGTGGTGTTTCTCTATACCGCGCCGTTCTTCGTGGCGCTCGGCTCCTACTCGTTTCTCGGCGAGCGGCTGCGCGCGTCGCAATGGGCCGGTCTGGCCCTGAGCTTTGCCGGCGTCGCACTCGCGATCGGCGTGCCGCAGGCCAATGTCGATGCCGATGTGCTGCTCGGCGATCTCCTGATCGTCGCCGGCGGCGCGATGTGGGCGGCCACCACCTTGCTGGTCAAGGCGACTTCGCTGCTCAGGGCGCCGGCGGAAAAGGGCCTCGGCTACCAGGTCGCGATGTCGATTCCGATCCTGGCCTTCGCGGCATGGGTCTCCGGCGAACGATTGACCCAAATGCCCGGACTGTTGTCGGTGTCGCTGCTGGCCTACCAGGCGTTCTGGGTAGTCGGGCTGACGTTCCTGCTGTGGTTCGCGCTGATCAAGACCTATTCCGCCAGCAAGCTGTCATCCTTCACCTTCATGACCCCGTTGTTCGGCGTCGTCGCCAGCTACTTCATCCTGCATGACACCCTGACCTTTGCGTTCGGCGTCGCGGCGCTGCTGGTGATCGCGGGGCTTTATCTGGTGAACAGGCCAGAAGTTGCCGGG
>NZ_JAUYAN010000169.1 GCF_030693485.1 Bradyrhizobium sp. | reverse complement strand
GCCGGCGAAACGCTGGTCCTGACCTATCACGCCACCGTCGACGACGGCCATGGCGGCATCGTCATCGTACCGCTGACACTGACGGTGACCGTCCAGGGCACCAACGATATCCCGACCATCACCGCGACCAGCGATGGCTTTATCGAACTGGTCGGCATGACTGGCAATACCACGCCGCCCGATCATGCCGGCGGCACCATCACCTTTACCGATGTCGATCTGACGGATCGTCCGACCGTCAGTGCGCATTTCACTTCATTCACCTACCAGGACAGCCAGACGACCCTGTATACGGACTTCACCGGGCTGACGGCACAACAGCAGGCTGCTATCACCGCCGTCGAGGCGTCGCTCTCGCTGACGCCCGATGGCGCCAATGCCAACAATGGTTCGGTGACCTGGTCCTATGACCTCCCCGACAACAGCTTCGATTTCCTCGCCGACGGCGAAATCCTGGCGCTGACCTATACCGCCACCCTCGATGACCATCGCGGCGGCATTGTCTTAACGCCGATCACGGTCACCATCACCGGCACCAACGACGCGCCGCTGATCGTAGCCGAGGACCTCGCCGGCGACGTGACCGAGCTGGTCACCCCGTCCGGCGACCTGACCGACAGCGGCACTATCACCTTCACCGATGTCGACCTGACCGACGTGCATGGTGTGTCGGCGACCGGCATCTATACCGGCTCCGACACCGCGCTGGGCGCGCTCACCGCGACCGTCACCGCCGACACCACCGGCACCGGCACCGGCGGCGAATTGACCTGGACCTACAACGTGCCGGCTTCGGCCACCGAGTATCTCGGCGATGGCGACAGCAGGATCGAGGCCTTCACGGTCGACTTCACCGACAACAACGGCTTCACGGTCACCAAGACCATTTCGGTGACCATCACCGGCACCAACGACGCGCCTGCCGTTTATGCCATAGCGCAACAGGACATCGACGTTCCAACCAGCCCGGGTATCCTTACGGCGTCCATCCCGGTCACGTTCACCGATGTCGACCTGACCGATCTGCACGCCGCCCGGATAACCCATGTCGAAGCAACCGGGGTAACGGGAAGCTTTTCTACGACGGACGATACCGCATTGATCGCACTAATGCAGGCGTCAAGCGTGCTTGAGCCATCGAGTTCGACGCCGGGCTCGTTCCAACTCGAGTTCAACGCGAATTCCTCGGTCTTTGATTATCTTGGCGATTCCGACATCCTCACGCTGACCTACACGCTGGAGATCGACGACCTGCACGGCGGCGTGACGCCGCAGACGGCTGTCGTCGCCATCCAGGGCAACAACGGCTTCTTCGTCGGCAGTTGATCGCGGTCTCGGCGAAGGCCTTCCGGAACTCAGCGGGATTTGCGTCCCCATTCCCGGAATACGACTGGATTCGCGAGCCATTTGTGGTGCGCTCGGAGGGACTCGAACCCCCACGATTTTACTCACTGCCACCTCAAGGCAGCGCGTCTACCAATTCCGCCACGAGCGCTAGTTTCAGTTCGGCACAGGATCCGGCCGAACCCGGTCGAAGACCGGATCAACGGCGCGGATGTAACAAATCAATGGTGGAGGGACAAGGCCTGCCGGGACTTCATTGCGGCTGGCGGAAAGCTGTGGAAATGCAGGGAAGTATCGAGGAATTCCGGTCCTGAAGAGTAGCTTACCGGGTACCCGGCGATTTCGGCAGCATCTGCTTGACCTCGACCGCGATGCGGTTGCGGTCGACCAGCACCACGCCGCTGGCGATCGGCAGGTTGTTGGCGAGGATCTTGACCTCGTCCGCCTCGGTGGCGTCCAGTTCGATGATGGCGCCACGGCTGAGGCGCATGACCTGATGGATGGGCATCGTGGTGGTGCCGAGGACCACCATGAGGTCGACGCTGACTTTATCGAGGGTTGGCACTGGCGACCCGGACTGACTGACAAATGCAAAATTGCGTGGTTCGAGATCACCACGTTATGGTTAGCCAATGGTTAATGACCGCGAAAACCTCGATTTGACGGCGTTTGCCGGCCCTGCCGGCGGCGCCGTCGCGTGGGTGGTGTCGGACGCCCCGGTGCCCTATCCCGAGGCCGTGACAGCCATGGAAGCGCGGGTTGCAGCCATTGCCGCCCATCTGGCGCCCGAGCTGGTCTGGTTGCTGGAACACCCCCCGCTCTACACCTCCGGCACCAGCGGCCGGGATGCCGACCTGCTCGATCCCAGGTTTCCGCTGTTCGCAACCGGGCGCGGCGGCCAGCTCACCTATCATGGCCCCGGCCAGCGCGTGGCCTATGTGATGCTCGACCTGAAGCGACGGCAGCCCGACGTGCGGGCCTATGTGGCGGGCCTCGAGCAATGGATCATCCGCACGCTTGCGGCCTTTAACGTCCGCGGCGAGCGCCGCGAGGATCGCGTGGGCGTCTGGGTCAAGCGGCCGGACAAGGGCGCCGGCCATGAAGACAAGATCGCCGCGATCGGCGTCCGGCTGCGGCGCTGGGTCTCGTTCCACGGTATCTCGATCAACGTGGAACCCGATTTGACCCATTTCGAGGCCATCGTGCCCTGCGGCGTGGTCGATCCGCGCTACGGCGTCACCAGCCTCGCCGATCTCGGCCTGCCCCTGACCACGGCCGACGTCGATATCGTGCTCCGGCAGGCGTTTGACGAGGTTTTCGGGTCAGCGAAAACCCGGCTGCCGGAAGCGACGGAGTGACCGCCAGGATTTGGTGGAGAATAAGGTAGCCAATTTGCAGGCCAGCGGGGTTCGGGACTACGCTTGGTCACGAGGACCTCAACGACCACGACCAACTGCGGCATGATCCGATGCAGGCGCTGCTGGCGGGCAAGCTCACTGCCGGTCGCGAGGACTGCGCGGCGGTGGCGGGCAAATCAACGCTTAACCGGGTGTCCACCAAACCGGCAGCAGCTCAAATAGCCTATGTGCCGATCTGCGCGCTGCGGCGCATGATTTGGCCAACACCGTCTTGGCGAATGCCACCTGCGGCACCATCAGGCTCAAGTTCCTCAAGATCGGGGCGCTGATCGGCATCTCCGGACGCCGCGTCCGGATCGCCATGGCCTCGACCTGGCCAGCCGCGGACAAATGGGCTGGCGCCGCCCGACGCCTCGACAGCGCTGCCAAGGCGCGCGCCTCACCCGTCTGACATGGGTCGCGGCGGCGCGCCGATCGCGCGGCATCGCACACCGGCCCACGGAGGCCCGAAAACATCCACCGCTCGCAGCTCATTCGGCGCCAACATCCCGCATGCCCAACCTTTGCCGCCCGGAAAAATACCAGGGCATTTCGCGAAAGCATTCAGTTGTGTGAGAGAAATGCGGGCTAGACTAGGAATTCTGAGGCGCACAAACAGGGCAAACACCATCTGCTGCATCGCCGAGTTGCCTTTTAATCTCTTCGAGCAACAGTTGCCGGTTCCATGTCGTCCCGTCACTCTTGATGATTTTGCTGGCGCGGACACAGGCATGGTTCTCGGCTGCGTCATCTCCCACGCGGACACTCATGTTTGGATGGAAGGGGCACGCCGCGATGGCGCGGGTGCTCTGCAACGCATAACGGACAGCAGAAGCGAGATCATCGTGGCCGCAATCGACGGACATCAGAGCCTCCTGCAGTAACGCGAATGGCGGGGTTGGCATTGCTGCTGCGCCTCGGCCCTGACGAACCATCCTCTCGATGGTCCGCTCAGCTTCCATTCATTGGTTCGCATTTCTCACCTGGCAGCGTTATCCAGGACGCTCGCCATGGGCGCGATCACACAGATTGCCGGTATTGTGCGACGTTGCGGACTGGCGCGTCCCAACGTTGCTTGTCTCAGGCCGATCGGGGCACCCAAATGCTTTGTGATTCCACATCTCGGCTTCAGCAAGCCATTTCCAGCTTTCTTCGGGACAGAAAGTAGCGCGTTGACGGCACACACTTTCCATTGCCCGATACCTTAGCAGTTTCTTCATCACCACCTCCCAATTAGCCGAAATCCTTACAGTGCCTGTGTTACTCGCGCCGTGGCTTGCGAGTTAACAGGCAGCGGGCGCGTTACACTCAAGGTCAACCGGCGCCACTGGCGGCGGCGGTTCCATAAACGTCGCTGTACTGTTGCGCCGGCAGCCCCCATCCGAAACGGCGCTGCATCGCAGCGCGGCGCATCGCCTTGAGCTTTCGGGGCGATGCAAAGATATCCACGGCGCGAGACAGTGCGCCGAGAAGTTCGGGTAGCGAGGTCTCCTTCAAGAGGAAGCCGGTCACTCCATCTTCGACAGTGTCGACCAATCCGCCGGTCCTGGCCGCCACCGGCAGGGTTCCAAAGCTCTGCGCATACATCTGACTGAGGCCGCAGGGCTCGAACCGGGAGGGCATCAACAGGAAATCGCTGCCCGCAAACATTTGACGAGCTTCGGCTTCGTCAAACCCAATCCTGACCCCGACCTTGCCTGGATGACGCGCCGCAAGCTTCCTCAGTGCGGACTCCAGGTGGGTCTCGCCACGTCCGGTAACGACCAACTGTCCGCCTTCGCGCAGAAGGGTTTCCGCCGCCTGTATCGTAAGATCGATGCCCTTCTGATGGACCAGGCGCGACACCACGGCGAACAAGGGACCGCGGGAAACCGCAAGCCCGAACGTCTTGCGCACCTGCTCGGCGTTGGCCGGTTTGCCAGCCCAGTCGCTGTTCTCCAGCGCATCGGAAAGTCGCTGGCTGGACTGCGGACCCCAGGTCTCGTCGATCCCGTTGAGAATGCCGGTTAACCGCCCTTGATCGGATCGCGCCCGCAGCAGACCTTCAAGTCCGCACCCGAATTCAGGTGTCGTAATCTCTCGCGCATAGGTCGAACTGACCGTCGTCACATGCGAAGCGTAGAAGATGCCCGCCTTGAGAAAGGATAGCTTGCCGTGAAATTCCACGCCGTCGATCTGGAATGAAGTTTGAGGTATCCCGAGCGCGGGTAAACGATCGGCGCCGAACAGACCCTGGTAGGCCAGGTTGTGAATTGTGAGGATCGTCGGGATGGAGTAGCCGCGCCAGGCGAGAAAAGCCGGCGCGAGGGCTGACGGCCAATCGTTCAGGTGCAGAAGATCCGGCTTCCAGTCGGGATCGGCGAGACCAGACACCATCTCCGCTGCTGCCAAACCGAGACGCGCGAAACGGACATCGTTGTCGATCCAGTCGACTCCTGAGCGGTCGCCGTAAGGAGATCCATCCCGATCAAAGAGCTCCGGACACAGGACAATATATACTACGAGCCCGTCGGGCATCTGGATCTTACCTAGATCGCAAGCTGGTAGTCCTGCAGCGGCAGGAAGGCGTGCGACAACCGAAATCGAGCCCTGGTGCGCCAAGACCTCGCGATAGCCGGGAATCAGGACTCTGACATCATGATGGACGCGCAAGGCGCGCGGCAAGGCTGAGGACACATCGCCGAGCCCTCCGACTTTGACGAAATCGGTCATCTCGGAGGTAACGTAGAGAACTCTGGATTGTGGAGTGTTCGCCAGCAACGGCTTTGCTCCTCATATTCACCTGCATCCTCATAACTGCCGCGATCGGCCTTGGTGCATCGGAGAGGACAGGTTGGTGCAGTCAGAATTAGCGCGTGCAGGCTCGAATGTGACGGCAGTCCATTAGATGAAATTTACACCATCCTACGAATGCCCGTCCTTGCGCTAAATCAAGGTGACGCATTCTTTCCGCAGACGAGCGCGACATCGGTCCGCCCTAATCCCTCAAATCAGACCTCGTTTGCTCGCGCGGACATCGCTTCCTCCCTGTTTTGCTCTCCCGAGCAGACATAACCATCAGGTGTCGCTAATTCTCGGATTTCGCCGCCGGGGCCAGCCCAAACCTCTCGAGCAGGTCCATCGGTATCGGAAATACGATCGTGGAGCTTCGCTCGCCCGCAATGTTCTGCAGTGCGCCCAAATACCGCAGTTGCATGGCTTCCGGCCGGCCGGAAAGGATTGCACCCGCCTCAGCGAGTTTCTCCGCCGCCTGCTGTTCGCCCTCGGCGTCTATGATCTTCGCGCGCCGCAGGCGTTCGGCCTCAGCTTGCTTGGCGATGGCGCGCACCATAATCTCGTTCAAATCGATATGCTTTAACTCGACGTTCGAGACCTTGATGCCCCACGCGCCCGTCTGCTCGTCGAGGATACGTTGGACATCAGCGTTGATTTTGGTGCGTTCCGCAAGCATCTCATCGAGTTCGTGCTGGCCGACGACCGAACGCAAAGTCGTCTGCGCCAGTTCGCTGGTAGCCATGTTGTAGTGCTCGACCTGAATAATGGCCTTTTCCGGATCCAGGACTCGATAATAGATCACTGCATTGACCTGGACCGACACGTTGTCGCGCGAAATGACGTCCTGGGGTGGGACGTCAAGCACTCGCGTTCGCAGGTCGACCCGTACCATCTGCTGGATGAACGGCACGATGATAACCAGTCCGGGCCCCTTTACCTTCCAGAAGCGCCCAAGCATGAACACAACCCCGCGCTCGTATTCCCTCAGGATACGGAACGAATAGCCCAGCAGAGCGAGAAGGATCAGAATGGGTATTGCAAACCCGGTAAGGGCCGGAATGTCGGGCGGAAACAGCATGAAAGCCTCCCTTTATTTGGATGTGACGAGAAGCGTTAGGTTCTCGCGTTGAACGACCAGCACGGCGTCACCGGGAGCTAAGGGCAGCTTGGCGCGGGCATTCCACATTTCACCGTGGACACGGATGCGGCCTTGAAGGCCGTTCCACTCGACCACCTCTCCGACGCTTCCGATCATTTGTTCTGCGCCGGTCAGAGCCGGACGACTTCGAGCCTTCACAGCAGCACCCAGCGCGAACAGGGCGAGAGCGCCGGTCGTCGCTGCCGAGGCGATGATCAGCGGCAAGGACACCGAGATATCGATATCGGCTCCGGCCGGATCGAACAGGAACAAGGAGCCGGTGACGAACGCGGTCAGCCCGCCAATACCGAGAATTCCGAGGCCCGGCGTAAACACCTCTG
>NZ_JAUYAN010000168.1 GCF_030693485.1 Bradyrhizobium sp. | reverse complement strand
CGCGACCCAGGAAATCTCCCGCAACGTGCAGCAGGCGGCGCAGGGCACCCAGCAGGTTTCCTCCAACATCACCGACGTGCAGCGCGGCGCCAGCGAGACCGGATCGGCTTCCTCGCAGGTGCTCTCCGCGGCGCAGTCGCTGTCCGGCGACAGCAACCGCCTCAAGCTCGAGGTCGGCAAGGTCCTCGATACGGTGAGGGCGGCCTGACAAGGGCGGCTGCAACGGAGCCGGCGGCAAGCATCGCCGCCGGCCGGTATCGGGGAAGTGAAGAGCAGCGGCCTCCGGGCGTTGGCTTTTCGGTATGGTTCGGGTAAATCAGCCTGAACGAATTGGCCTGTTGCAATGCCAATCCCCGCCTGTTCGGCGGGACCGAGGAATCCCCGGTCTATGGTCTCACTGGTCCGTATAGCGCTGAGCCGGCCTTATACTTTCGTCGTGCTGGCGTTGCTCCTCCTGATCATCGGGCCGCTCGCCGCGCTGCGCACCCCTACCGACATTTTTCCCGACATCCGGATCCCCGTGATCGGCGTGGTCTGGAACTATACCGGCCTGCCGCCGGACCAGATGGCCGGGCGTATGATCACGCCGTTCCAGCGCGCGCTGACGACCACGGTCAACGATATCGAACACATCGTGGCGAATTCCTACAACGGCATCGGCATCGTCAAGATCTTTTTCCAGCCCAATGTCGATATCCGGATCGCCAACGCCCAGGTCACCGCGATTTCGCAGACCATGGTGCGGCAGATGCCGCCGGGGGCGACGCCGCCGCTGATCCTCAATTACAGCGCCTCCACCGTGCCGATCATCCAGGTCGCGCTGTCGGGCGAAGGCCTCACCGAACAGAACCTCGCCGACATCGGCATCAACCAGTTGCGCACGCCGCTGGTCACCGTGCCTGGCGCCGCGATCCCCTGGCCGTTCGGCGGCAAGATGCGACAGGTCCAGATCGATCTCGATCCGCAGGCGTTGCAGGCCCGCGGCCTGTCCGGGCAGGATGTCGCCAATGCGCTCGCCGCGCAAAACCTGATCACGCCGGTCGGTAGCCAGAAGATCGGCGGTTTCGAATACATCATCCAGCTCAACAATTCGCCGCTGCGGATGGAAGAACTCGGCAATCTGCCGATCAAGGCCGTGGGCGGCGCCACGGTCTATATCCGCGACGTCGCCAGCGTCCGCGACGGCAATCCGCCGCAAACCAATATCGTGCATGTCGACGGTAACCGTTCGGTGCTGATGATGGTGCTGAAGGCCGGCTCGACCTCGACGCTGGATATCATCGCCGGCATCAAGCAGAAGGTCATCGACGTCAAGGACTCACTGCCATCGGCGCTGAAGGTCGGCTTCATCGGCGACCAGTCGGTGTTCGTGCGCGGCGCCATCACCGGTGTCGCCGTCGAGGGCGTCATTGCGGCGCTGCTGACCAGCGTGATGATCCTGCTGTTCCTCGGAAGCTGGCGCTCGACCATCATCATCGCGGTGTCGATCCCGCTCTCGGTGCTCGGCGCCATCGTGATGCTGTCGGCGATGGGCGAGACCCTCAACATCATGACGCTCGGCGGCCTGGCGCTGGCGGTCGGCATTCTCGTCGACGACGCCACGGTCACTATCGAGAACATCAACTGGCATCTGGAGCAGGGCAAGGACGTCGAAACTGCGATCCTGGACGGCGCCAACCAGATCGTGACACCGGCCTTCGTCTCGCTGCTGTGCATCTGCATCGTGTTCGTGCCGATGTTCTTCCTGCAGGGCGTGGCGCGCTTCCTGTTCGTGCCGATGGCGCTGGCCGTGATGTTCGCGATGATCTGGTCGTTCCTGCTGTCGCGCACCCTGGTGCCGACGATGGCCAAATACCTGCTGCTGCCCCACGTCCACCTTGCCGAAGGCGAGGGGCCGCCGCCGACGCGTAATCCGCTGGTCCGGTTCCAGCGGGCTTTCGAGGCGCGCTTCGAGCGCCTGCGCGGCGGTTACCGCGATCTGCTGTCGCTTTCGATGGCGCGACGGCCGGTCTTCGTGATCGGATTCATCGGCCTGGTCGGGCTTTCGTTTCTGCTGGTGCCGTATCTCGGCCGCAACTTCTTCCCGTCGGTCGATGCCGGCTCGATCCTGATGCATGTTCGCACCCAGGTCGGCACAAGGGTCGAAGAAAGCGCCAACCAGTTCGCCGACGTTCAGAAGGCGATCTACAAGATCATTCCCCCCGGTGAGATCGAAACCCTCGCCGACAACATCGGCATGCCGATCAGCGGCATCAACATGACCTACAACAACACCGGCGTGATCGGTCCGGCCGATGGCGACATCATGATCAAGCTGAAGGAGGGGCACCGTCCGACCGACGAATACGTCCAGACCATGCGCGAACAGCTTCCCCGGATGTTTCCCGGCATGACGTTCTCGTTCCTGCCGGCCGATATCGTCAGCCAGATCCTGAATTTCGGTGCGCCGGCACCGATCGATCTGCAGATCCGCGGCGCCAAGGTGACCGAGAACTTCGTCTATGCCAACACGCTGCTGAACCGGATTCGCCGGATCCCCGGCATTGCCGACGCTCGCATCCAGCAATCGCCGAACAATCCGACTTTCAATGTCGATGTCGACCGCACCCGCGCACAGTTTGTCGGGCTTACCGAGCGCGATGTCACCAACAGCCTCGTCGTCAACCTGGCCGGCAGTTCGCAGGTGGCACCGACCTTCTTCCTCAATCCGGATAACGGGGTGTCCTATTCGATCGTGATGCAGACGCCGCAGTACAAGATGGACTCGCTGAGCGCGCTGGAGACGTTGCCGATGACGGCGGCCGGCACCGCCGTGCCGCCGATCCTCGGCGGCATCGCCAGCATTTCCCGGACGGCCTCGAGTGCGGTGGTCTCGCAATACGACATTCAGCCGATGGTACAGATTTATGCGACGCCGCAGGGGCGCGATCTCGGCTCGGTAGCCGCCGACGTCAGGAGGGCGATTGCGGACACCGCCAGGGAGGTGCCGAAGGGCTCCTCGGTGGTGCTGCTCGGCCAGGTCGAGACCATGAACAGCGCGTTCTCCGGACTCTTGTTCGGCCTGCTCGCCGCGGTGGTGCTGATCTACCTGCTGATCGTGGTGAACTTCCAGTCATGGTCCGACCCGTTCGTGATCATCACGGCGCTGCCCGCGGCGCTGGCCGGTATCGTCTGGATGCTGTTCACTACCCGGACCACGATGTCGGTGCCGGCGCTGACCGGCGCCATCATGTGCATGGGTGTGGCCACCGCCAACAGCGTGCTGGTGATCTCTTTCGCGCGCGAACGCTACGAAGAGCTCGGCGATCCCATTGCCGCCGCCATCGAGGCCGGCTTCGTCCGGTTCCGCCCGGTCTTGATGACGGCGCTGGCGATGATCATCGGCATGGCGCCGATGGCGTTCGGCCTCGGTGAGGGCGGCGAACAGAACGCGCCGCTCGGACGTGCCGTGATCGGCGGCCTGATCTTTGCTACGATTGCCACGTTGATGTTCGTTCCCGTGGTTTTCAGTATGGTCCACAAGAAGCAGGGCGCCAAAGCCGCCGCCGCACCGGAGACGTCGCATGCCCGTTGAACACAGCTCGCCGGTATCGCGCCGGAAGTTGGGCATTTTCGGTGTGATGGCCGGGGTCGCCGCGGTGCTGGTGGTGATCACGGGCATCCGGGCGCGCGAAGACTCCAGCGCCAGGCTGCGCGAATGGACCGACAATCAGGCGATCCCGACCGTCGCGGTGGTGCTGCCGGACGCCAGGGCGCTCGCCGCCACGCTCGATCTGCCGGGCCGGCTGGAAGCCCATTCGCGGGCGCCGATCTTCGCCCGCGTCAGCGGTTACCTCAAGAGCTGGAGCGCCGACATCGGCGCGCAGGTCAAGGCAGGCCAGGTGATCGCCGAGATCGAGGCGCCGGACCTCGACCAGCAATTGCTGCAGGCGCGCGCCGATCACTCCAGCCAGCAGACCAGCGCCAGGCTTTCCGAGGCGACGCTGAACCGGCGCAAAACGCTGCTCGCCTCGAACTTCGTCTCGATGCAGGAAATCGACGAGCGCACCGCCGACCTCGCCAACAAGAAGGCCGCGGTCAATTCCGGCCAGGCCAATGTCGAGCGGCTGGAGGCGCTGGCGGGCTACAAGAAGATCACGGTGCCGTTTGATGGCGTGGTCACCGCCCGCGATACCGACGTCGGCGCCCTGATCAATGCCGGGGGCGGCTCGGGACCTCCGATGTTCGTGGTGTCTGACATCAGCCGGCTGCGGGTCTATGTCAACGTGCCCCAGAACTACGTGCCTTCGATCAAGATCGGCGCCAAGGCCGTGATCACGATGCCGGAATATCCCAACCGGACCTTTCTCGCCACCGTCGAGGCCTCCTCGCAATCGGTCGATGTCAGCTCCGGCACCACGCGGATGCAGCTCGCGCTCGACAACGCCAGGGGCGAACTGATGCCGGGCGGCTATGCCAATGTGCGGCTGAGCCTGCAGCGCGACACCCTGCCGTTGCATATCCCCGCCAGCGCGCTGATCTTCAACAAGAGCGGTATGCGGGTCGCCACCGTCGGCCCCGACGACAAGGTGCTGTTCAAGACCGTCACCATCGCCCGCGACCTCGGCCGCGATATCGAACTCGCCTCAGGCGTCTCCGCGGACGACCGCATCATCGTGGCGCCGCCCGATGGCATCGCTGACGGCGATCAGGTCCGCGTCGCCGGCGACAAGGCCGGGGGTGGCGCTAAACCCGCGACGGCGTCCGAGCAGCAGGGCAGCAGGGGGTAGGGCGTGGTCCTTTACCTCGCTCCCTCCGGTAGCCGCGGCGTACTATATCTTGTGCCGGCACGAGTTCCGCCACGCAAGCCGTTCTGTACATGGGGTTGATTTCGAAGTTTTTTGTGGAGGCGCGAGGTGGCCGAAGGATTATCCCACCTGCCACTCCAGCACGCCGTCTTCCGCCGTGGCGATATTGCCCAGCGTTCCCACCGGCGTGCGGTCCATGTTGGTCAGATGCGCCAGCGTCGCACGGTCATTTGCCGGCACCCGTGCCAGCGCACGAGTGCCGGCTGCAGCGCGCAGCATCACCACGCCGTGCTCGATCTCGCCGCCGCGGCCGTAGAGCACGGTAAAGCTCTCGACCTTGCCCTTGCCGCTGGCCTCGGTGACGAACTCCGGCACCGGGCCTTTGCGGCGATCGGCTTCGGCCTGCACGCTGGAGTCCTGCGCCAGCGCGTGTTGCGGCGCCTGCGGTGACAGCACCAGTCCATGATGCTTGGTCACGAACCCGCCCTGGCCATACAGCAACCCGAGCTTGGCGCCACCGCGCAGTTTTCGCACCATCGCGCAGGCCGCATGCGTCATGTAGGTGTTGAGCGGCGCGCCGAAGAAGGTGAGGCCGCCGGTCACCGTCGGTTGCACGTCGGGGCCGAGCCCCAGCGTCCGCCGCGCCATTTTCGGCACGACGGGAAAACAACTATAGAGCTCGATGGCGTCGAATTTCTTGCCGTCGCCTTCGACGAGATTCATCACCGCCTTGAGCACGGCGTTCTGCGGATGGCTTTCGTAATACTGGTCGCGCAGCAGATAGTCCCGCGGCTCCTCGGCCGAGGTGCCGCCCCATATGTGAATGATGCGATCCGCCGATATGCCGGCGGCCTTCGCCTTCGCGAGGCTGGTCAGCAGTACGGCCGCACCCATGTTGACGGTCGGATTGGCCACCATCAGCTTGTTATAGGGCCAGGCGATCAACCGGTTGTCCGGCGTCGGCGTCGTGATCTCTTCGGGGCTGACGTGCCGCTTCATCCAGGCGTTGGGATTTTCCGATGCCACCCTTGAAAAGGTCGACCACAGGTCGCCGGATTCCGCCATCGCCTCGCGCGGGGTCTGGCCCCAATGCGCCGCGGTCGCGGTTTCGTACAGCGGATAGACCGTGATCGGCCTGAACACGCCGAGCTTGACCGCCATCGGCTTCTGAAACGCGGCGCCGCGCTTCGGCTCTTCCACGTCATGCGCGAACGGCGTCCACGGCAGATCGATTTTGGCGCGTTCCGCCTTGGTCGCGGTCGACTGCGCTTCGGCGCCGCAGACCGCGGCGACGCTGCATTCGCCGCGCGCGATGCGCTTTGCGGCCTCATGCAGGTAGCGGATCGGACTCTCGCCGCCGACCGGGCCGTAATAGAGATGCGCCGGCTGGATGCCGAGCCGGCCGGCCAGCAGCTTTTCCGGATCGCGGTAGCGCCAGCTCAGGAAATTGACGATGTCGAGCGAGCCGATCTCGCCGAGCAATTTGCCGCCGGAGTCGGCTTCCGCCCGCCGCAGCGCCTGTTCCAGCAGCGCGAGCGGCTCCAGCCCGTCGGCGATCTCCTTCGGCCGGTCGGTGATTTCGCCGACGCCGACGATGACGGGAATGCGGTCTTCGGGGAGGGGGGAGGTGTTTTGCATTTTCTTGTTTCTCTTTCGGATCAGTTCGCGGCGGAGGCTGTCTTCCCGTCATCCCGGGGCGATGCAGAGCATCGAACCCGGAATCCTGGGATTCCCCGGTGCGCAATTGTGCACCTGCGGTCTGGTCCTTCGGACCATCCCGGAATGACAGCAATCTACTCCACCACCAGCGCGTTCATGTGCTCGACGGCGTCGATAAAATCTTCCTTGAACTCCTGCACCACGGCGCCGGCAGATTTCACGCTGTCGATCAGGCCGACGCCCTGTCCCACAAAATAGCTGACGAGGTCGCGAGCCTGCGCGTTACCGGAGGCGGCGGCGCGA
>NZ_JAUYAN010000159.1 GCF_030693485.1 Bradyrhizobium sp. | reverse complement strand
CGGCGTCGATGCCGCCCTGCGGCATCTGCCATTCCAGGCCTGGCAGAATGATTTCCGGTCCGTCGTCCCTGAAACGTCGCCCGATCAGGACCTGACCGGCGGCGTTGAACAGCGCGATGCCCACATTGGGGCGGTAGGGTTTGCTTTCGGTCATGATGGAAGTCGTCATTCCGGGATGGTCCGGAGGTCCAGACCGCAGGTGCGCACTGCGCAACGGGGAATCTGAAGATTCCGGGTTCGCGCTATCGCGCGCCCCGGTATGACGAACTGATAGGCAAAGTTTCGAGCTGCCACCCTAGCCGCCAGCCAGCTTCGAAAATTCCTTCACCACGCGCTCATAGACCGGGCGCTTGAACGGAACGATCAGGTTGGGCAGGTTCTTCATCGGCTCCCAGCGCCAGTTGACGAATTCCGCCTTGTGGCCGCCGCCGGGGCTCGCGACATTGATCTCGTTGTCCTGCCCGGTGAAGCGGACCGCGAACCATTTCTGGCGCTGGCCGCGATAGCGTCCCTTCCAGGCGCGGCCGGCCACGGTGCGCGGAATATCGTAGATCAGCCAGTCCGGGACTTCGCCGAGCTTCTCGACCGAGCGGACGCTGGTCTCCTCGTAGAGTTCGCGCTTCGCCGCTGCCCAGGTGTCCTCGCCGGGATCGACGCCGCCCTGCGGCATCTGCCAGACGTGGGTCTCGTCGACATGTTCGATGCCGCCGGCACGGCGACCGATAAAGACGAGCCCCGCTGCGTTGATCAGCATCATGCCGACGCATGTTCGATAGGGCAGGTCTTCGTAGCGCGCCATTACGTTAAAGCCTTCTGCGTCAAACCTCTTGCAGTCACAGGTGCGGATCTGGCGGCAAGACCTCCGGTCCCAAAACCTTCGGTCCAAAGTCGCGCCAGTCGGTGATCAGCCCGATTTTGATTTCAGCATCGCGGTTGTCAATGGCACAAGCATGATGCCGCGGCTCTCGAGCGCCTTGATCCAGACGCCGATCCGCTCGATCGAAACCGGCAGCGCCGAGGCGACGCCGACGGCGGTGCCGCGGTCCCTTGCCAGATTTTCCAGCTTGGCGAGCGCCCGGTCGATCTCGCCCGCGGTCGGCACCGCGTCGATGACGAAATCGGCCTTGGCGAACGGCATCGCCTGGGCCGCCGCCAGAGCCGGCGCGGTCGAGCGCGGCGCCGAACCGTCGTCGAGATAGCCGAGCCCGCGTTTGGCGGCCTCGCGCATGATCGGCTGCATCACCGGGTCGGTGACGACGAAGCGCGCGCCCATGAAATTGGCGATTCCGACATAGCCCTGAAAGCGGCTGAGATGCCAGTGCAGCCGGTCCAGATTGGCATCGGCCGAGAGCGTGGTGAGCAGGGTTTGCGGACCGGGGTCGTTGTCGGGATAGTCGAACGGCTCCATCGGAATCTGCAGCAGGATCTCGTGGCGCTGCGCGCGCGCCCGCTCGGCCAGTTTGGAGGGATCCGAGCCGTAGGGCGTAAACGCCAGCGTCACCGCCGACGGCAGCTTCATGATCGCGTCGGTGGTTTTGGCCGCGCCGACCCCAAGGCCGGCGATCACGATCGACACCACGGGCATCTTCGCCGCCTTGGTGCGGTCGGCTTCGGCGGCGTAGACGGTGAACGGCTTCAGCCCGTCGGACACCACAGGGATCATGCCGTATCGTGATTTTTCAAGCAGGCGCGGGTCCACCCCGGCCATGGCGGTGGCCTTGTCGCTCCCGGCCTTGTCGGCGGCGTCGCCGCTGCCGATCACGACGTCCTGGCGCTTGCCGCTGGAGCCGTCGATAATGGTGACGGTCTTCTGGTCGGCCGGTGCGGCCTGGCTGGCGACGGATTTGGCGGCGGGCTCGGCGGCGCCGGAAGGCGCCAGCGCAGCTTTTTCGCCGGGGTCGGCCAGCGTGGCTGGCGGCCGCAGCGCGATGCGCGCAACCGGCTCGCCGCCAAGCGGATTGTCGCCGAAGATGGCGAAGCCCGCAAAGACCGCCAGAAACAGGCCCAGCAACACGGCAAGTGCCTGAATGCCGGTAAACGGCAGCCGGAAACGGCGCTTGCGGCGCGCCGTCTGCTGTCCGAGCGGTGCGCTCAGATCGTCGGCCGTCTCTGCCATAGGTCTCCCCGAATCAACTGATTCGACGATACCACGGCGGGGCAAGGCCGCGGCAGACGCCACCGCGAGAGTTCAGTGAAAGCGTGGTTCAGCGCGGCCGGGAACCGGCCGGGACCGCCCAGTAAAAAGGGCGACCCGAGGCCGCCCTTTTCGTAAGATCCGCGAGGGGTCTGATCAGTTCGCCACCTTGCTGGCGGGCTTGTCGATCGCGGCCTTGTCGCCGGTCGGCGCTGAGGCGTTGGCCTTGACGCCGCGCAGCAGGTCGGCCGCCATCTTCAGGGCCTTGTCGTTCTTGGCGTCCGGCGGCACGTAGGATTGCGAGCCGGTCTTCTCGTCGCCCTCGGACTTCAGATGGCCGCGCAGCGAGGCCTCGCCCTTGTTGGTCTCGGCCCGCGCCTTCAACTCATCGGGCACGTCCTGCAGCACCTCGATATCGGGAACGATGCCCTTGGCCTGGATCGATTTGCCCGACGGCGTGAAGTAGCGCGCGGTGGTGAGACGCAGCGCGCCGTTGCCGCTTCCCAGCGGAATGATGGTCTGCACCGAGCCCTTGCCGAACGAGCGGGTGCCGACCAGTGTCGCGCGCTTGTGGTCCTGCAGTGCGCCGGCGACGATTTCCGATGCCGATGCCGAGCCGCCATTGATCAGAACGATGATCGGCTTGCCCTTGGTCAGATCGCCCGCATGCGCGGCGCGGCGCTGGGTTTCCTCGGCGTTGCGGCCGCGGGTCGAGACGATCTCGCCGCGCTCGAGGAAGGCGTCGGAAACGGTGACCGCTTCCTCCAGCAACCCGCCGGGATTGTTGCGCATGTCGATGATGAAGCCCTTCAGCTTGTCGGCGCCGATCTGCGTGGTCAGGTTGCCGATTTCCCGCTTCAGGCCTTCGGTGGTCTGCTCGTTGAAGGTGGTGATGCGGATATAGCCGATATCGTCGCTCTCCGTGCGCGCGCGGACCGAACGGACGCGGATGTTGTCGCGCACGAGGGTGACGTCGATCGGATTGTCCTGGCCCTTGCGAATGATCTTCAGCCGGATCTTGGTGTTGACGGGGCCGCGCATCTTCTCGACGGCCTGATTGAGGGTGAGGCCCTGCACGGCTTCATCGTCGAGATTGGTGATGATGTCGTTGGCCATGATGCCGGCCTTGGAGGCGGGCGTCTCGTCGATCGGCGAGACCACCTTGATCAACCCGTCTTCCATCGTGACTTCGATGCCGAGACCGCCGAATTCGCCGCGGGTCTGCACCTGCATGTCGCGGAAGCTTTTCGCGTCCATGTAACTGGAATGCGGATCGAGGCCGGTCAGCATGCCGCTGATGGCGGATTCGACCAGCTTTGAGTCATCGGGCTTCTCGACATAGTCGCTGCGGACCCGCTCGAACACATCGCCGAACAGATTGAGCTGGCGATAGGTGTCCGATGTCGCGGCACGCGCGCTCGATCCCATCAGGACGGAGCGGGGCTGGGTCACGAACAGCGTCAACGCCGCGCCGGTAGCGGCGCTAAGGAGAATTACAGAAGTCTTGCGCATCATCCGCGAACCTTTTCGCCTTCACTTGCGGCCCACCATGGACCTGAATCGATTGGAGTGCCGTCCTTACGGAACTCGACATAGAGCACGGGCTGACTCGCGTTAGTGGCGAGGATGGATGCAACCTGGGATCTCGATCCCATGGTCGCGACCGGCTCCCCCGTAAGTACAAACTGGCCGATGTTAACCGAAATGCGCTCCATCCCGGCGATTAGCACATGATACCCGCCACCGGCGTTGAGGATCAAGAGTTGTCCGTAGCTGCGGAACGGTCCGGCGTAAACAACCCAGCCGTCACACGGTGTTGTGACCTGGGCGCCGGCCCGGGTTGCCAAAGAAATGCCTTTTTCGACGCCACCAGCGCCGTCGGAACCGCCAAAATCGCGAATCTTGCTGCCGTTAACCGGCATTGCGAATAGGCCCTTGGCGGAGGCAAAGGCGATGGCCGGGGTCATCCGGGCGGGGTCCTTCAGCGCCCCCAGATTGGGCTTGCCGGTCGGGGCGCCCTGCAGATTGGCGGTCGCGGCCGCCTTCGCGGCGCTTTTCAGATCCTGCTCCATTTTGCCGATCAGGCCCTGCAGGCTGTCGACCTGCCGGGACAGCGCGAGGGCGCGGGCGCCTTCCGCATCCATGTCCTTTTCGGCCGCGCTCTGCTTGCGCTGCCGCTCGTCGACCAGGGCTGCCATCCGGGTCTGGTCGTCCCGGAGCTTGTCGCGGTCGGCCGCAAGCCGGTCGCGCTCGGTGGCGATGGTCTTGCGCAGCGTCACCAGCTCGGTGAGGTCGCCGGCCAGTTTTTCCGCGCGCCCGCGCAACTCGGGGACCACGGATCCCAGCAGCATGGCGGTGCGCAGCGATTGCAGCGCGTCTTCCGGCCGCACCAGCAGCGCCGGCGGCGTGCGTCGTCCCGCGCGCTGCAGCGCCGCCAGCACTTCGATGATTTCGGAACGGCGCGACTCCAGCGAGCCGCGCATTTGCTGCTCGCGGCTGTCGAGCGGGCGCAGTCGCGCTTCGGCATCGCCGATCCTGGTCTCGACGCCGCGCACCTGGGCGGCGATGTCGATCAGCTGCGCATTGAGCTTGCTGCGATCCTGCCCGATCGCAGCGATATCGGCCTTGAGCTTCGCCTGCAGTTCGGCGGCGCTCTTCTGCTGCGCGCGGGTGGCTTCGAGCTCCTGCTCGCGCTGCTTGATGGCGTCAGGTGTAGCCGAAATGGTCTGCGGCGGGACTGCCGCGATCTGGCCGGCGGCCGGAGCCAGATGGATGCCGGCGAAGCCGGCAGCCAACAAGGTCATGGAAAGCGGAATACGGACCGAACACAGCCGGCCGCGACGGCCGGTGTCTGGGTACGATTGACTGTTCCGCGTTGGCTGCATCGATCCCGATCTGTGCTCTAAGCTTGGGTCAGGCGCGGTGATAGGGGTGCCCCGCCAGAATGGTCGCGGCCCGGTAAATCTGTTCCAGAAGCATCACGCGGACCATTTGGTGCGGCCAGGTCGCGGCGCCGAACGCAACGCACAGTTTAGCCTTGCGCCGCAAATCGGGCGAAAGTCCGTCCGCGCCGCCGATCGCGAAAATAGTGTTGGCGGCGGCCTCATCGCGCCAGCGGCCAAGATGCCGCGCAAACCCGGCGCTGTCGATGTTGTCGCCGTGCTCATCCAGCGCCACCAGCACGGATTTCTCCGGAATTGCGGCCGAAATCGCCGCGGCTTCCTCCGATATCCGCGTGGCGGCATCGCGCGCGCGGCTTTCCGGAATTTCATGAATGTCGAGCCCGCGAAAGCCGAGTTTGCGGCCGATGTCGCCGAACCGCTCGCGATAGCGTTCCGCAAGTTCCCGCTCCGGACCCTGCTTGAGCCGGCCGATTGAGATGACGACGAGGCGCATATCTGCACTTCCACGCGCATTGGCGCGCCGCACGTTACCGTGCGCTCAGCCGATTCACATCGGCTGCAACCGATCAGCCCGAACCAATCTGCTACGTCGCCGCCGCCGTCGGGCCCTGGGTCCACAATCGCTCGAGATTGTAGAATTCGCGCACTTCGGGCCGGAACACGTGCACGATCACATCGCCGGAATCGATCAGCACCCAGTCGCAATTGGGCAAGCCCTCGATGTGAAGGCTCTTGATTCCGTTTTCCTTGAGGCTCTTGGCGACATTTTCCGCGATCGCGCCGACATGCCGGTTGGCCCGGCCTGACGTAACGATCATGTAGTCGGAGAATGCCGATTTGCCGCGAAGGTCGATGGTGACCGTCTCTTCCGCCTTCATATCGTCGAGGCGGGAGAGGATCAGGTTCAGGGTCTTGTCGGCGTCGGGTAGCGCCTTCAAGGCCACGGCTTTGGTCGATGTTTTACGCGCGGTTTTGGGGGCGGTTTTTGCGGCCGCTTTCGCAACCTTGGGTAAAACAGACTTGGACAATACAGATGTGGTCAGGGACCATTCCTTTCACTGTATCGCGAACGCCGAATCCTGGCATCCACGGGCTATTCTAGGCATGTGGGGTTAATTGTTTCAATATTCCAGTGAACCCCGGCTCTCACTTCCATTCCGACTGTTACTTCTTTGTCTTCCAGCTTCCGTCCGGGTTCCGCAGCCCGGTCGATGACAGGTTCAGTTTCATGCCGGTCAGAAACACCCAGGCCGGCGCGCGCTGGTCTGCCAGCCGGACTGCCTGATTCTCGGGCAGGCGATAGCGCGCCAGCGCCTGGGCTGCGGGGGCCGCCAGCGCGCGAAAGCTTTGCGGCGGACGGTCGATCACCGCGATCGGCATCTCGGAGGCGATCCGCCGCCAGTTCTGCCAGCGGTGAAACTGCGCAAGGTTGTCGGCGCCCATGATCCAGACAAAGCGCAGGCCGGAAGCGCGGCGGCGCAGGTAGCTGATGGTGTCGACAGTGTATCGCGTTCCAATGACGGATTCGAGACAGCTGACATCGATGCGCGGATCGTCCGCCATTTTCCGCGCCGCATCCGCGCGCGCGTCGAGGTCGTGCAGTCCACCGAGGTCCTTGAGCGGATTGCCCGGGGTCACCAGCCACCAAACGCGGTCGAGCTTCAGCCGCTTGATCGCGAACAGGCTGATGGCGCGATGCGCGAGATGCGGCGGATTGAACGAACCTCCGAGCAGGCCGATGCGCATGCCGGCGCTGTAGAGCGGAATCGATTGGGCGACCGAAAGCGCGGCGACCGGAACTTTACTCAACGCGGCCACCGCGTCAGGAAGAAACTGGGCAGGCCGCCTGCAGCAACAAGACTGTCGTCGCCCGGCTTGACCCTACGAGATTCACACATCGTTGCGGAGGCTCCAGCCGTGAAGCATGGCTTTGAGGGATCGTAAGCCGTGCATCATTACGATGGGTCCTGGTTTGCCATAATAGCCTGTCCACCCACCAAGCCGTGC
>NZ_JAUYAN010000158.1 GCF_030693485.1 Bradyrhizobium sp. | reverse complement strand
TCCGACACCGATAGCGAGGGTGCCGATAGCGAGGATCTGGAGCCGGACTGGAGCCAGCTCAATACCGATACCGCCACGCTGCTGCTCGGGCCGGCCGCGAAGGCGCGCGCGCCCAAGGCCTCCGATGGCTCCGACACCTCGTGGAAATCCACCAGCAAGGCGAATGGCGCGGCCGACGTCTCGGTCAAGCAATCGCTGTCGCCATTCTGGGATACGAGAATCGGCGCCGACATGACCGTGGTCGGCCAGTCCCAGGCATTGACCAGCGCCGACCTGCTGCGGCAGAAATTTTCACCGGACAGCCCGCCGTCGCAATCCTCCGGCACCGCATGGGCGGCGATCACCGCCCCCGGTATCGGCTCGATCTGGGACAAGACCGCGATCGAGGCCCGGGTCGATCCCGCGCAGGAGCAGGGCAAGCTCGGCACCAGCCTCAGCAAATCGCTGCCGCTCGGCGGGCAGACTTCGCTCACGCTGCAGAACGGCTACAACATCGTTCAGCCCGGCATCGTCCCGCTGCCCGGCATCGCCGCGCAACCCACCCGCACCTATCAGACTGAGCAATCGGCCAGGCTGAGCCTTGCCGATACCGGCACCAGTTTCATCGCCGGCCAGTCGCTTTCCTCCACCGAGGACAAGTGGCTGCGCAGGATCGGCGCCGAGCAGAAACTGTTCGGCGGCGTCACCGTCAACGGCGCGATCGGCGAAACCGCGCTCGGCATCCCGACCGGGCGTCTCAGCGCGAGCTTCAGGCGCAGCTGGTAGCACGGTGGCGCGACGGACCGGCAAATCCCGCGAAAGATCGAGCATTGCCGCATATTGGCCGCGATGCGGTCAAAATCGGCAGCCCTGATGCAACCGTTGAATTTCGTCGTGCGGGGGACAACCGCGCTCGTTACTTACGCAGGGGAAAGCCGATGAACGCCACCATCCGTCCGGAAAAAGTTGAATCAACTGAAGCGGATCCCAATCTCGCCGCGGTCTCCGAAGTCGAGGCCGGCATTCGCGACTTCGTCCGCAACGACGTCGCCTATCTGCGCCGTCCGCCGACGCTGACGCCGGACGCCGCCACGCTGGAGCCCAGCACCGAGGCCACCGTCAACAACGTCAACTCGCTGATCCAGCGCGTCGCCGGAACCTCGCTCACGGAAATCGAGAACCTGATCGGGGAACTCGAAAGCCTGCGCGACCTGCTGCATGCCGAGGGTCAGCGCGTGCAGCGCGAGATTTCCGGCTATGCCCAGCTCAGCCAGGCCGCGATGAAGTCCACCCGCATGATCGCCGACAATGTGACGCAGTGGAAACGCGCCGCCGACGGCCTTCGCAACAGCTGAGCGCCGCCATCCCGCCTTGTGCCGCCGCCTCCCCGTGCCGGGAGCGCGGCGGTTTCATTCTTGTAGTTGTTGATTGAACTTGCCGCGTCCGCGCCGCGACCAAGGGCAGGCGGCATGACACGACGGGGACAAGTCTTCATGAAAACCATCCGACCCGACAATACCGATCCGATTCTGTTGCGGGTCTCGCAACACCGGATGGGCACCCTCATGATCCGGTTTGTCGCGCTGCTGGCTCTGGCGGTGGTGGTGATGGCGCTGGCGTGGCGCTGATCACATCAAATGAGGGATTCGGCGGCCATGGTTAGCGGAAGGTGACTTTTCGGCGTTAGCGGCTGGCGATCGTGGCGCCGTCGAACGAATAGGCGCCGTCGGCATGGCCCTTCACCACCATTCCGGTGGCCAGCATCACCGCAAGCGTGATGGTTGCGAAGATAAAGCCGACAATTTTCAAGCCGCCGCGGTCTGCCATCGTCATCCCCTGAACATTCCGTCCCTGTGTCGATCATGACAGGCACAAGGTTCAGAATGCGTTAGCAAATAAATGGTTCCCGGCGATCGTCACGATGAGCCGATCAGGCCCGCCATCCCTTAACCATGTTGAGTCAGGAATTCGTCTTCCGCCGCGGCACGAAGGCCGTCGCCAGCATCGAATAGACCAGCTCGCCGCGCTGGTTGGTGCCGGTGTTGCGGCCCTGCAGGATGCCCCACTCCGGCCGCTTCTCCGAGGCGCGCAGCGATTCGATCTCGCTGGCGAAGCTGATGGTGTCGCCGGCCCGCACCGGCTTGATCCAGCGCAGTTCGCGAAAGCCCGGCGACGGGCCCCAGACCGCGACCTTCTCGCCGCGCGCGGCCGCCTCCCGCGCCTGGCGCTGGCCATCGGCCACCATCAGCTTCATGCAGACCGAGCCGACATGCCAGCCCGAGGCCGCCAGCCCGCCGAACAGCGACTGGCGGCCTGCCTGCTCGTCGAGATGGAAACGCTGCGGATCGAACTGCGCGGCGAATGTCCTGATCGAATCGGCGGTGAAGGTGAACGACCCCACCTCGCGCCGCTGCCCGATCGCCATGTCCTCGAAGAAACGCATCAACCCTGCCCCGCAGCGGAAGCGGCGCGGCGCCGCACGATGATCGGCGTGACGATCTCGCACAATTGCTGCCCGGCCGCGTTGCGCACCACGCCCCTGAACGTCACGATGCCGGTGTCCGGACGGCTGTTGGAAACCCTGGCCTCCGCGACCTCGATATCGAGCGTGATGTCGTCGCCCGGCCGCAGCGGCGCCTGCCAGCGCAATTCGTTGACCCCGGGCGAGCCCAGCGAGGCGGTGCGGCCGATGAAGCCGTCGAACATCATCCGCATCATGATCGAGCACAGATGCCAGCCCGACGCCGACAGGCCGCCCAGCATCGAGCGCGCGGCGGCCTCCTCGTCGAGATGCATCGGTTGCGGATCGTACTCCGCGGCAAACGCCAGCACTTCCTCGCGGGTGACCCGGCGCGGGCCGAACGTCCCGAATCGGCCGGGGGGAAAATCTTCGAAGCTGAGCGTCATGCGGGGGATTGAATCGGGAATTGGTGCAGGGAAGCCCGATTGTGGCCGCTATTTGCGGCAATCTCAACCCGCCCGCCCGCATGGCTCGTGCCCGGCGGGCGAACACCGCCGTTTTGGTGCACGATCTTGCCCGGAACACCTTTCGGAGCTAGCCCTGTGCAGGCAGGCTTGGACCAAAACTCACACGCGACTCGCCGGGAGAACGACCGATGTTTGAATTTCGGGATCTGTTTCAGTGGGACCGCTTCATCACGCCCACCATCATCAAGACCTTCTACTGGCTGGTGATCGCGCTGATTGCACTGTTCGGCATATCCGGCATCTTTACCGGCCTGACCGCGATGGCGATCAGCCCGTTCGGCGGGTTCATCGTGCTGTTGTCCTCGATCGCCAGCGTCATCGTCGGCGTGATCTTCTCGCGGATCGCCGCGGAATTCATCCTGATCGTGTTCCGCATCAACGAACACCTCGGCGCGATTCGCGACCAGGGCCAGGGGCAAGGGCATTAGTTCTAAGGCGATCGCCACAATCAAAACTGTCATCGCCCGGCTTGACCCTACGAGATTCACACATCGTTGCGGAGGCTCCAGCCGTGAAGCATGGCTTTGAGGGATCGTAAGCCGTGCATCATTACGATGGGTCCTGGTTTGCCATAATAGCCTGTCCACCCACCAAGCCGTGC
>NZ_JAUYAN010000151.1 GCF_030693485.1 Bradyrhizobium sp. | reverse complement strand
ACTTCAGCGACCTCGGCACAGAGCCAGGACGTCTGCGCCCGCGACGCCTCGCGGTTTTGCCGCAAGTATCTGGAGGAGGGCGACCAGGTCGTGCTGGCCTGCCTGAAGCAAAATCGCGCCCGGCTCAGCAAGGGATGCCAGGATTTGCTGACGAGGCATGGGCAGTAATTTCTGATTACGTGCCGCTGCCCGCAGCCGTCGTCACCGGCAACACCTCGTTCGCGGCGCGGTCCGGCGTGTCTTCCTTCCAGCGCACCGACCCGAACGGCCGCTCCAGCATGCGTCGGACCCGCACCGGATCGGGCCCGAGGTGAAAGTCCATCGCGCGCTGATGCAGCGCGCGCTCGGATTGCGTCGAACGGTTGCGCTGGCGCAGATAATCCAGCCAGGTCGGGCAGTGATAGCGTTCGGTCCACAGTTCGGGATCGGCGATGTCGCGCGCGATCGACCAGCCATAGGCGCCGTTGCGCTGCCGGCTGAGTTGCACTTCCTGCATCACATTGTGGAAGGCGCGGGCGCTTTCCTGATCGACGCGGTATTCGATCTCGACCACCAGCGGCCCGCTGCGGCCGGTCAGCAACAGCCGCACCTCGGGGTCGGCCAGAACCTCGGCATCCTCGTTGCGTGCGCCGACCGGCGGCATCCGCAGCCACAGCCCGAGCAGCGGCGAAACCACCATCATGGCGGCGGAAACCAAGAGCGCGGTCTGCACGCCGGCCAGGTCGGTCAAATAGCCCCAGCCCCAGCTGCCGATCGCGATACCGCCTGCGATCGAAGCCTGGAACGCCGCCAGCGAGCGGCCCGCGACCCAGCGCGGCGCCGAGAGCTGGACGCCGATATTGAACAGCGCTACCGCCGCCATCCAGACCGCGCCGGCCACCACCAGCGCCGCGGCGGTCAGCACCGGCTGCCGGCTCAGCGCCACTGCCACGATGGCGCCCGCCATCGATATCGTGCAGGCGCGGATCGCGGCCTCGCCGCTCATCTGCTTGCGCAAGGTGCCGATGTTCAGCGCGCCGATCACCGCGCCCATGCCGAAGGCGCCGAGCATGATGCCGTAGGTCTGCGCGCCGCCATTCAGCAGGTCGCGGGCGATCAGCGGCATCAGCGCCATCACCGAACCGCCGATGATGCCGGTCACCAGCGTGCGCGTCAGCACGATGCGGATCGAGGGCGAGTTGGCGATATAGCGCACGCCCGACACGATGGCGCGGTTGAGACGTTCGCGCGGCAGCCGCGACGGCTCGCTGTTGCGGCGCCAGAGAAACAGCACGATCAGCAGCGGAATATAGAGCAGCGCGTTGGCGGCGAAGGCCGCGACCGCGCCGGCGGTGGCGACGATGACGCCGCCGATCGCCGGTCCAAAGCTTCGCGCGATGTTGTAGCTGATGCCGTTCAGCGCCACCGCCGCCGGCAAGTTCTCCGCCGGCACTTGCTCGCTGACCGAGGATTGCCACGCCGGTCCGAACAGCGCCATGCCGCAGCCGACGACGAAACAGAACGCCAGCAGGATATTCGGCGTCACCAGATTGAGCCATGCCATCACAGCCAGCGCCGTTGCGCCGGCCAGCGCGAAACACAGCGAGCCCAGCGCCACGATTCGCCGGTCATACATGTCGGCGATGGCGCCGGCCGGCATCGAGATCAGCATGATCGGCAGCATCAACGCGGTCTGCACCAGCGCGACCTTGTCGGCCGACGACGTCATCTGCGTCATCGCCCAGGCGGCGCCGACGCCCTGGATCAGCAGGCCGAGGTTGGAGAGCAGGCTGGCGAGCCAGATCCGCCGGAACACCGCATGCCGCAGCGGGGCCGCCACACCATCCCCTGCAAACATCGAGCGTTTCGGCGGTTCCTTCATTGCCCCTTCCGGCGGGCCGGTCGCGGCCCTGATTCCCTGTACTTTTCAGTGATGCCTGCGAAAGTCCTTGGATGTCCAGTGTTCAGGCCGCTATCAGCGGTCACACAGGGCGGCTAAAAGACTGAAAATGACGGGAGGCTACCAAATGAGCATATCGCGGCGGATGCTATTGAAGGGCGCCAGCGTGCTTACCCTGGCGACCGGCACCTTCGGCCTGTCGGCCCTTGCGCAGACCACGCCTCCGGCCCCGGCGCCACAAGTTCCGCCCATTCTGTTCGTGCATGGCAATGGCGACCAGGCCGGGCTGTGGATCACCACGCTGTGGCGGATGGAATCGAACGGGGTGGCGCGCGACCGGATGATGGCGATCAATTTCACCGATCCGCTGGCGCGATCCGACGATGCGGTGGCGCAGCCCAACCGGTCCTCGAGCGAAGACCAGCGCCGCGAGCTCGGTGAGGCGATCAAGGAATTGAAACGCCGCACCGGGGCGGCACGCATAGCACTGGTCGGCAATTCGCGCGGCGGCAATTCGATTCGCAGCTACATCAAGAACGGCGGCGGCGCCGATGTCAGCCACGCGGTGCTGTGCGGCGTTCCCAACCATGGCGTGTTCGATTGGGACGATATGCCCGGCAGCGAGTTCAACGGCCGCGGCCCGTTCCTGCGCGGCCTGAACGAGGGCGACAGCGAGGTGACGCCGGGCACTGCGTTCCTGACCTTGCGCAGCGACGGCAACGACAAATTTGCCCAACCTGATGGCCGCTTCGTCGGCAAACCGGGCGCGCAGACCGGCATCACCTCGGATGGTCCGGCGCTCAAGGGCGCCACCAATCTCGTGCTCGGCGCGATCGACCACCGTGAGACCGCGTTTCATCCGCGTGCGTTCCGCGAGATCTACAAATTCATCGCTGGCCGCGAACCGGGCCAAGTCGCCATTACGCCGGAAGCGGAAGTCAAACTGAGCGGCCTCGTGACGGGCACGCCGGGCGGCGTCCAAACCAACCGACCGGTGGCCGGCGCCTCGGTCGAACTGCATCGCGTATCGCCCGACACCGGTGAACGGCTGGGGGATCCGGTCTATAAGTCGCAGACCGGTGCGGACGGGCGCTGGGGCCCGGCGCTGGTCGATCCCACCTCGTACCTCGAGATCGTGCTCACCTCGCCCGGCTCGACCACCACGCATCTCTACCGCTCGCCGTTTCCACGTTCCTCCGACATCGTTCATCTGCGCGCCGCGCGCCCGCTCGGACCGGCCGATGCGGCCGCCGGCGCGGTCGTCATCATGTCGCGGCCGCGCGGCTATTTCGGCCTTCCCCGCGACGTGGTGCTGCTCGACGGCAAGGAGCCGGTGGATGTCAAAACCGGCGTGCCGACCGATTCGATCGCCACCTTGCGGCTTCCGGCCGCGGAGGCCGGGCGCGCCGTGGTCGCGCTGTTCAACGAGGAGCGAATCGTCGCCCGGGCCTGGCCGGCATCGGAAAACAGGATTGCGATCGCCGAGCTGACTTACTAGCTGTTGGGCGGTGTCCCGATTTACCCGCTTTCATGGCGCCCGGATTTCCGGACCTGATGGGGCGACACCGGACGGGCAGACCCGTCCCTGAGAACTGCGAGGCCGTAAGTGAGCATAGCCGAAGCTTGGGATCCGCCGATCACGCGTGCGCCGCTGGTGCCGCCGGCGCCGCCACGTGCGCCCGACAGCATGACCGCGCTGGGGCGGGTGATGGCGATGCGCAACAGCGCGATCAGCGCCTGGAGTCAGCGCGCTTACGAAGAGGACATCGTCCGGGGCCGCTTTTTCGGGCGCTCCAGCTTCATCCTCAACACGCCGGATTCGATCAAGCATGTGCTGGTCGACAACTACGAGAATTACGTGCGGACCCCGGCCGCGATCCGGGTGCTGCGTCCGATCCTCGGCGAAGGCCTGCTGATCGCGGAGGGCCGCACCTGGAAGCATCAGCGCCGGACGCTGGCGCCGGCCTTTACGCCGCGCGCCGTCATGCCGCTCGTTCCGCACATGCTGGTCGCGACCGATCAAACTATCGCAAAACTCCGGGCTGCCGGCAACGCGCCGGTCGATCTGCGCGAGGCGATGCAGCGCATGACGCTCGAGATCGCCGGGCGCACGATGTTTTCATTCGGCATGGACCGCCATGGCGCCGCGCTGCGCGACTTCGTGATGGAGTATGGCGAGCGGCTGGCGCGGCCGCATGTTTTCGATCTGCTGTTGCCGCTGAGCTGGCCGAGCCCGCAGGATTTCGCGCGCGCCCGCTTCCGCAAGCGCTGGACGCAATTCGTCGCCATGCTGATGGCGGAACGGCGCGCCGCCGGCAAGAACGAGGGCGCACCGCCGAGCGACCTGTTCGATCTGATGGGCGCCGCGCGCGATCCCGAGACCGGCGACGCCTTTACCGACGAGCAGCTCGGCGACCAGGTGGCGACGATGATTCTCGCCGGCCACGAGACCACCGCCACGGCCTTGTTCTGGTCGCTGTATCTGCTGGCGCTCGACCCCGGCACGCAGGACCAGTTGGCCGCCGAAGTGAAGGCGGCGACCGCTGGCGGCGCGCTCGATATCGATCGGCTGAAGTTTACCCGCGCGGTGGTCGACGAGACCATGCGACTCTATCCGCCGGCGTTCCTGATCGCCCGCGCGGCCGGAGCGGCCGATACCATCGGCGGCATGCCGGTGAAGAAAAACGACATCGTGCTGATCGCGCCGTGGCTGCTGCACCGGCACGAGAAGCTCTGGCGCGATCCGAATGCCTTCATCCCGTCCCGTTTCATGCCGCCTTCGCCGCCGCCCGATCGCTTTGCCTATTTGCCGTTCGGCGTCGGGGCCCGGGTCTGCATCGGCGCGCATTTCGCGCTGGTCGAGGCCACCCTGGCGCTGGCCAAGCTGATCGGCGCGTTCAAGGTCGAGCTCATCGACGAGGCGCCGGTGATGCCGGTCGGCGTGGTGACGACGCAGCCCGATAGCTCGCCGATGTTCAGGATCACGCCGCGTTAGCCGGAGTATTGTCGAGCGGAGTTGATATGAGCGACACCGAGGCCCAGTTCTCCGTGCTGAAGCAGACCGCCGATCCGGCGGTGGCCGATGCAATTCGCGATCTGATCGAGAACGGCGAGGACCACCAGCTCAACCGGATCAATGTGCTGGATTTCTCGGCTCGGAGCGGGCTCGACGAAGAGCGGGTGATTTCCGGCTTTTTGCATGCCTCACGGCTCGGGCTGTTCGAACTCACCTGGAATGTGCTCTGCCCCGGCTGCGGCGGCGTACTCGATGCCCATTCGACGCTGAAATCGTTGCGCCATGACGACTATCATTGCGGACTGTGCGCCTGCGGCTACGAGGCCTCGGTCGACGAACAGGTCGAGGTCGCCTTTACCGTCAGCCCCCGGGTCCGGCGCATCGCGGCGCATGACCCGAACACGCTGCCGCTCTGGGAATATTACAAGCAGATATTCTGGAGTTCCGGCGTCGACTTCAACGAGGAGTCGTTCGCGGAGCTGTCAAATGAGGTCGTGCTGGATGCACTCGAATTGCCGGCCGGCGAGAAGGCGGTGTTGTCGCTGCAACTGCCGCCGCAATTCATCATCGTGTTCGAACCGGTGACGCACTCCGCCCAGTTCATCGACGTCCAGGGCGAGCCGACAAAAGAGCGCCAGCAACTGTCGATGCTCTACAACAAGAACCCGACGCCGACCGGTGGAACCATCACGATGCGTCCCGGCCCGTTACGGCTGGCGTTGGACAACCAGGCCGGCGTGCGGGTGCTGCCGTCGGTCTTCATCGCCGCCGAGGCGCTCCACCATCTGATCGGCAAACGCAAGCCGTTCCTCACGGCCAAGCGGATGCTGACCAACCAGACCTTCCGCGACGTCTTCAAGGCCGACAATCTCAATGTCGACCAGCGGCTCAAGATCACCTCGCTGACGTTCCTGTTCACCGACCTCAAGGGCTCGACCGCGCTGTATGAGCGGGTCGGCGATCTCGCCGCATTCGATCTGGTGCGCGCGCATTTTCAGGCGTTGCTGGAGATCATCTCCTCGGAGAAGGGCGCCGTGGTGAAGACGATCGGCGACGCCGTGATGGCGACGTTCGTCAGGCCCGAGCACGCGATCGTCGCGGGTTTGCGGATGCGCGCCGCCATGGACGTGCTCAATGCCCAGCGCGGGACACAGGATCTGGTGGTCAAGATCGGCATTCATGAAGGCCCCTGCCTTGCCGTCATGCTGAACGAGCGGCAGGATTATTTCGGCCAGACCGTGAACATCGCAGCCCGGGTCCAGAGCCTGTCGACCTCGCAGGAAATGCATATCACCGGGCCGGTCAACGATGCGCCGGCGGTGGCCGCCATTCTGCGGCGGGAGTCGATCACGCCGATTCAAAAGCAGGCGGCACTGCGCGGCATCGCCGACAAGATCGTGGTGTACGAAATACCCTGAGCAGGAACATCCGAGATTGCCTAATCGTAATGCAGGCCGGGAACCGGCATGGATTGCGCGGGTTGATTTTCCAACCCATATGTTTGTCGACGCCGTTTGCGGCGAACAGGCCCGAATAACCCCCTGGATTTCGGCAGGAAAACCAATGCTGGACGGACTGCGCCAATTTATTGCCGACGTTGTTTCTCCCACCGCGCTGGCGGATCGGGCGTTCGACGATACCGGATATCGTCTGGCGGCGACGGCGTTGTTGATTCACGTCATTTCGATCGACGGCGAGCCGTCCGAAGCGGAAAAGCGCAAGCTCCACAGCCTGATCGAAAGCCGCTTCGGGCTCGATCGCGGCGCGGCGGATTACCTGATCGCTTCCGCGACGCTGGTCGAGGGCGAGGCGGTCGATCTCTATCATTTCACCAGCGTCATCAAGCGGACGGTGGATGAAGAAGGCCGGCTCCGCATCGTCGAAATGATGTGGGAACTGGTCTATGCCGACGGCCAGGTCAGCGAGTTCGAGGACAATGTGGTCTGGCGCGCGGCGGACCTGCTGGGCGTGGCCTCGCAAGACCGCATCGACCTCAAGCACCGTGTCGCCGCAAGGCGACCCGCGATGGTCGGCGATGGCTCGGATGTCGCAGACGCGGCCACATGACGCGCAGCGGCCAGCGTCGGGGCGACCTCGACGGTGCGGTAGCGGACATGACGAAATTTTGATCCAGCGGGCGATCAGTCGTCGCGAGCTGCGCCAAGCCCCGGAATGTTGCATTTCGAGCTCTGCACTGCGCGTTTGCACATGCGGTTATGCTATCAGGTGGCTTGCATCTCCCCTCGACCCTATGCTCTCGTTCCGAGTGTTATCCGCATTTCCTGCAATTGAATTATGAGTATTGAATCGTGACCGAGCGTGTGACGCTGATTACCGGTGCCTCGGCGGGCATAGGCACCGAGCTGGCGCGCGTTTTCGCATCGAACGGCCATCGCCTGGCCCTGGTGGCGCGACGGACGGATCGCCTGGCTAAACTGGCTGACGAAATCGTCGCTGGCGGCGGCGCTGTGCCGATTGTGATTACCTGCGATCTCGAGCAGCCCGATGCCGCTGACAAAATTGCCGCGATCCTGGCCGCCGAAGGCGTCGAGGTCGACTACGTCGTCAACAATGCGGGCTTCGGCATGTTCGGCAGGGCGATCGATCGCGACCGTGCCGAGCAGCTCGGCATGATCGACCTCAACGTTCGGACCCTGACCGATCTGTCGCTGCGGTTTTCCGACAGCCTGATCCGGCACCGTGGCGGCATCCTCAATCTGGCGTCCATTGCCAGCTTTCTGCCGGGGCCCGGCATGGCCGTCTACTATGCGTCCAAGGCCTATGTGCTGTCCTTCACAGAGGCGTTGCGGGCCGAATTGGCGCAGCACGGCGTGCGCGTCACCGCGCTGTGCCCGGGTCCGGTACCTTCGGAATTTCAGTCGCGGGCGGGATTTCTGCCAGGGGTCGATTCCGTCATCCTCAACGTCACCCCGGCGGATGTGGCACAGGCCGGGTATCGCGGGCTGATGGCCAACAGGCGGACGGTGATTCCAGGAGTCGGCGTCAAGATCGTGCCGTTCCTGCTCCGGCTGTTTCCGCGCGGGTTTATCCTGGCGGCGGTCGCCCGCCTGCAGCTGCGCCGGCGCTGATAAAGCCGTCGCGGCGTTCTGGCCCGCGATTTGCTTATATTTCCTGTGAACGCACCCGAAATTAACGGCGACTTAGGTATGTAGCTGGCTTGATGGCCACTGAGCAGAAAAAGTCGATGTTTCAGTCGGACCAGATGTTGAGCGAAAATGTCCTGCGCTTCCCCGGTGGAGCGGCAGCGGCCCCTTTCGCGCCTGCGGCGGCCGAATCCCTGCTGCCGGTGCTGGTGGTCCTGCACCAGGAGTGCTCGACGCCGGGCCGGGTCGGCAATGCGCTGCGGGCGCTCGGTCACCGGCTGGATGTCAGGCGTCCGCGGTTCGGCGACGCCCTGCCGGAAACCCTGGATGACCATGCCGGCGCGGTGATCTTCGGCGGGCCGATGAGCGCCAATGATCCCGACGAATTCGTCCGCCGTGAAATCGACTGGATTTCGGTTCCGCTGCGGGAGCAACGGCCGTTTCTGGGAATCTGCCTGGGCGCACAGATGCTCGCCATGCAACTCGGCGCGCGGGTCGCGCCGCATCCGGAAGGCCGGGCGGAGGTCGGCTACTACCCGATCCGTCCGACGAAAGCGGGGCTGGCGCTGTGCCCGCACTGGCCGGACCATGTCTACCACTGGCACCGCGAGGGATTCGAACTTCCCCATGGCGCCGAGTTGCTGGCCGAGGGCGGCGACTTCCCGATTCAGGCGTTTCAGTCAGGCCACGCGTTCGGCTTCCAGTTTCATCCCGATGTGACCTACGCGATGATGCATCGCTGGACCACGCGCGGCTACGACCGACTGGACGCGCCGGGCGCGCGGGCGCGCCACCATCACTTCGCCGATCGCGCCGTCCATGACGTGACCGAGCGCGCCTGGCTGAAGGCGTTTCTCGACGACTGGCTGACGCGCATGCCGCGTTCGGTGATGTCGGAAGCTGCGGAATAACGCGGCAAAAAACATCGCCGCGATATTCCGTGCGGCGGTTCCCGAACCCTTTCCAAATCTGCAGATATGCTAGTGTCGACCGCACAAGCTTGCGGTCAATCAGCAGGCATCGGGAGGCGGCATGACCGGCGACGACTTCGCTGCGCTATTGAGCGACTTCACGCTGTCGGCGGAATCCGGCGACGGCGCGCGCTTTGCCAGGCACTTCTCCGAAGACGGCATCTATTACGACTATATCTACGGCGCCCATCGGGGCCGCGCCGACATCGCCCACATGATGCAGGATCTGTTTCACCGCGATGCCGCCGACTATCGCTGTGAGATGTTCGATCCCGTGTTCGACGGCCGGCAGGGTTATGCGTGGTCGCTGTCCAGCTTCACCTCGACCATCCCGCAGTTCAAGGGCCAGCGCGTGGTGATCGACGGCATGAGCCGCTTTATCGTCCGCGACGGCCTGATCGCCGAGTACCGTGAGTCCGTCAATGGCGGCGTGGCGATGGCGCAACTCGGCGTCGAACCGGACCGCATGACCAAAGTGTTCAAGCGCTGGACCGGCTGGCTCAAGGAGCGTCCGGAAACACAGGATTATCTGGCGCGGCCAACAGGCTCGCGCGCGAAAAGGGAGACCCAGGACACATGACTCAGCAACAACGCGCGGCTGCAAACGATCCGGTGACCTATCAGGCCATCCTCTACGAGGTGAGCGACAAGATCGCGACTATCACGCTGAACCGGCCCGACCGCATGAATGCGTGGACGCCGATCATGGAGCGCGATGTGCGCCACGCCATGGAATCGGCCGCGGCCGACGACAATGTGCGCGTCATCGTGCTGACCGGAGCCGGCCGCGCCTTCTGCGCCGGCGCCGATATGGATGCGCTGAAAGGGCTCGATCCCGACGACATCAAGCGCGCCCAGAGCCTGCCGGCGTTCGACATGAACCGGCGGCCGGACTGGCAGAGCCGCTACGGCTATTATCCGTCGATTGCAAAGCCTGTGATCGGCATGCTGAACGGCGCCACCGCGGGCATTGGCCTCGTCCACGCGTTGTATTGCGATCTGCGTTTCGCCGCCGACAACACCGTGTTCACGACGGCGTTTTCGCGCCGCGGACTGATCGCCGAACATGGCATCAGCTGGATGCTGCCGCGCATCGTCGGCCACGCCAATGCGCTGGATCTCCTGATGTCGGCGCGTCGGGTGCCAAGCGACGAGGCGCTGCGCATCGGCCTGGTCAACCGGCTGTACCCGCCCGACCAGTTGCGCGAGCAGACCTACGCCTATGCCCGCGATCTCGCCGACTTCGTCTCGCCGAGCGCGATCGCCGTGATCAAGCGGCAGCTTTACGACGTGCCGTTCCAGACCCTGGCCGAAGCCACGATCGACGCCAACCGCGAGATGGTGGTGGCATTGCGCGGCAGCGATTTCCGCGAAGGCGTTGCGAGCTTCATGGAGAAGCGGCCGCCGCGGTTTACGGGGAAGTAGGGGGAGGTGAGGCGTCTGACGGCCCGTCTTCGCCCAGGAGGGCTACGCCGGGCACCACGCTTCGCCCTTCAGGCTCTTGCGTGGCTGCGCCACGCGAAGCCCGAAGGGCGAAGCGTGGTGGAGCCAGGCGGGATCGAACCGCCGACCTCGTCATTGCGAACGACGCGCTCTCCCAGCTGAGCTATGGCCCCATCGCGAGCGCCCGGAAGGCAAGTTCCGGTGGCCGGCAATTGGCGCCATTTACAATCCGCGCCAAGGGCAAGTCAAGAACGGTGAAATCGCTGATTTTCGGGAGGTTTTGCCGGGAACTTCCCTTGTTTGCGGGGGTAGGAACCGATATCTAGCAGGCTAGCAAACCCCGCGAGTTTATCCCCCATGCGAGCCGTTCTCGACATCATCATTATTGTTCTCGATCTCTATGTCTGGCTGCTGATCGCCTCCGCCATCCTGTCCTGGCTGATCGCCTTCAACGTCGTGAACACCCGCAACCAGTTCGTGTCGGCGGTGGCCGAGTTCCTGTACCGGATCACCGAACCGGTGCTGGCGCCGATCCGGCGGTTCATGCCCAGCCTCGGCGGCCTCGATATCTCGCCGATCATCCTGATCCTGATCATCATGTTCATCCAGCGGGTGATTGCCTACTACATCTATCCAAACGTGGTCTGATCGCGGCTTTGGTGGATGCCCCATGGATCCCTGGCGCTATTCCACCGAAGGCATCAGTGTCGTTTTGCGCGTCACCCCGCGCGGCGGCCGTGACGACATCGACGGCATTGAGACGCTCGCCAATGGCCGCAGCGTGGTCAAGGTCCGGGTCCGCGCCATCGCCGAAGGCGGCGAGGCCAATCGCGCGGTGACGGAATTGCTCGCCAAAGCGCTCGGGGTGCCCAAGCGGTGCGTGCGGGTGCTGTCGGGAACGACGTCCCGGCACAAGCAGATTGCCGTCGACGGCGATCCAGTGAAACTCGGCGACACGTTGCGGAAGCTGACCACGGCGAAGCCCGACTGATTTACAAGAAGGACCGAGATGGCGGCCCGCATCATCGACGGAAAAGTCATTGCATCGGAGCTTCGCGCCCGTGTCGCCGACGAAGTGGCGCGGGTGCAGCGGGCGCACGGGCTGACGCCTGGGCTCGCGGTGGTGCTGGTCGGCAGCGACCCCGCCAGCCAAGTCTATGTCCGCAGCAAGCACAAGCAGACGCAAGCCGCCGGCATGGCGTCGTTCGAGCACGTGCTGCCGGCCGACGTCGCCCAGATCGAATTGCTGGCGCTGATCGGGCAGCTCAATCGCGATCCGGCCGTGCACGGCATTCTGGTGCAGCTGCCGCTGCCGAAATCGCTCGATACCGAAGCCATCATCAACGCCATCGACCCCGCCAAGGATGTCGACGGGCTGCATCCCAACAATGCCGGCCGCCTCGCCGGCGGGCTGGCAGCGCTGTCGCCCTGCACGCCGCTCGGCTGCATCATTCTGAGCAAGAGCGTGCACGCCTCGCTCGAAGGCATGAACGCCATCGTGATCGGCCGCTCCAACCTGGTCGGCCGCCCGCTGGTGCAGTTGCTGCTCAACGAGAACGCCACGGTCACGATTGCGCATTCGCGCTCGCGCGATCTGGCGCAACTCTGCGCCCGCGCCGACCTGGTCTACGCCGCGGTCGGCAAGCCGGAAATGGTGCGGCGCGACTGGATCAAGCCGGGCGCCACCGTGATCGATGTCGGCATCAACCGGCTGCCCGGGCCTGACGGCAAGGACCGGCTGGTCGGCGATGTCGCCTTCAAGGAAGTATCCGAGGTCGCGGGCGCAATCACGCCGGTGCCCGGCGGCGTCGGCCAGATGACGGTGGCGTGCCTGCTGGTCAACACGCTGCGCGCCGCTTGCGCGATTCACGGGCTGGCGAAGCCTGGGGTGTGATCTTCTGCCCTCTCCCGCGCTTGCGGGGGAGGGTGCCGAGCGCAGCGAGGCGGGTGGGGGCTCTCTCAACAAGAGAGACTGCCGCGCTGCTTGCGAATCGTTGATCGTATAGATCGTGCCGGTTGAGAGACCCCCACCCCGGCCCTCCCCCGCAAGCGGGAGAGGGAGAAAAATCACCCCGCGCTGTTCTCGATCAGACGCCGGTAAAACCGGATCATGTCGGCATAACCCTCGACGCTGAGGCGCTCATTGGTGCCGTGGAATCGCTTCAGATCGTCCGACGTCGCGCGTACCGGCGAGAAGCGGAAGATGGTGTCGGTCACGCCGGTGAAGTGACGCGAATCGGTCGCGGCCACCATCAGGCCGGGGGCGACGATCACGTCGGGAAAAATCTCCCGGATGGTGCGGTTGAGCATGCGGTAGGACGGACCCGCGATGCCGGTCACCGGCGGTGGATCGGTGTTGCCGGGGAACGGCGCGACCGCGATGCGCTCGTTGCCGACGGTGGCGCGGACATGGTCGATCACGCTGGCCTGGGTATCGCCGGGCATCAGCCGGAAATTGACGGTGGCCGCGGCATTGCCGGGCAGCACGTTATCCTTGTCGCCCGCATTGAAGATGGTCAGCGCCGTGGTGGTGCGGACCGTCGCCTCGGTGGGGCCGGTCTTTTCGAATTCGCGCAAGAGAAGCGGCTTGAACAGCCAGAGGTTCGACAGCACGACGCGGTTGAAGCCGCTCATTTCCGGCGCCAGCGTGTCGAACATTTCCGAGACGGTGCCGCGAACCTGCATCGGCAGGCGATGGTCTTCCAGCCGCGCCAGCGCGGCGCTCATCATGCCGATCGCGGTCTGGCGCGGCGGCATCGAGGAATGCCCTGGCGTCGCCTGCGCGGTCAGCACCAGCGTGGCATAACCCTTCTCGGCGACGCCGATCAGCGCCGCGGGCTTGTCGAGCCCCTTCATGATACCGTCGGTGATCAGCAGGCCCTCGTCGAGCAGGAAGTCGAGCTTGACGCCGCGCGAGGCCAGCGTGGCGGCGATCGCGTTGGCGCCCCTGACGCCGGCGACTTCCTCGTCATGGCCGAACGCGAAATAGACGGTTCGCTTCGGGGCAAAGCCCTGCTTCGCCATCTGCTCGGCGGCCTCCAGCATTGCATAGAGGTTGCCCTTGTTGTCCCACGATCCGCGGCCCCAGATGAAGCCATCGGCAATGACGCCTTCGAACGGCGGCTGCTGCCAGTCCCTCTCGGTGCCCGGCGCCACCGGCACCACGTCCTGATGCGCCAGCAGCGCGATCGGTGCTGCCTTGGCGTCCGAGCCCTGCCACGTGTAGAGCAGGCTGTGGCCGCCGATCAACTCGCGCTTCGCCGCGGCATGAAACGCCGGAAAGCTCTTTTCGATATGCGCGCGCAGTCCACGCAGCGCGTCGGCGCCCTGCTCGGGATTGAGAAAATTCGAAATGGTCTGGAAACGGATCGCCTCGGACAGCCGCATCGCCGCGCCCTGGTCGACCGGCGCGCGCGGCACCGCAGCGACCTCGATCTGCCGCGAGCCGTGCGAGAACACGTTGAACAGCAGGATGGCGGCGAGCAGGATGATGGCCGCGACGAGGAGCAGCAGGAGATTGCGGATGATCTTGATCAGGCGGCGCATGGGGTAATCTCTATTCCTGCAACGTCATTGCGAGGAGCGCTAGCGACGAAGCAATCCAGCTTTGCTGCGATAAAGCTGGATTGCTTCGCTTCGCTCGCAATGACGACTTCTACTCTGAGCACCCTCACGTCCGGGACACGAGAACGTGAAAGCCTACTTCACTTTCGCCCGGGCGCGTTCGATGCCTTCGACGATCAGCCGGTGCGCATCCTCGGCGTCGCCCCAACGCACGACCTTCACCCATTTGCCGGGCTCCAGATCCTTGTAGTGCTCAAAGAAGTGCTGGATCTGCTGCAGCGTGATGTCGGGCAGGTCGCTGTAGGTCTTCACCTTGTCGTAGCGCTGGGTCAACTTGGAGGACGGGACCGCGATGATCTTCTCGTCGCCGCCGGCTTCATCTTCCATCAGGAGCACGCCGACCGGCCGCACGCTCATGACCGCGCCGGGGACGATGGCTCGGGTGTTGGCCACCAGCACGTCGCAGGGGTCGCCATCTTCCGACAGCGTGTGCGGGATGAAGCCGTAATTGCCGGGATAGCGCATGGCGGTATAGAGAAACCGGTCGACGACGAGCGTGCCGGCGTCCTTGTCCATCTCGTATTTGATCGGCTCGCCGCCGACCGGAACTTCGATGATGACGTTGACGATGCGCGGCGGGTCGATTCCGAGCGAGATGGCGTCAATGCGCATGAATGGCTCCGCGTGGTTGTGAAGTCAGCTCGCCTGAACAGGGCCTTGTAAACAAGGCCATGGATAGGACGCGACGCGGGCCGAAGCCAGCCTCGATTTGTCTCACAAATCAGGAGAAGCTCAGTTGGTCCAGGCGAAGGCGACCTTGTCGAGCGACTTCGTCCCGAATTTCTCGGAACTGCGCGCGACCATGCGGCCGCCAAGGGCGCGATAAAATTCCGTCGCCGGATCGTTGTCGGAGAGAGCCCAGATCACCATGCTCTTCAGCCCGCTCTGCAACAGGTCGCGCCGTGCCGAAGTGAACAGCCGGCGGCCGAAGCCCAGTCCCTGAAATTCCGGCCGCAGATAGAGCTCATAGATCTCGCCTTCGAAGTGCAGGCTGCGGGCGCGGTTGCGGCCGTAATTGGCGTAGCCTGCGACCTTGTCGCCGAACACCAGCACGCTGACGCGGCTGCCCTTGCGGATCGCGCTGTCCCACCATTGCGGGCCACGGCGGTTGATCAGCTTTTCCAGCTCGGCGCCGGGGATGATGCCCTGATAGGCCGAACGCCAGGCTTCGTCATGGGTGGAGGCCACCGCGGTTGCGTCCGCAGCTTTGGCCGGTCGAACCTCGATCAGGGTTGTGCTCATGTCCTGATCAAAGCAAGTCAGCGCGTCCGCTTCAAGGTCTATCGTTAATTATCGGTTAACCTGTGGATTTTCTGCATCAGTCGTGTCGGCCAGTTGTATCGAAAAAGGACAGAGACCCCAGGGAATGGGGCTCGTACATGCGTTCGAGGTTGCGAATGATTCTTAACGGCCGGTTTGGCTGGTGACGTTCACGGAAAAATGCCCGGAATTCATTCGTGGCGGGTATTCTGTTCCGCAAATCCGGGCGGGTCCCCTGGCCCGCGTCAGGCAAATTCATGCAATCGCTCAAAGCCTGTTTCGTCCTGGTTGTGCTCGGAACGGTCTGTATCCCAAACGCGCGCGCGCAAGACAGGCTCGGCGCGCAGGGCGCGGAGACCGGCCAACATCGCCTGCAGCAATGGCTGGTGCCTTCACCGGCGATGGATGTCGCGTCGCGCGCGCGCCTGTTTCGCCCGCCCGGCGACGGGCCGTTTCGGCTGACGGTGATCGCACATGCCTCGACCCAGAACGTGTTGCGTCGCGCGCAGATGCCGCAACCCGAATATCGCGCGTTGGCGGGCTGGCTGGTGGCGCGCGGCTTTGCCGTGCTGGTGCCGGAACGTCCCGGCCACGGCGGCACCGGCGGACGCTATCTGGAGGATCAGGGCGGCTGCGACGAAGCCGACTACGCGCGCTCCGGACGCGCCACCGCGGACGCGATCGCGGCGGCGGCTGGCTTCATGCGCAAGCAGCCCTTCATCAGGCCGGACGGCATGGTCATTGTCGGGCACTCCGCCGGTGGCTGGGGCGCGCTGGCGCTGGCCGGCGAGAATCCGAAAGACATCTCCGCCATCATTGCCTTTGCGCCCGGCCGCGGCGGCCATGCCAATGACCAGCCGAACAAGGTTTGCGCGCCGCATGCGCTGATGGCGGCGGCGGCCGAATTCGGCAAGGCCGCGCGCGTCCCGGTGACATGGCTGGTGGCAGCGAACGATACGTATTTCCCGCCCGATCTGTCGCGGCGAATGGCTGATGCGTTTCGCGGCAGCGCCGGCAAAGCCAGTTTCCACGTGCTGGCGGCATCCGGCAGCGAGGGACACTGGCTGGCAGAAACCGAAGCCGGCGCCAAAATCGCAGGTCCGCAACTGGATCGGGCGTTAAGGACGCTGGCGCCGCCCGCGGCGAAAAAGCGATGACGCTGCGGAAGACGAGCCCGTGGCCGGACGATGACCTCATCCTCTACGACGGCGTCTGCGTGTTCTGCTCGCGCTGGATCCGCTTCGTCGCCGCGCGCGATGTGGAGCGGCGATTCCGCTTCACCGCGATCCAGTCCGGCTACGGCACGCGGCTGGCGCAGGCGGTTGGAATTAATTCTGATGATCCGGACACCAACGCAGTCATTCATGGCGGCGAGGCGTTCTTCAGATCCGACGCGGCGCTGACGGTGCTGTCGAATCTGCCGGGCTGGCGCTGGGTGCGTGTGCTGCGCGCGGTGCCGAAGCCGCTGCGCGATGCGGTGTACGGTCTCGTCGAGCGCCATCGCTACCGGATTTTCGGGAAGTATGAGGCGTGCTTTGTGCCGGATGCGGAGATGCGGGCGAGGGTGATGGAGTAGGATTTGATGCGGTCTCACCGTTGCTTCGCTTCGCTCGCGATGACCCCCTTAGTTGTCAGCCCTTCGCAAGTGCCGCCAATACCTCCCCCGCCGCCCTCTCCCCCGAATCCCTTGCCCCATGCGCGGTCGAGAAAAAGTACGGCGAGGTCGCTTCCCCCGCGAAGAACAGCCGCCCGTCGACCGGCGCTGCCAGCACCGCGCGGGCGCCGGCATGGCCGGGCAGGGCGTGTGAATAGGAGCCGCGCGCGAACGGGTCGTGGGCCCAGCGCGATTCCGCGAGCGGTTTCAGTTTGCGGCGGTAGTCGTTGCCGAGGAAGCCGACGATCTCGTCGATGCTCTGCGCCGCCAGCGCGCCGTCGCCGGC
>NZ_JAUYAN010000042.1 GCF_030693485.1 Bradyrhizobium sp. | reverse complement strand
GCGCGGTTCCTCGGGTTTGGGCTTGCTACGTCGCACCGGCTTTTCGGCCTCGACCGCCCGGGGCGTCTGCCGCGAACCGGACACCGACTTTTCGTCGTTGCCGATGCTGCCACCGGCGCTGCCGGATTGCGCGAGCGCGGTAGCGGAACCGATCGCGAGGGCGAGGGCGCAGAAAAAGGTAATTCCGATCGGGCGTCCAATGGGGTTTGGCATCAGCATTATTTCCAGTGAATCAATTTTCATTCAGCGACCGGAGCCGTCCGCGCACGCCGCACCGATGATGCGGCAAGATTTGCCAGTCTTGCCGCACTCGTCAAGCGCCGCCTCCCTGGCCCTTTGGACGGTATCCCGCGCCACCAGCGACCATAATTTTCCTGAAATCGCGAAGGCTCCGCACCTCGTTCCGTAAAAGCTCAACTCGACAGGACATTTGCCGGCGCCGCAGTTCGAGCGTGCATCGTCGACAGCGGCCTTTCGCGATGCGTGATTCCAGGAGATGCCCCATTTGTCGCTGTCGGGACCGTAGACGATCGACCCCCACGGCTTCAGGTCTTCCATTTTTCGCAACCGCGTGAGCACGCCTTCGGTGGCTTCGCCGGTCGGCGTCATGCTGCTCTTTTCCTGAAACTTGGCGATCGCAAGCTTCATGCCGTTCTTGCTGTCGAGCGGCTCCGGATCGAAGTTGCGTTCATAGAGCCGGTCGCTCAATTCCCGCAGCAGCACGGTATCCTTGATCGGGACCCGGTCCGGATCCGGACGCAGCGTGTCGGACAGCCGGGGCGGCGCCGCGGCCACCTGCGGCGAAGCCGTCGCTACCGGCGGCACGAAATAGAAGGTGCCGTCGATCGGCGAGGACGACACCCAGGGCTGTTGCGACCCGCCGGTCTGGCGCTTCACGGCGAGCCCGACCTGGTTGAAGGTCTGGAAGATGTCGAGCCCGGCCTGCCGAATGGTCGCCGCCAGGGCCTTGGTATAGGGGCTGTGGTCGTCGTTGCCATCCTGTGCGACGCTGCCGGGCTGCGTCGCGTAGGAGATCAGGGTGCCCTCCGGCGCCCGCATCTGGGCGAGACCGCCATCGGACGCGCGCAATCCGCGGGCGCCGAACGGATTGTTGCGACAGGCATCGAGGATCACCATGTTGAGCCGTGTGCCGGAGCCCTGCATCTGCCGCAGCACGAGATTGACGTCCACCATCTGGAAGTCGACGTCCGCCTCCCGGGTCGGATTGGCGCCGACCGGCACCAGGTAATTCGAGCCGCTGACCTGAACGCCATGGCCGGCATAGAAGAACAGCGCCACGTCGGCGCCCTGGATTTGCCGGCCAAAATTCTGCACGGCGGTATCGAGCGCGGATTTGTCGAGGTCGAGCTGGGCGCGGCCGCCGATCAGCGTGAAACCGAGGCTCGACAGCGTGTCAGCCATCAGCCTGGCATCGTTGCTGGGATTGTCGAGCCGCGTGATGTTCTGGTAGGCGGCATTGCCGACCACCAGCGCGATGCGTTTCTCCGCAGCGGCGGGACCGGATAAAATCGCGAACAGCAGCGCGACTAGCGCTGCAAGTCCCAGTCGTCCGCAATTGGCCGGCCGGCGCATCCTCGATGCATCCCCTGAATACAATGGGAGCAGACTAGCACTCGCCGGGCACCGCGAGAAGCGCCGCCCGGCGAGGCCGTATCAATTCTTCAGCACGATGCGCCCGACGACCTTGCCGGCCCGCAACTCGTCGATCCACTTCTGGACGTCGCCCATCGGCTCTTCCTTCATCGGCGTCGGCTTGATCTTGCCGGCACGGGCCAGCGCCATCAATTCCTGGGCTTCGGCCAGCGTTCCCACCATGAAGCCCTCGATGGTCATGCGCTTGTAGATCCATTGCACCATCGGCAGGCTGAAATTGCCGCCCATCAATCCGGAGACCACGATCTTGCCGCCGCGCGCCACCGCAGCCACAGCAAGAGCCATCGATCTCTCGTTGCCGGCGAAATCCACCACTGCGTCAAAACCGCCTTCGGTTTCCTTGACGATGCGCTTGGCGATGTCGGCTTCGGACGGATCGTAGGCGACTGTGGCGCCGTTCTTCAGCGCGGTCTCGCGCGCAGCCGCACTCAGGTCAGCCACCGAAATCGGCTGCTTGAACATCGCCTGCGCGAACGAAAGACCCATCATGCCGACGCCGCCGAGGCCGATCAGCAGCAGATTGCGTTGCCGCGGCCGGTCGACCAGCCGCTTAAGCGCGCCATAGGCGGTGACGCCGGAACACATCAGGGTGGCGGCCTGATTGACCGGCAGCGGATCGTAGTCCAGCAGATATTTGGCGTCGGGCACCAGCACGTGGCTGGCGAAGCCGCCGTCGATGGAAACGCCGAGAAAGCGCTGTTTGGCGCAGAGATTTTCATCGCCATTGAGGCAGTCGCGGCACTGGCCGCAGCCGATCCACGGGAAGACGGCGACTTTTTTTCCGATCAGGTGCTTCGAAACATCGGCGCCGGTTTCCTCGATCACGCCGGCGATTTCGTGTCCCAGCGTGAACGGCAGCGTCATGCCGCGCGTGGTGTCGAGCTTCTTGCCGCCGCCGAGGTCGGCATAGCCGTCCTGGATATGCAGATCGGAATGGCAAAGCCCGCAACGCTCGATCCGGACAAGGACTTCCTTGCCTTGCGGCTTCGGCGTATCGACGATGGTTTCGCACAGCGGCGCATCGAACTTGACCAATGATTGGCGTTTCATCAGCGCCATGGCGCTTCTCTCCTTCAGGACGGTTTTGTCGGACGTATATTTATCAATTCGCGGGCCATGGCAACAAAGCCTGAGACCGGGACGGTTTCGGCGCGCCGGGTGAGATCGACCTCGGCTGCCGCGGCCAGCCGGGCCGGGTCGACGGCCAGCGATTTGAGGCTTTGCCGCAGCATTTTTCGCCGCTGGCCGAACGCCGCCGCCGCCACCTGCTCCAGCGCCCGGCGGTCACAGGCTTCCGGCAGCTTTCGCGGTACCAGCCGCACCACCGATGAGGTGACCTTGGGCTGCGGCACGAATGCCGCGGGTGAAATGTCGAACAGGATCCTGGTCTCGGCGCGCCAGTTGGCGAGCACCGCCAGCCGTCCATAGGCCTCGTCATTCTCGCGCGCGACGATGCGCTCGGCCACTTCGCGCTGAAACATCAGCACCATCATGTCGTACCAGGGCGGCCACGGCTCGATCGAGAGCCAGTCGATCAGCAGGGGGGTTGCGATGTTGTAGGGCAGGTTGGCGACGATTTTCGCCTGACCGCCGCCGAGCAATGGCCGCGGATCGAAAGTTTGCGCGTCGGCGCAGATGATCTCCAGCCGTCCCGGGTAGTGCCTGGCAATCTCTTCGAGCGGCGGCAGCGCGCGCTCGTCGCGCTCCACCGCGATGACGCGCCGCGCCCCCAGCGCCAGCAGCGCGCGCGTCAGCCCGCCGGGGCCGGGACCGATCTCGATCACGGTGGCGTCTTCCAGCGGTCCCGCCGCGCGCGCGATCCGCGCGGTGAGGTTGAGGTCGAGCAGAAAATTCTGTCCGAGCGATTTGCGGGCCGAGAGGTCATGCTGACGAATGACGTCGCGGAGCGGCGGCAGGTCGTCGATCCCGCTCATGCCGGCCGCGCCGCGGCCATCCGGGCGGCCAGCCGCAGTGCCGCGACCAGGCTCGACGGATTGGCGCGGCCGGTGCCGGCAATGTCGAACGCCGTGCCATGGTCCGGCGAGGTGCGGATGAACGGCAGTCCGAGCGTGACGTTGACCGCGTCCTCGAAGGCAATGGTCTTGATCGGGATCAGCGCCTGATCGTGATACATGCAGATCGCGCAGTCATAGGTCTTGCGCGCGGCGTCGTGGAACATGGTGTCGGCCGGCAACGGTCCGCGGACCTCGATGCCTTCGTGGCGCAGGATCTCGATCGCCGGCGCCACGATGGTCTGGTCCTCGAGACCGAGCGAACCGTCTTCGCCGGCGTGTGGATTGAGGCCGGACACCGCGAGGCGCGGACGGACGAGGCCGAAGCGGGCTTTCAGATCCGCTACCGCGATGCGGGCGGTGCTGACGATCAACTCGCTCGACAGCTGGGCGATCGCCTCGCGCAGCGAAAGATGGATGGTCACGGGCACGACGGCCAGGGTGGGCGACCACAGCATCATCACGGGTTGCGGCGTGCGGCCGCCGCTGGCCGCGAGTTCGGCCAGGAATTCGGTATGGCCGGGATGCCGGAAGCCGGCGCGGTAGAGCACGCTCTTGGCGATCGGATTGGTGACCACAGCGCTGGCCCGGCCGGTGGCGACGTCGGCGACCGCCTGGCGAATCGAGGCCAGCGCCGCCTCCGCGCTGCTGTCATCGGGCTGGCCCGGCCGCGCCGTCGCGGCCTTGCCAGTGGCCACCACCGGCAAAGCGTCGGCGAATGCCGCGGCGGCATCCTCGGGCCCAACGTCGGCGAGGCTGATCTTGAGCCCGAGCAGTTCCGCGCGCTTGCCGACGGAGTCGAGATCGCCAACCAGATAAAATGCCGGGAGCTTCAGTTCATCGCGGCGCAGCCATGCCTTGATCGTGATATCGGGCCCGATACCCGCAGGTTCGCCGGAGGTCAGCGCGAGGGGCTTTGCCATGCATCAACGATATTCGATCATCGCGGCTCTGCGGACTTCCTGCAGGTAGGATTTCGACTTCGCCTCGTACTTCTCGACAAACATCTTGTCGCGGATTTCCCGCTTTTTCGGCGTGTCGATGGTGGTGGGCTTGCGTCCGCACAGTGCCACCATTTCGATGCCCTGCCTGGTTTGCTCGGGCGCGGTCAAATGGCCGATCGGGGTCTTGTCGAGCAATTCGCGAAGCACCTGTGGCAGGTCGGCCGACGTCTTGGTCACGATGGTGCGTATCGTGGCATTCTGCATGGACTTGAACAGCGCGTTGGCCTCTTCGCAGGTCTGCACCCGGGTGCGCAGCGCTTCGGCCTCCTTGCGCCGTGCCTCGAACAGGGAGGGGGCCGACCCTTTCGGAACAACCAGCACAACGGGCTGCAGCTGGTATTCAAAGGCTTCGGTCTCGAGTTTCTCGTTGCCGGCGGCCTGAGCGGCGGCGGCAACGTCCTTCTCGCCGACCTGGAGGCTTCCCTTGAAACGGCCGCGGACCAGGCTGGTCCAGACGATCTCGGCCTTCAAACGCGCCTTCAGCGTGTCAGGGCGAATGCCCTGGCCTTCGAGCGTCTTGCTGAGCTGGTCGGCGGACATGCGCATCCGCGTACCCATCTGAGCGTAGGATTGATCGACATCCGTCGAAGTCGGCTCGACGCCGAACTTCTTGCCTTCCTTGACCTTCACCTTTTCATCGATCAGTTCGTTGATGGTTTCCTGGCGGGGCTGCGGCTTGCGCGTGGTCAGGAAATTCAGCTTGGCGCGCTGTTCGATGTCGTAATTGGTGATCGGTTCGCCGTTGACCATGACGGCCACGGTCTGTGCCTGCAGCGGCGAACCGCCGGCCATCAAGACCAGCGCCGCGGCGCAACCCAGCACGAGCGATCGAAGGCGATGAAAGGGCTTGGGGCTCGTCATGATCATCTTCGCTGTATCAACCCGGTTCGAACTGGATCCGCGACGGCGGCAATGGCCCGGCAACATCGAATCCGGCTCTATTGTATGCCGGCGCCGCTGCCCGTTGAGGACGTGGTGGCTAGTGTCCGCAGGCCGATCTGGAACATGAACGCGTGACTGAGCGTCGGCGGCGTGGTGCCCGCCGAATATTGGTACGAGGTCACATAATTGGCAGCCAGCACGAAGCAGTCGTCCACATAGCCTGCTCCGACGACGTATTGATTGAGCTTGTTGGCTTCAAGATCCCACCGGGCGGCTCCCGTCACCACCCAGTTCGCGGCGACCTTGATCGATCCGCTGCCGAGCAACCCTTCGCGACGCGTCAGGTAACCAAGCGCCGGCTGCGCAGCATAATTGCCGTACAACAGGCTGACCGACCAGCGGTCGAAACTGGCGCGGCCTTCAGCCTCGAAACGATTGACGTCGAGCGTGGATTCGTCGATGCGCGCGCGCGCGCTGACCGTGTAGGTTCGGTTGGGCGAATAATTGACGCGGGCGACATAGTCGGATCGCGTATTCTGCAGGCCGGAAGCAAGGCCGGTATTGGTGATGTCCGCGACTGCATACGAGTTCAGGCCGAACAGCTGGTAGGATTGCCCGAACAGCACATTGACCGAGCCGCCGCGGTCGAATTGCGTGGTCGCCTGGACGCCGACATTGGCGCGGCCGCCGCCCTCGACGCGGTCATAGCCGGAGAACTTGTCGACGGAGAAAAGGTTGCTGGCGTCGAACACCATGCTCTGCGCGTCTTCATTGGGCAGCCTGCCGGCATAGGTTTCGTTGGGTCGCAGGATGATCTGCGCGATCGGCTCGATCGTGGTGGAGCCCCAGGGCTGAACGTTGATGAAGGGATAGCGGTATTCGAGGCCGACGGTCGGCATCACGCGCAGCGCCTGGGTGTCGCCGACCGGAAGGAAATTCGAAACGCCCGGCTGGTTCGAAATCGAGGCGTCGATCGCGTCGGCGCGGACGATGGCGAACGGCGTCCAGATCTGGCCGATGGGATCGGTGAACGACTTCCGCCATTGCGCCTCGACGGTAGCCCGCGTGTAGGTGCCGGGCACGCCGCGGAGCAGGCAGGCGTTGGGCATCCGGGCCAGCGGATCGGCCGACGTGTTCAGACACAGGCCCGCGGTGTTGGCCACCGTCGTAATCGGATCGAACGCTGCGGTGCTGCGCGACAGGCTGGTCAGGTTTGTCTTGTAGCTGAACTCGCCGCCGAAGATCGGGCTGTTGACCACGTTCGAATAGTCGAGCACCGGGTGAATGACGGGAACCTTGTCCTGGTTACCGGAGAAGCTGAGGTAGTAGATCGTGCGCAGATCGAAGAAGCTGCGGTTGCCGACGCCAGTGAGGTAAAGCTGCGAAATGGCTTCGGTCGGCAGGCTCAGGAACGAGCCCAGGGGATCGCGGTACTGCGCCAGCCGGTAGTCGGACATGAAGTAGTAGTCGGACAAAAGGACGCCGTCCCAGCCCCACACCCATTTATCGTTGATCGCGAACTGGCCCTTGGTATCGATGCCGCCGCGGAAATTGCGGTCGCCGGGCTGACCGGCGTAAGCGCCGGGGTCGAGCTGGTTGATGCCGTAACCGCGGATCTGATACGATCCGTTGATCAGGCGCTGGCGGAATTCGCCCTGGAACAGCACGCCCTGCCGGGTGGTGAAACGCGGGTTGAAGGTCGCGTCGTAGTCGGGCGCGATGGCCCAATAGAACGGCGTCTCGACGCCGAACCCATACCCCGTCACCGTGCTGAAGCCCGGCATCAGGAATCCGGTCTTGCGCTTCACGGTCGGATCGGGCGTCGAAAAATACGGCAGATACGCCATCGGAACGCCGAAGAATTCCAGTTGCGCGTTTTCGAAGTACAGCATCTTCTCGGTCTGGTCGTGAATGATGCGCGCGCCCTTGACCTGCCACAGCGGCGGCTTCTTCGGATCGTCCTTGCAGGGTGCGCAGGCGGTATAAACGCCGTTCTCGAAAACGGTGTAGTTTCCGCTGGAGCGGTCCATCCGCGTTGCCGCCATTCGCGTGGCGTCGGCGGTGTCGACCCGCAGCGAATCGACGAAGCCGTCGCGGTAGTCGTCGCTCAGATCCATGACGTTGGCGTAGGTGATCTTGCCCTCCGCATCGGTCATGCGGATGTTGCCCTCGGCGTGGAGCCGCTTGGTCTTCTGATCGTAGATGACCCTGTCGGCCTCGACGCCGGTGCCGTTGAAGAACATCTGCACGTTGCCGACCGCCGACACCCGCTGATTATTGTAGTCGTAATTGACCTCGACCGCCTGGACGAGCATCTGCCCGTCATTGGCGGGGCGGGGCGGGGCGGGCTTGGGCGGGCGCGGATTATAGGTGAAAGACTGCGCGGACGCCGGCGCCGTGGTCGCGATCTCGAGCGCAGTGGCCAGAATCAGCCCGGCGGCCAGCGCCAGAACCGGGCCGCCGGCTGCGGCCAAGTGGCTCCAGTAGCGGCGCACGAACGTGCGCCGCTGGAACACGGACGACCTTCTCTGGCGGGCGGCGACAACGGCCACTACCCGTCCTCCTGGTGCAGCAAGGCCAAAAAGCCGGTGAGGCCGCCCACAGACACAGGCAGCCACGCCGCAGCGATCGGATGCATCAACTCAGCCTTGCTCAAATCCTCAGTTACTTTCGACAGAACGTAGAGCAGAAAGCCTGCTCCCACGCCACTCAAAACCATCTTTTGCACGCCGCCGAAACGGAAGAAGCGCAGGCTCACGGAGGCTGCCAACATCACCATGGCAGCCAGCAAAAACGGCTGTGCAATGAGCTTATGGTACTGCAACCGGTACCCGGCGGTCGCGAATCCCGAGCTTTCCGAAGACCGGATATAGCTCGGTAGTTGCCAGAAAGACACAGTTTCGGGGGTGGAAAAACTGTTACGGACCTGAGCAGGCGTCAGGCTGGTCGGGATGAAGAAACTGTCCTGATCAACCGGGGGGGAATTGAGGGAGAATCGGCGCGCCGATTTGAACGCCCAGCGGCCTTCCTCCAGCCGCGCCTCGCGCGCCTCGATACGTTCCTTGAACTGGAAGTCGATGTCGAACTTGAACACCGTGAGCCCGGTGAGCAGGACGCCCTGCTGCTCGCTGCGGGCGGCGTTGATGATCCACTGCCCGTCGCTGCCGACCTGATTGAGCCAGAAGCCGGATGCGTCCTGGATCCCGCCGCCGGACGCGGAGCCGAACAGTTCCGCCTCCATGCGCTTGGATAGTTCGCGCAGATTGGCCGACATCGGATTGTAGGCCACGGTTGCCAGGAACCCGAGCACGATCGAGCTTGCCAGCGCCGGCGCAATGAACTGCCAGGCGGAAACGCCGGCGGCGCGCGCCACCACGAGTTCCAGCCGCCGCGACAGCGCCAGATAGCAGGTCATCGCGCCAATCAGGACGCAGAACGGCATCATTTTTTCGAGCAGTTGCGGCACCCGATAGAGGGACGTTTTCGCCACTGTGATGGCGGACGCCGAAGCCAGCCCCGATGTCTTCCGGACCATTTCGATGTAATCGACCAGCACCAGCAGCAGGAAGATGCTCGCGAACGCGCCGACCGCCGAGACCACGAAGCGGCCGGCAAAATATCGCCCGAGTGTGTTGGTCATCATGCTCATGCTGCGGCCGGTCGTCCGAACAGCCGCAGAATACGTTCGTTCGACCTGTTGATGGCTTCCATCAGGGCGGCCGGCGGTTCCACCACGGTGCCCGACAAAATCATCGCCATCCCGCCGCCGATCGCGAGGAACAGCATCATGTACTGAACGGCGGCTGCGACGGGTGACCTCACCGTCATGACCGAGCAGGCGAATCCCGCCATGCGCAGTCCGAACACGGCAAAAATAGAACCGCCGATCGCAAAACTGCGGCTCTGCCGCGTGGTGCGCGGCGTTCCCAGGAACGCGAACGTCAACGCTGCGAAGGCGAAGGGATAGATCGGCGCCATGAAGCGGTCATGCAATTCGGCGCGGAACTGGCCAGGCAGTTGCCTGTAAACCGGATCCTCAGGTGACGGCGACAGCAATTCCCAGATGTAGCGTTCGCGGATTCCCAGCGCGACGTCGCGCCCGCTGTTGGAGAATTTCGACATGTCGAATGCGTAACGGCCGAACGCCACCAGCGCCGGGTCGCGCTTGCCGGCTTCGAAACGCTGCAGATTTCCGTCCTCCAGCACCAGATATGAACCGCTCTCGTTGCGCAGGATGGTGCCGTGGTCGGCGATGATGGTGACGCGTTCCTTGGGGTCGCGGCGATCATCGACAAAAATGCCGGCGAGCACGCCACCCGGCTGACGCTCGCGAATGCGGATGGTGAGATTCTGGTCCAGCGAGGCAAAGCGGCCGGGCTGCAGAATGTTGGTAAGCACGTCGGCGGTGATCTCGGCGTCCCACTGCTTGATGCGACGCATGCCGTCGGGCGCCAGGTAAGCCGCAATGAAGGCAACCATGACCGACACCACGCAGGTGGCGTAGAAGAACGGAACAAACAGCCGGAACGGCGAGAGGCCCGCCGCATTCATCACAATGATCTCGGAGTCGGTCGCGAGCTTGTTGAGGGTATGCGAGATCGCGATCATCAGCGCGATCGGCGCAATGATCAGCACCAGCGCCGGGATGACGAGGCTGGTGATGCCGAGAAAGGTGACGATGGTCTGGCCCTGGCTCGTCATCAGGTCGATGCCGCGCAACGCCTGCGTAATCCAGATCACCCCTGTCAGGCTCACCAGAATCAACGCAAACGACGCCAGCGTCGTTCGAAAAATATACTTGTCGATCGACCCCATCGCTACCGCACGATCCCACCTGGCGAACCGGAACCGCGGCCCACGACCAATCCCTGTTACGGGATCCCCATTGGTCGCGCCGCAATTGTCCTGCCGGCCCACATTCTCACTACCATCCCTTTGATCCGTCAACAAAATGGCTGCGCCATGGCACCCTTGCCATATGGTTAATAATTCGGGCTATGTGGCTTATGAGCCACTGACACGCTTGGCAGCGCGGCGGCTGGCAGGCCATAGTGATCAGGACCACGCTTCCCGCGGATGTGCAGCCACAGCCGATGAGAACACTCGAAACACAGCCCGGCCGGTTGCCGACCCCGCGACAGCCCTGAATTACTGGAGGATTTGCCCATGTCCGACGCCGTCAAGGTCGGCTTCGTTCCGTTTTCCACTGCCCCGCGCGGGGTTCTGGTGGTGTTTTGCGACGAAACGCTGAAATTCGGCGCGGCGACCCGGAAGGGGCTGGGCAGGGCTGCCGATGTGGTCAAGCGCGCTGCGGAAACCAACCAGTTCAAGGGCAAGAGCGGTTCGACGCTCGATATTCTGGCGCCGGAGGGTCTGAAGGCCTCCCGGCTGATCGTGGTGGGCGCCGGCAAGCCGTCGGCGATCAAGGACAATGATTTTCTCAAGCTCGGCGGCGCGGCGGCCGGCAAGCTGCTCGCCGGCAATGCGGTGGTGACGATCATGGCGGAATTGCCTGATGGCGCGATGAAGCCCGACCAGGCCGCCGCGGTGGCATCGGGAGTGCGGTTGCGCGCCTATAAATTCGATCGCTACAAGACCAAGAAGAAGGACGGCGAGGATGCCGCGTTGCGCGCCGAGGTTTCGCTCGCGGTCGGCGATGTCGCTGCCGCGCGAAAAGCCTTCGCGCCTCGCGCACACATTGTCGATGGCGTCATCATGGCGCGCGAACTCGTCAATGAGCCGCCGAACGTGCTCTATCCCGTGGAATTCGCCCGGCGCGCCGCGCAGTTGCGCAAGCTCGGCGTCGATGTCGAAATTCTCGACGTCAAGGCCATGACCAGGCTCGGCATGGGCGCGCTGCTCGGCGTCTCCCAGGGCTCGACGCAGCCCGGCCGCATGGTGGTGATGCGCTGGAATGGCGGCAAGAAAGGCGAGCAGCCGGTAGCCTTCGTCGGCAAGGGTGTTTGTTTCGATACCGGCGGCATCTCCATCAAGGGCGCTGCCGGTATGGAAGACATGAAGGGCGATATGGGCGGTGCGGCCTGCGTGGTCGGCTTGATGCATGCGCTGGCGGCGCGCAAGGCGAAAGCCAATGTGGTCGGCGCCATCGGCATTGTCGAAAACATGCCCGACGGCAATGCGCAACGCCCCGGCGACATCGTGACCTCGATGTCCGGCCAGACCATCGAGATCATCAACACCGACGCCGAAGGCCGTCTGGTGCTGGCCGACGTGCTCTGGTACGTGGCAAAGAAGTTCAAGCCGAAATTCATGGTCGATCTGGCAACGCTGACCGGCGCGATCATGGTGGCGCTCGGCACCGAATATGCCGGCATGTTTTCCAACAACGACGAACTGGCCGAACGGCTGACCAAGGTCGGGCTCGAGACCGGGGAACGGGTGTGGCGCATGCCGCTGGGCCCGGAATATGACAAGCAGATCGATTCGCAGTTCGCCGATGTGAAGAATGCCGGCGTCCGCAACGGCGGGTCGATCACCGCCGCGCAGTTCCTGCAGCGCTTCGTCGACGACACGCCGTGGGCGCATCTCGATATCGCGGGAACCGCGATGGGCGCGCCGAAGTCCGAGATCAATCACAGCTGGGGTTCGGGCTATGGCGTGCGCCTGCTGGAGCGGCTGGTGGCGGAGTATTACGAAGGCAGCAAATAGCTGAAACCCGATGACGGAAGTTCTGTTCTACCATCTGCAGGACATGTTGCTCGAGAACGTGCTGCCGCCGTTGCTGGAGAAGTCGCTGGAGCGTGGCTGGCGGGTAGTGGTGCAGTCGACATCGGAAGAGCGTGCAGACGCGCTCGACGTCCATCTGTGGACCTATCGCGACGATTCATTCCTGCCGCACGCGACCTGGCGGGCCACCGATGCCCAGGATCAGCCGATCGTGCTGGCGGTGGAGGAGGGCAACCCGAACAGGGCCAATGTGAGGTTTTTGATCGACAATGCCGCGCTGCCCCCGGACTGCGAGAGCTACGACCGTCTGGTGCTGGTCTTTAACGGCGACGACGACACCGCGCTCGGCGCGGCGCGGGGCGCCTGGACCGACTGCAAGTCGCGGGGGTTCGAGGTCACCTACTGGCAGGCCGACGAGCGCGGCCGGTGGCAGCGGCGGAATTAGCGATATAACGCAATTAATGATAATCTGCGGTTTCGGCCCGCGAGCTTGGACATAGTCACGCTCATGCCGCAAAGTGATGGTGGGACAACCGCTTAAGCGACAGGGTTGGGAATTCGGTTAATCGTGCGAGACACAAACCTTCATCGCGAACGCCTGCTGGCGCTGCTGCTGCTGGCCCCCCTGATGGCGGGCTGCTCGGGCGCGTCCAACATGTTTCAGTCCGATCTGCTGTCGAAGGACGCGGAATGGTTTTCCCGTTCCGGCAGGGTGTTCATCCGGAGCGTTTCGATCGAGACGACGCCCCTGACCCCCGAAAAGCCGGTGACGGCGGAGGACCTGGTGAGCGCCGATGGCGGCTGCCCGGGAATGGCGCCTCCCGGTTCGGACGCCAATGCCCTGACTGACGGCGCGGCCGGAGCGCCGGTGCCCTCGACCCGGGGAACGGTGGCGCTTCTCCATACCGAATGCGACGTCGTGCGCGGCATCGGCGCCCCTGATAGCGTCAACCTCTCGAACAATGCACGCGGCGACCGGGTGGCAGTGGTGACCTATTCGCGCGGGCAGCGCGCCGGAATTTACACCTTTACCGCCGGACGCTTGAGCTCGATCGAACGTGGCGCCGAACCGGTGGTGCCGCCGCGAACGGCGAAGCCGAAGAAGAAGCCGGCCGCGACCTGACCGCAGGTCCGCAGTCCCAGAGCGGTTCTGCCTCAGCCCGTCGCCTGATCATATTGCGAGCTTGCTGTCAGCCATTCTTCCTCGGCGCGCTGCAGGGCGCTCTGGGCGCCGGCCCGCGCCTTGCCGAGCTGGGCTGCCTGCTTCGGATCGCGCTTGAACAGATCCGGCAGCGCCAGCGCGGTATCGATCTTGGCAATGATGCCGTTGATGCGCGCTATCTCGGCCTCGGCGTCCGAGATCTTCTGCTTCAGCGGGATGCGCTTCTCGGGCTTGTTGCGCGCGGGCTTGTCGCGGCCGTCGCCGCGATCATTGTCGCCGCGGTCGCGCGAATTCGAGCGCATGCCGCGCGCCGACAGCACCAAGCGCCGGTAATCGTCGAGATCGCCGTCATAGGTCGTGACCGCCTGATCGGCGACCACCCACAATTGATCGGCGCAGGCCTCGATCAGATAGCGATCATGGGAGACCATGATGACGGCGCCGGGAAATTCGTTGATCGCTTCGGCAAGCGCCGCGCGGCTGTCGATGTCCAGATGGTTGGTCGGCTCGTCGAGAATGATCATGTTGGGACCGAAGAAGGTCGCCAGTCCCAGCAGCAACCGTGCCTTCTCGCCGCCCGAGAGGCTCTTGACCAGGGTATCGCCGGCCTTGCCGGAGAACCCGATCGCGCCGGTGCGTCCGCGTACCTTGGTCTCGGTGGCGTCCGGCATCAGTTTACGGACGTGATCGTAGGCCGAGCCGTCGAGATTGAGCTCGTCGACCTGATGCTGCGCGAAATAGCCGACCGACAGCTTTTCGGCGCGGGTGACGTGACCGGAGAACGGCGCCAGCTTGTTGGCGAGCAGCTTGACCAGCGTCGACTTGCCGTTGCCGTTGGAGCCGAGCAGGGCGATGCGGTCGTCGGTGTCGATGCGCAGGGTAACGCGATTGAGCACTGGCTTCTTCGGGTCATAGCCGACCGAGACGTTGTCGACCGCGATGATCGGCGGCGACAGCATGCGCTCGGGCACCGGGAAGGAGATTTCGCGGACGTCCTGCGTCACCAGCGCGGTGACCGGCTTCATCCGTTCCAGCATCTTGACGCGCGACTGCGCCTGGCGGGCTTTCGAGGCCTTGGCCTTGAAGCGATCGACGAAGGCCTGCAGGCGCTTGCGTTCGTCCATCTGCCGCTTGGCGTGCTTGGCGTCGAGCATCTCGCGGGTGGCGCGCTGCTCCTCGAACGAGGAATAGGTGCCCTTGTAGAGCGTCAGCTTGGTGCGATCGAGGTGAAGGATCTGGTCGACCGAGGTGTCGAGCAGGTCGCGGTCATGGCTGATGACGATCACCGTGCGCGGATAGTTCGCCAGATGGTCCTCAAGCCACAGCGTGCCTTCGAGATCGAGGTAGTTGGTGGGCTCGTCCAGCAGCAATAGATCGGGCGCCGAAAACAGCGTTGCCGCCAGTGCGACGCGCATACGCCAGCCGCCGGAAAACTCCGAGCAGGACCTCGCCTGATCGGCGGTGGAAAATCCAAGGCCGCTCAGGATCGCGGCGGCGCGCGCCGGCGCCGAATGCGCGTCGATATCGACGAGCCGGGTCTGGATATCGGCGATGCGCGACGGATCGTGCGCGGTCTCGGCTTCGGCCAGCAGCGAATCACGTTCCAGGTCGGCCTTCAGCACGACGGAAATCAGGCTCTCCGGGCCGTCGGGCGCTTCCTGGGCGAGACTGCCGATGCGCCAGCGGGGAGGGATCGAGATGGAACCGGTTTCGGTCGGCAACTCGCCGCGAATCGCATGGAACAGCGTCGATTTGCCGACGCCATTGCGGCCGACAAAGCCCACGCGCGAGCCCGGCACGATCTGCACCGAGCTGGTATCGATCAAAAGCCGTCCGGCAATCCGGACCGAAATATCGGTGATTGAAAGCATCCGGGCTTTTCACCGGAGCCGTCCCAAAACGCAACCCGTTAATTGTGCGAAATGTCCGCGGCGCAGCGGCTGATGCCGCAATAGGGCCTAGTTCGGACGCATTCGGCGACCGCGGGCGTCCTGTTTTCGCAGTTCATCCACCAGATGTGCCAGGTCGGAGGGCAGTTCGGATTCCAGCGGGCGAAGGTGCTGCTGCAGCCGTTCGCCCACGGCATGGCAGATCGATCGGCTGGTCTTGCGATCGATCTGTTCGCTGGTGTCGGTGTGGCTGTTCATGACGGCATCCCGCTTGGTATTCGGTGGTGATGTTGCAGAGACAAGTCACCGGGATGGAAATGGTTTCTGCCCGGGGTGGATTGCATGCCTGCTCGCTGGAATGGCTTGAAACCGCCGCCGACGCCGTTCGAGGCAACGCTCATGGCGGCCCGGCCGGTGTGAACGAAATCGGCCCGATCCGGGCTCAATTGCAGCGACCGGTCGCTTGCCGTTCCCTGACGGCGCCGATATAAGCGCCGCAACTCCCACCAGCGGTTTTCAAGGACGATATTATGGCGATTGAACGTACCTTTTCGATTCTCAAGCCCGACGCGACCGCGCGCAACCTGACGGGCGCGATCAACGCGCTGATCGAAAAGGCCGGACTGCGGATCGTTGCCCAGAAGCGCATTCGCATGACCCGGGAGCAGGCCGAAACCTTTTACAGTGTCCACAAGGCGCGGCCGTTTTTCGGCGAGCTGGTTGACTTCATGACGTCCGGTCCGGTCGTGGTCCAGGTGCTCGAGGGCGAGGGCGCTGTGCTGAAGCATCGCGAGGTCATGGGTGCGACCGATCCTTCCAAGGCCGCCGACGGAACCATCCGCAAGCTGCACGCGAAGTCGATCGGCGAAAACTCGGTGCATGGTTCCGATGCCGCCGAGACCGCGGCGATCGAAATCGCCCAGTTCTTCTCGGGCAACGAAATCGTCGGTTGATCGACAAAGAAAGCGGCAAGCCATAGCCGGTTGAGACGGCCTGACGCCGGGGGAATATGCTGTGAGCTGGGCAATGCATATCTTCGATCCCGCGGCGTTCTCGACCTTCTTCACCTAGTTTCACGCCGAGATGCAGCAGCCGGCCTTTTGGGCCGCGCTCGGCAAGATCATGTGGATCAACATCCTTTTGAGGTGATGGCGACCGATCCCGCCGTCGTCCCGTATCTGAAGGCGGTATTCAACGGTCCGGTCGGCATGACGCTCGACTCATTCCTCGCGCCGCTCAGGGTGTTCCCGCAGTTCGCCAATGACGGTCATGGCGGCGAGGTGGTGTTCGGGATCATCGGCATCGTCACCGTCCTGGTGGCGGGATCGATGTGGCGGAAGCGCAAGCTGCAAGGCGACGCGCATTCCGCGACGGCGGTTTAACGGCCCGGGCACAACACGGCCCGGACCAAAATCTCGAAAACAACCCCATGTACAGTAGGCGCACCCCGGCTCGCGCTGCGCCGCTCGGGGAATAAAATTGGCGTATTATCAAGGTTCTAGCCTGATAAATCCGCTCTAGCGCCGCACGATCGATCCGGCGCGGCCGACCAGCCGCGCCAGCTGCTTGAACCGGCTGCCGACGCGATCGGCGACCAGGTCCACCATCCTGTGCTCGAACACCAGCATCAGCTTGCGGCCCTGGCTGCGGAAATGGGTCAGCGGCAGCACGCCGGGCCGCGCCGCCGATATCAGATGGGCGACGCGAAACGCCGCGCCGAGCAGCCGTGCCCGCTCGACCATGGCCGGCGGCACCAGCTGCTGAATGATCGTGGGCGGTTCATTCTGTTCGCTCAGGCCGGCGTAGCGGTAAAATACCGAGAGTGCGACGAAGGCCCGGCCCTGATGGCTGATGGAGCCGAAATTGCCGTTGGTAATGAGATTGAGCGTCTGCTCGCCGCGATAGTCGGGATGCACCCGCCATCCAATGTCCGACAGCAGGCAGGCGGTATGGCGCAGCCGCCGATCCTCTTCGGTTTCCTTGAGCCTGACGACGCGGACCAGCCGATCGGTCCACCCGATCAGTTCCTCGGCGTGCCGGGTCGATCGCGACAGCAATTCGTTCAGCGTCTGCGCGGCACAGATCAGGCCATCCTTCGAACGCTCGGTTTGCGGCAGCTTCGCGTAAAGCAGGCCTTCGCGCACGCCGAAGGTCGAGAACACGATGGTCTTGGGTTTGGCGACGCGAATGATGTATTCGAGCACGAGGGCCGCATAGGCCAGCAGTGGCCGGCGGGCGTCGGCGACGGCTTCGATGTCGGCCAGCATGTCGGCCGCCGCCAGCCGGCGCAGGCGCTGCGCGAAATCGAGCGCAGCCGCCGCCGGGATCGAATAGCCGTGCATCACCCGCAACGGATAGCCGCTCTGGATGATGTGGATGCGGGCCAGCGCCCGCCATGTTCCGCCGACCGCATAGAAGGTGCGGCCGCTGCCGGCCTTGAGCTGTGCCACGCCGGCAAGATCCGTCTTGACGATGCGCTCGGCGCGCTTCAGCGATTTCTGCGACACGTCCTGCAGCGCCAGACTTCCGAGCGGGAGCGTCACGCCGCTGCGAACCCGGTTGCCGTGCACGTCGATCAGTTCCAGCGAACCGCCGCCGAGATCGCCGACGATGCCATCGGGCTTGTGGATGCCGGAAACCACGCCCAGCGCCGACAAATGCGCCTCGCGCGGACCCGACAGGCTCTCGATCGGACAGCCGCAGATGCGTTCGGCCTTGGCGATGAAGTCGGGGCCGTTGCTGGCGTCGCGGCAGGCGGCGGTTGCGATCGCATGGACGCGGCCGACCTTCATCACCCGGCACAGCGCACGAAACCGCCGCAGCGCGGTCAGCGCCTTGGCGACGGCATCCGGCGCCAAAAGGCCGCTGGTCTGGACCTCGCGGCCGAGGCCGCACAGCGCCTTCTCGTTGAAGATGGTGATCAGGCTGCGCGCCATCTTTTCATAGACGACGAGCCGCACCGAATTCGAGCCGATGTCGATGACCGCGACGCTGGAGGCGCCCTTGCGCGGCCGCTTCACGATGTCGCCCTCCTAGGGCGACTGGTGACGCTCGGAACGGCGCGTGAGGCGGCGCGGCGAAGATTCCTTGAGAGACTTTCCACGGCCTGACAGACTCGGATTCGTCATGAAGTAATCGTGCAGATTGAAGGGCTCCTCGCCCTTCGCGGCCTTCATACGCGTTGACGATCCATCCGGCAACAACTGCCAGCTCTGCTCGGTATCCTTCAGGTTTGCCACCATGATCTGTTCGAGAACCTGCTGATGCACCGTAGGATTTTGCAGTGGACAGAGGATCTCGACTCGCCGGTCGAGGTTGCGTGGCATCATGTCGGCGGAGGAGATATACACAGCAGCTTTTGCGCTGGGCAGGCCCTGTCCCATCCCGAAGCAGTAGATTCGGCCATGTTCGAGAAAACGGCCGATGATGGATTTGACGCGGATATTCTCCGAAAGTCCTGGTACGCCGGGCCGAAGGCAGCAAATGCCGCGTACCACCAGTTCGATCGGCACGCCGGCCTGCGACGCCTCATAAAGCGCGTCGATGATATCGGGATCAACCAGCGAGTTCATCTTGAGCCAGATTCCCGCCGGCTTGCCGTTACGGGAAAACTGGGTCTCGCCGCGAATATGTTCGAGCATCCGCTCGCGCAGTGTCAGCGGCGATACCGCCATCTTTTCGATATCGATCGGTTCCGCATAGCCGGTGATGTAGTTGAACACACGCGCGGCGTCGCGCCCGATGATCGGATCCGAGGTGAAGTAGGAGAGGTCGGTATAAATGCGCGCGGTGACCGGATGATAGTTGCCGGTGCCGGTGTGGACATAGGTGGTGAGGCTGCCGCCCTCGCGGCGCACCACCAGCGACAGCTTGGCGTGGGTCTTCAACTCGATGAATCCATAGACCACCTGCACGCCGGCGCGCTCGAGATCGCGGGCCCAGCGGATATTGGCTTCCTCGTCGAATCGCGCCTTCAGTTCCACCAGCGCGGTCACGGTTTTTCCGGCCTCCGCGGCCTCCACCAGCGCCCGCACGATCGGCGAGTTGTGCGAGGTGCGATAGAGCGTCTGCTTGATGGCGACGACATCGGGGTCGCGGGCCGCCTGTTGCAGGAACTGGACGACGACGTCGAAGGATTCGTAAGGGTGATGAACGATCAGATCCTTCTGCCTGATCGCCGCAAAAATATCGCCGCCATGATCGCGCACGCGTTCGGGATGGCGCGGGACGTAAGGCGCGAATTCGAGATCCGGCCGGTCGAGCCGCGTCAGCTGCGACAGCTCGTTCATCGCCAGCACGCCGTCGACCAGCAATACCTCGTCGTCGGTGGTCGACAGCGCGCGCTGCACGAAGGCGCGCAGCTCTTCCGGCATATTGGCTTCGATCTCCAGCCGGATCACCGATCCCCGCCGCCGGCGCTTCAGCGCGGTCTCGAACAGGCGAACCAGATCTTCCGCCTCTTCCTCGATTTCGAGTTCGGAGTCCCGGATGATGCGAAAGGCGCCCTGGCCCTTGACGGTGTAGCCGGGAAACAGCCGGCCGATGAACAGGCCGGTGGCTTGCTCCAGCGTGATCAGCCGTACCGAGGCATCCTTGCCTGCGGGCATCCGGATGAAGCGATCGATCTTGCCGGGCATGCGGATCAGCGCATTCATCGGCCTGCCGTCGGAGACCCGCGCCAACTGCAGCGCAACGGTAAATCCGAGACTCGGGATGAACGGGAAGGGATGCGCCGGATCGATCGCGAGCGGCGTCAGCAGCGGGAAAATGTTGTGGAGGAAATGATCCTCGATCCAGGCCCGCTCGGACTTGCTGACGTCGCGGCCGTCGACCAGGACGATGCCGACCTCGGCCAGGATGCCCCGCAGGTCGCGCCAGATCGCCTGCTGGTCGCCGGTCAGCCGGGACACCGTCTCGTTGATCTGGACGAGTTGCTCGGACGGGGTCAGGCCGTCGGGACTGCGCTCGGCAATGCCCTCGCGCACCTGGGCCTTGATGCCGGCGACGCGGACCATAAAGAATTCATCAAGGTTATTGGCTGAAATCGACAGGAATCGCACCCGCTCCAGCGCGGGATGGCCGGGATTGACCGATTCCTCCAAGACCCGGCGGTTGAAGTTCAGCCAGGAAAGCTCGCGATTGATGAAGCGTTCGGGACTGGAAGCCACTGCCGGGCCGGCTTCGGATTCCGCCTCTTTCTCTTTGATTACAACAGCTTGTGCGGATTCCATCAAGGTTCGGTCCAATCCTGCGCGATGCTTGCGCCGTTTCCGGCAAATGCGCAGCAGAGCATGTGTTATCGCGATGACGTTTCAATGACATTGATGTTCCCGGTCGTCGCGCGGTCAAGATGGCGCAGCGACGAAAGGTACCGGCTTGAAGCAAGCCTGCTTGAGGGTCAGGCGTTGCGGAGCAATTCCGCCGCCAGCGCCCGGGTCACCGGGCGGCCGAGCCTCAGGGCTTCGGTGTCCAGCAGTTCGACGGTCTGGCGCACGGCGGCATAGGACCGCTCGATCCGGGTGGCGAGATAGCTCACCACGGTCTCGTCGATCGTGAGCTGCCGGTCGGCGCAGGATTTGACGATCAAGGCGCGAAACAGCTGATCGTCGGGCGGCAGCAGCGTTACCGCCGGCACCGCGCGCAGACGCGAGCGCAGATCGCGCAAGTCGACTTCAAACGCCGATGGCGACTCCCGCGCGGTGATCAGGACGAACGCCTCGTCCTCGCGCGCCAGGTTCATCAGGTGGAACAGGGCCCGTTCGTCGAAATCCCCCGATCTGAGATCTTCGACCACCAGCGCGCCGGTCGCCAGCGCACCCGGCACGGCGGCCGCGGTCAGCGCATGCGCCGATATCGAGCGTGCGCCGGCTTGCTCGGCCCAGATCGCGGCAAGGTGGCTCTTGCCGCAGCCTTCCGGGCCGACCAGCAGCATCACGCGGTTGGGCCATTCGGGCCAAGCGTCGATCAGCCCCAGGCCCGCTTCATTGGCCGGACCTTCGAGAAAATTGTCGCGGGTCAGGCTCTCTGCATGCGGCAGCGCGAATGCAAGCTGGCGGGGTTGAACGCGGACGACCACGCAAATCTCTCTAGGTTGTTTCGACGGTACTCATGTGCCGCACCCACTCCATGAGATAGAGCGATACGGAAACCAGCGTGAAGACCGTGACGAAACCCATCAGGATCAGATCGTAGGGCGTCGGATTGAAGCCGAAGCCCAGCGAGGCAAGCACCAGTGACGCGAACGCCACCTGCGCCACCGTATTGAGCTTCGACACCATCAACGGTTTCATCGGGATCGGCTTGCCGACCAACCATGACACAATCACGGCGGCGACGATCATGATGTCGCGCGAAACCACGAGGATGACGATCCAGCCGGGTACGGCGCCCCAGGTTCCGAGCGCGATGTAGATCGAGACCAGCAGGGCCTTGTCGGCGAGGGGGTCGAGCAAGGCGCCCAGCTCGCTCGCCATATTGAAGCGCTTGGCCAGGAAACCATCGACCGCGTCGCTGACGCCGGCAACGATGAAGAGCGCAAAGGCGATCGCCATCTGGTTCGACGCGATCGCCCAGACGATGACCGGCACCAGGAGGATGCGGCCCAGCGTAATGATGTTCGGAATACTCAACTCGGTCGCTTCCCGGCTACCGGCCTGATTTCGCAAATGATCCAGCCCTTGGCAGCCCAGACCGGTTCCTGTCTACATAGTACATGCTGACGCCGCATGCGAGCCATTGCACGAGGACGGAATCCGACGTAACCAGCCGCCTTCATCTGGATTAGGGCATGATCGACCGCAAAAACGGGCTCACTTACGCGGATTCCGGCGTCGACATCGATGCGGGCAATCGTCTGGTCGATCTGATCAAGCCGATGGTCCGCGCCACCGCGAGAGCGGGCGCCGATGCCGAAATCGGCGGCTTCGGTGGATTGTTCGACCTCAAGGCCGCGGGCTTCAAGGACCCGGTGCTGGTGGCGGCCACCGACGGCGTCGGCACCAAGGTCAAGATCGCCATCGAGACCGGCCTGCATGGCGGCATCGGCATCGACCTGGTGGCGATGTCGGTCAATGACCTCGTGGTGCAGGGCGCCGAACCGCTGTTCTTTCTCGATTATTTCGCCTGCGGCAAGCTCGACCCCGAGGCCACCGCGATGATCGTGGCCGGCATCGCCGAGGGTTGCCGGGAGTCCGGCTGCGCCCTGATCGGCGGCGAGACCGCGGAAATGCCGGGGCTCTACAAGGATGGCGATTACGATCTGGCCGGTTTCGCGGTCGGGGCCGCCGAACGCGGCACGCTGCTGCCGCGGGGCGATATCGCTGTTGGAGACGCCGTGATCGGGCTCGCCTCGTCGGGGGTGCATTCCAACGGCTTTTCCCTGGTCCGCAAGATCGTCGAGGTGTCGGGCCTCGGCTTCGAGGCGCAGGCGCCGTTTTCGCCGGTCATGACCTTGGGCGGCGCGCTGCTGACACCGACCCGGCTCTATGTCCGCTCCTGCCTGCGCGCGATCCGTGAGACCGGCGCGGTCAAGGGCCTTGCCCACATCACCGGCGGCGGTTTTACCGACAATATTCCGAGGGTGCTGCCGAAACATCTCGGCGTCGGCATCGATCTGGCGCGTCTGCCGGTGCTGCCGGTGTTCAAATGGCTGGCGCAGCAGGGCGGCATCGCCGAACTCGAATTGTTGCGCACCTTCAACTGCGGCATCGGCATGATCGCGATCGTCAGGCCTGATGCCATTGAGGAAGTCACCGCCATTCTCACCGAAGCCGGCGAGAGCGTGGCGTTGCTCGGCGAGGTGATCCCGGCCGAGGGCGAACATCGCGTGGTCTATAATGGTCATCTCGATCTCTCATGGTAAAATCCTGCATGGTGAGGCCATGAAGCGCCGGGTCGCCATCCTGATTTCCGGACGCGGCTCGAACATGGCCGCGCTGATCGAGGCGGCAGGCGCCAGTGATTTTCCGGCCGAGATTGTGGTCGTGATTTCAAACCGCGCCGATGCCGGCGGGCTGGAGCGGGCCAGGGCCAGCGGCATTGCGACGGTCACGATCGAAAGCAAGCCGTTCGGCAAGGACCGCGCAGCGTTCGAGGCGGTGCTGCAGACGACGCTGGACCAGCACCGGGTCGAACTGATTTGCCTCGGCGGATTCATGCGGCTGCTGACGGCCGAGTTCGTGCAGCACTGGTATGGCCGGATGCTCAACATTCATCCCTCACTGCTGCCGTCGTTTCCGGGGCTCGATCCGCAAGGCCAGGCGCTGCGCGCCGGCGTAAAGATTTCCGGCGCCACCGTGCATTTCGTCATTCCCGAAACCGATGCGGGCCCGATCGTGATGCAGGGCGCGGTTGCGGTCGCCGATGACGACACGGCGGAGACGCTGGCGGATCGGATTCTCGGGGTAGAACACCGCATCTATCCCGATGCGCTGCGGCTGCTCGCCGCCGGCCAGGCACGTCTCGAAGGCGAGATCTGCAAGACCGAAGGCAATATCGGCGTCGGCGCTGTATTGATATCGCCCGCCGCAACCTGAAATTTTACGCCGACGGTCCGCACGGAGAAATCAAAATGGCAAAGATTGCGATAGTCGGCTGTGGCGCGATGGGATCGGTGTATGCCGCGCTGATGGTCGATGCCGGCCACGAGGTGCACGCGGTCACGCTGTGGCCCGACCACGCCGAGGCGATGGTCAGCAACGGCCTGCGCTGCGAGGGAGCCAGCGGCGACCGCACGGTGCCGATTCATGCTTCGACCACCACGGACGGCATCGGGCCGTGCGATCTCGTCATCATCGCCACCAAGGCCTTCGACGTAGAGGCGGCGGCGCGATCCTGCCTTCCGCTGCTGGGGCCGGAGACGATCGTCCAGACCATCCAGAACGGTCTGGGATCGCCTGAGATCGCCGGTCCCATCCTCGGCGCCGATCGCATCGCCGTCGGCGTGGTCGGCGGATTTGGGGCGTCGATACGGGCACCCGGCCATGCCCACCACAATGGCATGGAGATGATCCGGTTCGGCGCCTTCCAGGGCCTGCCGAAACAGCTGCTGCAGGCGTCGGCCAAGATCTGGCAATCGGCAGGCTTCAAGGTCGCGCTGTTCGACGACATCAAGCAGATGGTCTGGGAAAAGCTGATCATGAACGTCGCCTTTTCCGGGACCTCCTGCGTCACCGGGCTGACGATCGGGCAGATCCTCGACGATGCCGATGCCTGGAGCGTGGCGCGCGGCTGCGCCGCGGAAGCGGTCGCGGTGGCGAAGGCCTCCAACGTCCGGCTCGATGTCGGCGATCCGATCGAGCACGTCCGAAAACTCGGCGGCAAGATTCCCGACGCGCGACCGTCGATGCTGCTGGATTACAATGCCGGCCGCCGCTGCGAGGTCGATGCCATCAATGGCGCGATCCCGCGGCTCGGCAAGCCGCTCGGGATCGCCACGCCGGTCAATGACACGGTGGTCGGCCTGATCAGGGCGCGCGAGCGCCGGATGCTGGCAGGTTGAAATTTTCCAACGACAAATAAAATCCCCCGGCGCGAGCAGGGGGGCCATCATGATCGCTTGCGCAGATCGTCACGAAGGCTACGAGACCTTGAGGTTTTCCGCGGAGCTCTTGCCGCGATTTTCCACGAGGTCATATTCGACAACCTGATTTTCGTTGAGGGTTGAGAGCCCGGCGCGCTCGACCGCCGAGATATGGACGAACACGTCCTTATCGCCGCCGTTCGGCTTGATGAACCCATAACCCTTGGTCGGGTTGAACCACTTGACGGTGCCTTTCTGCATCGCCTGTCTCCTGGTCTAGACATAAAAAAGACGCGGCCACGCTTTTTGCGTGCCACGCCACAAGCGGGCTTCCGGAAGTCTGCTTAATTTCCGAGTCTTGAACTTCATCGTCGCGAAACGCACAGTCGAACGGCCTGGATCCGATTGTGCTGGATATTGCAACATGAAATTGTTGCGTTAGCAAGCCTCTGACCCGGCTCCGGAAATCGAGTGGGCCGACGGGATTGCCTGCAATCAGCTGTGGCAGCCGAACAACAACGCCCGGCAATTGGCTGGCGCGGAGCAGCCTGACCGATTGACGCTCCCGGTGAACTCAGCGCAAATCGGCTTGGGCCAATGGGGATTTTGGGATTTTTCTCGAGCTGCGCTCTTTTTCTGGATTGGATTTCATGCGCTGCCCATCGCCCTGGCAATTGAATGAGACGCGGGCCGGCCGCAACAATGCGCGGCTCCCACTTTTGCGTGTGCTGGCGATGGCCTTGCTGCTTGCCGTTGCAGCCGCGCCCGAAGCGCAGGCCCAGTCACCCAGTCCAACGCCGACCCCGACGCCTTCGCCGACCCCAAGTCCTACGCCAAGTCCGACCCCGACCAATTCCAGTTTCTCGGCAGGCTCGACCGTGACCAACCTTGGCAGCAATTTTCTCGAACGCCTGGGCAATCAGGCGGCGTCCGGCTTAGACAAGGCGATGCGAAGCAACCCCGGCGGCGGCGGCGCCTCCGGGAGCACGGAGGCGCCCCGGTTTCGCAGCTGGGCAGAGGGTTATGGACTTCACGCGACGACCGGTCCGCTGGGTTACTTCGTCGGCGATCGCCGCCGCACTTTTGGCGGCGTCGCGGGGGTAGGAGCGCGCATCGCGCCCGGCGTCAATGTCGGTGTCTCCGTCGATCAAAGCCACACCGCCATCGACATTCCCCTGGCGCTGCAATCGGCAACGCTCGACCTTACCCAGTTCGGGTTCAACGCGTCGGTCGACAAGGGGCCGTGGACCTGGGCGGTCGCGCTGGTTCAGGGCTTCGGCAAGGTCAATTCCACCCGCGATACCGGATTCGGCTTAGCAACCGCCGGCTACAACGCCCGCCTCGGCGGCGCGCTGACCGAACTCAGCTATTACTGGAGTCTCGACCAGAACCGCATCGTGCCGAAGGTCGCGTTCGAATATGTCCGCGCCTCGACCGGATCGCTGCAGGAAATCGGCGGTCTCGATCCGGTGATGGCGTCCGGCGCCACCGCGGAGCGCGCGCGGTTTCTGATCGGGGCGGAAGTCGGGCGCTACTGGATTTTCGATCGGAAGATTTTCGACGTCTCGGCCTACGGCAAGCTGGTCGACAATGTCGCGCAGAATTTCGGCGCGGTCACGGTCAGCCTCGGCGCCCAGAACATCATCGTGCAGGGGATCGGCGAAAGCCGCTATGGCGCCGACGCCGGCGCGTCCGCTTCGCTCAGCCTGAGCAACACCGCGCGCCTCTATCTCAACTACGACGCCAAGTACCGCGCCGCGATGCAGTCGCACCAGGGCACATTCGGCCTCGAGCTCAAATGGTAGATTTCGCTGGCGGGGCGCTCGCGCCCAATCAGGCCGGCCCCGCGGCTACATATCCCTGAAGCCCGAAATTCCCGCGTGCCGTCGCCATCAGCGGCACGAGGTCGTTCGGATGGATGAACTCGTCCTTGAAACAGGGATAGGTCTTTGGGTCGAATATCTTCTTCAGCCAGTCGATGACGATCTTGTGGCGGTCGGAGTTGCGAAACTCCTTGTGGTAGGTGAGCCAGAGATCGGCGTGGTGGCGGACGTCGAGATCGACGGGGACGAGGTTCGCTCCCAATGCGACGGACGATGTCGGCAGGAAACCCATTCCCGCACCGCGCTCCACTGCATAGAGAACGCCGATGCTCGAATTGGTCTTGATGCCGACGATGCCTTCCAGCGACGTCAGTCCCAGCACCCTCGCATAGGCGGTATCGTCGATCTGCGGCGCATGCTGGATCACCAGCCGGTGGTTCCTGATTTCGGCAAGCGTAGGGATGCCGTGCAGCTTGCGGTAACCTTCCGAAACGAAGCCATAGATGTGAAGCCGGCCGAGTTTGGTGACGATCAGGTCGGGATTGGTCGGCCGCTCGAACTGGATGGCGATGTCGGCCTCCAGCCGGGCGACGTCTGCCTGCTCCATCGCGCAGCGCAGGTCGACGGTGATCTTGCGATAGGTTCTCTGGAAGTCGATCAGCCGGGGAAGGATCCAGAAATTGCCGGGGCCTTCGGTGACGGCGACGCGGACCGTGCCGGCGGTATCGTCGGTCTGCGCCGCGCGCCGGAAGATATTGAAGGCGTGACGTTCCATTTCCATCACGTCGCCGATCATGGCCGCGCCCTCCGGGCTCAGCGTCAGGCCGCTCTGGTCGCGCAGGAATAATTTGCAGCCGATGGACTCTTCGAGCCGGTCGATCCGGCGCATCAGCGTGGTGCTGGTGAGGCCAAGTCCTTCTGCCGCATTGCGAAAGCTCTTGTATCTCGCGCACGCCAGAAACGATCGCAGGTCATCCCAGGACGCATCCAGAACTTCATCATGGCGGTGCTGCGTGATCGCAGCACCCCGGTGCAATAGTTGCTGCATACCCGAAATCCCTGCCCGGTATGGTGCTCACCCAGAGGCAGGAGCGACGATAGATGCGCGACCCGGTTATGGAAAGGGCCACTTTGGCCGCAAAACGCGATTTCGATCTGCTGCCCAGGAGCACGGAGATCGTCGTGCAGCCGGCGCGGCGCTCCGATCTCGGTGCGCTCTCCGACATGGCGAACCGGCTGGTTCCCGGAGTTCAGATTACGGAACCGGACCTTGAGAGATATTACAGCTTCGATCCCGGCAGCATTCTGACATTTTGCCGAAAAGACAAACTGCTGGGAGCGGTGGCGTTTCTCTATCTCAACGACCGCGGCCACGATGCGCTCATTCTCGACGACATGAATTTGACGCATCCGGACATTGGACTGCTCGCCGGTTCCTCCGAGCCGGTGTCGGCGATTTATGTGTGGGCGATCGCCGGGCTGGGCAGGGCGATGGCGGGACTGGGCAACGTGTCGATGCATCTGTCCCAGCCGCGGCTGGCGCCGGCCGATCTCTACGCGCAGCCCTCCAGCGCCGACGGGCGCAATCTGATGATCGCGATCGGCTTCGAACCGATCCCGAGCTACCAGCACGAACTCTGGCGCTACCAGCGTCCCTGGAACCGTGTTCCGTTGAACGCGCCAACAGCCCAACCGGCGAGGAGCTTTGCAGATGCACGGCACTAACATTCCAGCTTCCATCAAGACGCCATCGCGCTCGATCACGGTTCGCATCGCGCGCGACCCCAACGACCTGATGCTGGTGACCGCGATCCGGTCGGCGGTCTACCTCGCCGAGCAGGACTGCCCGATCGAGGAGGAATTCGACGGCAACGATCTGGTGGCGGCGCACTTCCTCGGATTTGTCGGCACCGAGCCCGCCGGCTGCCTGCGGGTGCGGTTCTTCGGCGAGTTCGCCAAGGTCGAGCGCCTGGCCGTGCGCCACCAGTTCCGGCGCTCGCGCGTGTCCTTCAAGCTGGTGCAGGCCAGCGTCGACTACGTCAAACGCAAGGGGTTCAAGAAGATCTACGGTCAGGCGCAGGACCGGCTGGTGGATTTCTGGGCGCATTTCGGCGCCAAGCCGCTCGGCCACAACCGCAAGATCACCTTCTCGGATTTTTCATACACTGAAATGGTGCTCGATATCGAGCCCGGCGCCGACGCCATCACGCTCGACAGCGATCCCTATGTCATCATCCGGCCGGAGGGCGACTGGGACAGGCCCGGCGTGCTCGACGCGTCAGCCGGGCGTGCCGTGACCTCGCCGCTGCGCACGGTGTGAGGATGAGCAATCCGAAACTGGCGGTGTCGATCCACGACGATCCGCCGATCCTGGTTTGCGCCGATCTGCAGACCGAGTATCTCACCGAGGGCCGCCGTCACGTCATCGCCGACGCCGAGGCGATTACGGCGCGCTGCCGCGAATTGATGACGCTGTGGCGCGGCAACCTGTGGCCGATCATCCACCTGAAACGAATTGCCCAGGCCGCGTGGTTCAATCCGGCATCGAACCTGACGGACTGGATCGCCGAGCTGAAGCCGAGGCCCGGCGAGCTGGCGTTCGAGCATCCGCTGCCGTCGGCCTACAGTTCCGCGCGATTCGCCGAATACATGGCGAACATGAAGAACATGCGCTGCGTGCTGTCGGGATTCTCGCTCGACGAAACCATTCTGTCGACCGTGGTCGACGGGTTTCACCGCAGCCACCGCTATCAGGTGGTCAGCGACGCCGTCGCCTGCCGGCGCGCGGGGATCGGCGACGCGGCTTCCTACAAGCTGGCGGTCGTCAATGTGATCGGAAATTTCGCGGGGATCGTCGAGAGCGCAGCGCTGATCGAAGCCAATACCGCAGTTTCGGTGTGATCGGAGAGACCCGGGAAGGGCTGTGGCTAGGCCCGATCGACCCTGATGACGCGCCCTTTTTCGATCGCCAGCGCCAGCCGGCCCTGCTTCAACGCCAGCGCCGCCTCGCCGAACAATTCGCGGCGCCAGCCATGCAGTGCGCCGACGTCGGCATTATCGTCGGCCGCGATCTGCTCCAGGTCGTCGACGGTGGCGATGACCTTGCTGGCGACGGCGTGACGCTCCGAGGTCATGCGCAGCAGGACCTTCAACAGCTCGACGATCGCCCCGCCGTTTGAATTGCCGCGCGGCTTGTCGAGCTTCGGCAACGAGGCCGGATCGCGCGCCAGCCCGCGCTGTACGGCGGCCACGATGTCGGCGCCCCATTTCGAGCGATCAAAACCCTTCGGCAGCGAGCGCAGATTGGCCAGGCGTTCGAGGGTGGTCGGCGCGTGGGTGGCGATGTCGCCGACCGCATCGTCCTTCAGCACGCGGCTGCGCGGCACGTCGCGGCTTTGCGCCTCCTGTTCGCGCCAGGCCGCGACTTCCATCAGCACCGCCAGCTCCTTCGGCTTGCGGACCCGGGTCTTGAGCCGCTCCCAGGCGCGTTCGGGGTGGAAGTCGTAGGTTTTCGGCGAGGTCAGGACCTCCATTTCCTCGCTCACCCATTCGCTGCGGCCGCGCTTCTTGAGATCGACGTCGAGGGCCGCGAATACGTCGCGCAAATGGGTGACGTCGGAGACCGCGTAATGCATCTGCTCGGCGCTGAGCGGCCGGCGCGACCAGTCGGTGAAGCGGTGGGTCTTGTCCGGGCGGTGGCCAGCGATGCGCTCGACCAGCTGGTCATAGGCAATGGAATCGCCGTAGCCGAGCACCATGGCCGCCACCTGGGTGTCGAAGATCGGGTGCGGAATGGTGCCGGATTGGTGCCAGACGATTTCGATGTCCTGCCGTGCGGCGTGGAAGACTTTCAGGACCTTCTCGTCGCCCATCAGCTCGAAGAACGGCTTGAGGTCGATGCCCTGGGCCAGCGTATCGATCACGACCGCTTCCTCGGCGCTCGCCATCTGCACCACGCAGAGCAGGGGGTAGTAGGTGGTCTCCCGCAGAAACTCGGTATCGACGGTAATGACAGGATGTTTCGCGAGCCGGCCGCATACCGCGGCCAAGTCGGAGGTGGTGGTAATCAGATCCATGAACGGTCCATAACGCTTTTGAGACGCGTTCGGCCGAAAGCGCTGATATGTCAAGGGTCTTGCGGCGAATTCAGCCCTTGCATTCTGGCCCGGCAGGGATTTTTCGGCCGGGACTCAGCGCCGCCGGGATCGCCCGTCGGCGGCCCGGTTCACGCAACGGTCCGAATGCACCTGTCAGTAGTCGCGGACGTGGCGCGAGCGCCGTCGCTGCGACGGGGTGGCCAACACGATGATGCAGAGTGCCAGCATCGCCAATCCCATGAACTCAAATACCAATACGTCGAACACGATAGTTCCCCCAGCCAAGCCGTTAGACTTGTCGGGAACCCATTGACCGTTTGTTAATTCCTGAGGCCGGGGAACCGGAGCCTGATGCGATGTTTAACGGAAAGTTAGCGCCTTACGTCCCGCAAAACGTCTGCAGCACGCACTGGTGCGGCTCGGGGGGATCGGCGTAATCGGCAAAATCAGGCTGGTCCTGATACGGCTTTGCCAGCACCGCCAGCAGTTCCTCGAACGGCGTGAAATCGTCGCGGTTCACGGCGGCTTCGATCACGGCTTCTACCCTGTGGTTTCTCGGGATGAAGGCGGGATTGACTGTGCGCATCGCGGCCTGCCGCTCGGCGGGGGTCTGCGGCTCCTCGATAATCCGCTGCCGCCAGCGCTTGGCCCATTCGTCATGGGCGGATGGATCGGCGAACAATTGCCGGACTTCGGTATCGCCGTCGGGATCGAGTGCGGCGTCGCTGAGGCGCCGGAAGGTCAGAGTAAAGTCGGCATGGTTCTTCGCCATCGTGTCCAGCAGGTCCTGCACCAGCGCCTCGTCGCCGTCGCGCGCGGTGAACAGGCCGATCTTCCGGCGCAGGCCGGTCTGATAGGCCGACGTGAACCGCTCCGCGAACTCGCCGAGGATGGTCTGGGCTTCCTCGATGGCCTTGTCCTTGTCGTCCGACAACAGCGGCAGCAGGCATTCCGCCAGCCGCGTCAGGTTCCAGAGCGCGATCCGCGGCTGGTTGGCATAGGCGTAGCGGCCTTGTTCGTCGATCGAGCTGAACACTTTTGCGGGGTCGTAGTGATCCATGAAGGCGCAGGGGCCGTAGTCGATGGTCTCGCCCGCAACCGAGGAATTGTCGGTGTTCATGACGCCATGGATGAATCCGACCAGCAGCCAGCGCGCCACCAGATCGGCCTGCCGCGCGATCACGGCTTCGAGCAGCGCGCGGTAGGGCCGCTCGGCATCGGCGGCGTGCGGGTAATGCCTGGCGATGACGTGATCGGCCAGCCGTCGCACGCCTTCGGTGTCGCTGCGCGCCGCGAAATACTGGAAGGTGCCGACGCGAATGTGGCTGGAGGCGACACGGGTCAGCACGGCGCCCGGCAACGGCGTCTCGCGCATGACGTTTTCGCCCGTGATGACGGCGGCGAGCGAGCGCGTGGTGGGTATGCCGAGTGCGGCCATCGCCTCGCTGACGATGTATTCGCGCAGCACGGGACCGAGCGCCGCACGGCCATCGCCGCGGCGCGAAAACGGTGTCGGGCCGGACCCCTTGAGCTGGATGTCGCGACGCACGCCGTCGGCGTCGATGACTTCACCGAGCAAAATCGCGCGGCCGTCCCCGAGCTGCGGCACGAAATGGCCGAACTGGTGGCCGGCATAAGCCATCGCGATCGGGTCGGCCCCCTCGGGGACCCGTTTTCCCGCCAGGATCTCGGCCCCCTCGGGGCTGTCGAGCAGGTCGGGATCGAGGCCGAGCTGCACCGCCAGCGGCCGGTTCAGCTTGATCAGGCGCGGGGCGGCGACCGGGGTCGGCACCACCCGGGCAAAAAAGCTCGCCGGCAGCGCCGTATAGGTGTTCTGGAAGGGGAAATGGACCGTCATGGGCTAGAAGATAGGCGCGCTTGGGGAATAGACAATCGTCTTGCGCCATTGCCCGGAAATGACTCGGTTTTTTGCTCCATTTCCCGCTCCCGGCGCCGGGTTTGGCCGCCAAAATCGCCCCCGCATTCGGTTGCCGCGCCTGACCGCGTCGGGTAAACCCTGACCCTCCTCGGACGGGCTTTTGGCCTCGATTCGACCTCTCCACATCTGTTTTTGGAAATTCCATGCATCGCTACCGGTCACATACATGCGGCGCGCTCCGTGAGGGCGAAATCGACCAGACAGTTCGGCTGTCCGGCTGGTGCCATCGTATCCGCGACCATGGCGGCGTGCTGTTCATCGATCTGCGCGACCATTACGGCCTGACCCAATGCGTGGCAGACCCGGATTCGCCGGCTTTCAAGGATGCCGAAAAACTGCGCGCGGAGTGGGTGGTAAGGATCGACGGCAAGGTCCGCCGCCGGCCCGCCGGCACCGACAACCCGGATTTGCCGACCGGCATGGTCGAGCTTTACGTCAGCGAGATCGAGGTGCTGGGGCCGGCCGCCGAATTGCCGCTGCCGGTGTTCGGCGAGCAGGAATATCCTGAGGACATAAGGCTTAAGTACCGTTTCCTCGACCTTCGTCGCGAGAAACTGCACCAGAATATCATGACGCGCGGCGCGATCGTCGATTCCATGCGCAAGCGGATGAAGGAGCAGGGCTTCTTCGAATTCCAGACCCCGATCCTGACCGCGTCATCGCCGGAAGGGGCGCGGGACTTCCTGGTGCCGTCGAGGATTCATCCAGGCAAGTTCTATGCGCTGCCGCAGGCGCCGCAGCAGTACAAGCAGCTTTTGATGATGTCGGGCTTCGACCGCTACTTCCTGATCGCGCCGTGTTTCCGCGACGAGGACCCGCGCGCCGATCGCCTGCCGGGCGAGTTCTACCAGCTCGATCTCGAGATGAGCTTCGTCGAGCAGGACGATGTTTTTGCGGCGGTTGAGCCTGTCGTCACCGGCGTGTTCGAGGAGTTTGCCAAGGGCAAGCCTGTTACCAAGAAATGGCCGCGGATCCCGTTCGCGGAAGCCTTGCGCAAATACGGCAGCGACAAGCCCGACCTCCGCAACCCGATCATCATGCAGGAAGTCTCCGAGCACTTCCGCGGCTCCGGTTTCAAGGTGTTCGCGCGGATGCTGGAAGACCCGAAGAACCAGGTCTGGGCCATCCCCGGCAAGGGCGGCGGCTCCCGCGCGTTCTGCGACCGGATGAACTCCTGGGCGCAGGGCGAGGGCCAGCCCGGGCTCGGCTACATCATGTGGCGTGCTGGAGACGTCACGCTTGATCTGTCTAAACCTGATCAACAAAAAGATCGGGATGTCGTTGACCGACTGATCAAAGAGGGGAAAATCGGTGAGGCGAATAAATATCTGGGGGTGAATCCAACTCCATTGGGTGGCCAGCCAACAGTGGCGGGCGCAGGGCCGCTTGCCAATAACATCGGCCCCGAGCGGACAGCGGCGATTCGTGCCCAACTCGGCCTGAAGGAGGGCGATGCCGCCTTCTTCGTGGCCGGCGACCCCGAGAAATTCTGGAAGTTTTCGGGTCTGGCGCGAACCAGGCTCGGCGAGGAATTGAACCTGATCGACAAGGATCGGTTCGAACTCGCCTGGATCGTCGACTTCCCGATGTACGAGTACAACGAGGAAGACAAGAAGGTCGACTTCTCGCATAACCCGTTCTCGATGCCGCAGGGCGGCCTCGCGGCGTTGCAGACCCAGGACCCGCTGACCATCAAGGCGTTCCAGTACGACATCACCTGCAATGGTTACGAGATCGCTTCCGGCGGCATCCGCAATCATCGGCCCGAGGCGATGGTGAAGGCGTTCGAGATTGCCGGCTATGGCGAGAGCGACGTGGTCGAGCGGTTCGGCGGCATGTACCGCGCGTTCCAGTACGGTGCGCCGCCGCATGGCGGCATGGCGGCCGGCGTCGACCGCATCGTCATGCTACTCTGCGGCACCACCAATTTGCGCGAAATCTCGCTGTTCCCGATGAACCAGCGGGCCGAAGACCTGCTGATGGGCGCGCCCTCGGACGTCGCGCCCAAACAGTTGCGCGAGCTGCACATCCGGCTCAATCTGCCGGACAAGGGGTAGCGCAAAGTCTGGTCACCGAAATCTGAATTCGGGGCCAGGCAAGCCGCCGGGGGAAATGTATGTCGTCGCATTCTGAAGATCTGCAATCCGCGGCGCTGGCCTATCACCGGCTGCCGCGGCCGGGAAAGCTCGAAATCCAGGCGATCAAGCCGCTCGCCAACCAGCGCGACCTTGCACTGGCCTATTCGCCGGGTGTGGCGGCGGCCTGCATGGCCATCGCTGCCGATCCGGCGGAAGCAGCATCCCTGACCATCCGCGCCAATCTGGTCGCCGTTGTCTCCAACGGCACCGCGGTGCTCGGCCTCGGCAATATCGGCCCGCTGGCGTCGAAGCCCGTGATGGAAGGCAAGGCGGTGCTGTTCAAGAAATTCGCAGGGATCGACGTCTTCGATATCGAAATCGCCGCCGACACCGTCGAGCGCGTGGTCGAGACCGTGGCCGCCCTCGAGCCGACCTTCGGCGGCATCAATCTCGAGGACATCAAGGGACCGGAGTGCTTCGAGATCGAGGCGCAACTCAAGGCGCGCATGAAGATCCCGGTATTCCACGACGATCAGCATGGTACCGCCATCATCGTCGCCGCCGCGATCACCAATGCCTTGCTGCTCAACGGCAAGAAACTGGCCGACATCAAGATCGTCGCCTCCGGCGCCGGCGCGGCTGCGATCGCGTGCCTCAATCTGCTGGTCTCGATGGGCGCGCAGCGCAAGAATATCTGGGTATGCGATATCGACGGCGTGGTGCATGAAGGCCGCAACACGCTGATGGACCGCTGGAAGTCGGTCTATGCACAGAAAACCGACAAGCGCGTGCTGGCGGAAGTGATCGGCGGCGCCGACATTTTTCTGGGGCTTTCGGCGCCCAATGTGCTGACCTCCGACATGGTCAAGGCGATGGCGGACAGGCCGCTGGTGATGGCGCTGGCCAATCCAACCCCCGAAATCATGCCGGACGAGGCCCGCAAGGCACGCCCCGACGCCATGGTCTGCACGGGGCGCTCCGACTTTCCCAACCAGGTCAACAACGTCCTGTGCTTTCCCTTCATCTTCCGCGGCGCGCTCGACGTCGGCGCCACCGCCATCAACGAGGAGATGAAGAAGGCCGCGGTCGATGCCATCGCGCAACTGGCGCGCGATCCGCCGTCGGATGCGGTGGCGCCGGGTTTTGACAGCGGCGAAGCGCAGGGGTTCGGGCCCGGCTCGCTGATCCCGAGCCCGTTCGACCCGCGGCTGATCCTGCGCATTGCGCCGGCGGTGGCGAAGGCGGCGATGGCGTCGGGCGTGGCCTCGCGGCCGATTGCTGACTTCGACGACTACAGCGCGCAGCTCGAGCGCTTCGCGTTCCGTTCCGGTCTCGTCATGAAGCCGATGTTCGCCAAGGCCAAGACCCAGCCGGTCCGCGTGATCTACGCCGAAGGCGAGGACGAGCGCGTGCTGCACGCGACCCAGGTCGTGCTGGAGGAGAAGCTGGCGCGGCCGATCCTGGTCGGACGCCCGTCGGTGGTCGAGGCGCGGATCAAGCGGTTCGGCCTGTCGATCAGGGCCGGACAGGATTTCGACCTCGTCAATCCCGAGGACGATCCGCGTTACCGGTCCTATGTGCAGTCCTATATCGATGTCGCCGGCCGGCACGGCGTGACGCCGGATGCGGCGCGCACGGTGGTGCGCACCAACGCCACGGTCATCGCCGCACTGGCTGTCATGCGCGGCGAAGCCGACGCCATGATCTGCGGCGTCGAAGGCCGTTACATGAGCCATTTGCGCCATGTCCGCGAGATCGTCGGCTTCATGCCGGGGGTCAGCGACTTCGCGGCACTGGCGCTGATGATCACCAGCAAGGGCGCCTATTTCATCGCCGACACCCAGGTGAGGCCGAACCCGACCGCCGAGGAGCTTGCGGAGGTGGCGGCGCTGGCGGCGATCCATGTGCAGCGCTTCAACATCAAGCCCAAGGTCGCGTTCGTCTCGCATTCCGATTTCGGCAGCTACGATACCGACTCCTCGCGCAAGATGCGCCGCGCCACGGCGCTGCTGAAGCAGAACCATCCGGAAATCGAGGCCGACGGCGAGATGCAGGGCGACACCGCGCTATCCGAAGCCGCGCGAAAACTGATCCTGCCGCATTCCAAGCTGGAAGGTGTCGCCAATATCCTGATCATGCCGAACCTCGATACCGCCAACGTCGCCTATCAGATGATCAAGGTGCTTGCCGACGCGCTTCCGGTCGGGCCGATCCTGATCGGTCCGTCGCGCCCGGCGCACATTCTCACCCCCTCGGTGACCGCGCGCGGCATTCTCAACATGACCGCCGTCGCCGCCGTCGAAGCCCAGGAACGCGCCGGCCGACAGCAACCGAGCCTGTTCGGATAGATCAGGGCGAAAACGAACCGCCCCGTTTGCGGACAGCGGGGGGCGCGGAATTGATTTGAGCGTTTGAAAAGCCAGGGCTGAGCGCCCATAATCGTTCAGCCGGCGCGACTTCGGTATTTGCAGCATTCAACGAGGCCAATCATGCCAGCGTTTGTAACTTTCGGGCGAATCCTGTTCGCCGCGCTCTTTATTTATTCGGGAGCAGCCAAGCTTCTCGGCCTCCAGGCTACATCCGACGCTATCGCGGCCAAGGTGTTGGTGACGTTCCCGGCGCTGGTCACGCCCTATGTGACGCAGCTCGAAGGCATCACGGGGATGCCGATGCCGCAAATGCTAGCTATTGCCGTCGGGGCCTTCGAGGCGATCGCCGGATTGATGATCGCGCTCAATTTCGGCGCGCGGTTCTTTTCCATTCTGCTGATCTTCTTTGTGGGTGCCGCAACGTTCTATTTTCATGACTTCTGGAATCAGGCGTCGCCATCGGACGGCAAGATGCTGGTCGAGGCGCTGAAGAACGTGTCGATCATCGGCGCGCTGTTCATCATCGCCGGCTATGGCCGCCAGTCGCAAACGCCGGAACCGGCCTATGGCGATGTCTGAGCAACACGCCGCCACGGCGTGACGCTGACGCCGTAGTCGGCGTCGAGGATCCTGGCCTCGCCGGCGTTGAGGCCGTGTGCGGCCAGAACCTCCTGCGGCGAGCGCGCGGGTACGCCGGGAAAGCACGGCTGGCCGCCCGGAAGCTTCACCTGCGGCGCCAGCGACAGCCAGAACGTGTCGTAGCGGTCCATGAACATCTCGAACACATCAGGCCCCCCGATCACGGCGATGGTGCCTGCGCGCACGCCGGCGCGCTCGATCGCGGCATCGAACGAGGCTCCCGCGGGGTTCCACAAGGTGGCCCGGGGATTGGCGGGATCGGGCGCCAGCGCGCCGACTGATCGGGTCAGGATGATCCGCTTTCGCCCGGGCGAGTTGGGCTGATCCTCGTAGGAATTGCGGCCGTGCACAATCAGGTCGGCAGAATCGAGGGCGGCGGTGAAGAACCGCTTGTCGCCTTCGAACTTCAGCTCGACCGGCATCATCCCGCCGGCGTCCGCCAGCATGCCGTCGGCGGACACGATGACGTAGCCGTCGATGCGCAGGGCTGGCACGGGCGTTGTCGCTTGCGGCTGGCGCTATTCGGAAACCGTCTGCACCACGCTGTTCAACGGGCGGCTGCTGACGGTCGGAAGCTTCATGTCCTTGATGACGCTCTCGTCGAACTCCGCGATGGTCTGCACCGGCGCCTTGGCCCTCATATGCACGACCTTGTAGCCGCCGGCCTTCAATTTGCGCAGCAGGTCGGGCAGGGCTTCCCCGGTGTGCTTCTGGAAGTCGTGCATCAGGATGATGCCCTTGCCCAGCTTGTCCACCTTCCGCATCACATTGTCGACGATGGTCTGGGCCTTGCTCGCCTTGAAGTCGAAGGAGTCGAGGTCGGTGGAGAAAATCCCGATGTTGCGCTCGCCAAGATAGGTGACCATCTCGGGCGGATGCTGCAGTGCCGGGAAGCGGAAGAACGGCGCGGGCGAGGCGCCGAGCGCCCATTTCACCGCGCTGAAACCCTTTTCGATTTCTTCCTTGCGCTGGGCCTCGGTCAGCTTTTTGTTGTTGAGGTTGGCGTGCGACCAGGTGTGCGAGCCGACCGTGTGTCCGGCGGCGGCCACCTGCTTCAGGATCTCGGGATAATAGGACGCGTGTTTGCCGATCGGGAAGAAAACGGCCTTGGTGCATTCCTCGGCCAGGGTTTTCAGCACCGAGAGCGTATTGACGGGCCAGGGGCCGTCGTCGAATGTCATCACCACTTCCTTGTCGCGCAGGAAATCGAGCTGCTTGAAATGCTCGAAACCGAAACCGGGGCCGCCGGTGGTGTCGATTTCCACGGTGCGGGCGATGCCCAGCGCGTCGGGATTGGCGCAGGCGGCCTTGGCGGGCGCCGGGGCCGGCGCGGGCGCGGC
>NZ_JAUYAN010000135.1 GCF_030693485.1 Bradyrhizobium sp. | reverse complement strand
GCGCGGCTTGGGGTGGGGACTTTTGGCTGCGGGCGCGGCGGTTTTGGTTGCGAGTCATTCCTTTGCGCAGCAGGACACCGAAGCTCCCCTCGCCGATCTCGATGCCCGGAAAGGCGTGGCGCCCCCGCTGTCGATTGCCAGCAGCCTGCCGTACAACGGCGATCCTTTCGGCACCCGGGCCTGGCTGGACCGACATGGCGTCACCTTCGGATTTGTGTACACGACCGAAGGCCTCGCCAACGTAAGGGGCGGCGTCAACCGCGCTGCCGTCGGCGGCGGCAAGCTTGAGGCGCTGCTCGGAATAGATTTCGGCAAGCTTGCCGGTTGGGATGGCCTGACGCTGTTCGCCAACATCTTCCATATCCAGGGCAACGGCGGACCGGGACGTAACCTGGTCAGCAACTTGAACACCATCAGCAATATCGAAGCACTATCGACCACGCGGCTTTCCGAATTTTGGCTGCAACAGACCTTTCTCGGCGGCATGGCCAGCATTCGCGCCGGCCAACTCGTGGTCGATACCGAATTCCTGTTCAGCCAGTACTTCAGCTTCTTCGTCTCCAGCGACTGGCCGACCAATCCGGCGGTCAACATTCCAAGTGGCGGCCCTGCCTATCCGCTGTCGACGCCCGGCATTCGGCTCAAGGTCGAACCCACGCCGCAAACGGCATTCCTGCTCTCGGTGTTCAACGGCGATCCGGCCGGCCCCGGCCTGAACGATCCCGAACTGCGCAACCGCTACGGCCTCAACTTTCGCGTCAACGATCCGCCCTTCGTGATCAGCGAATTTCAGTACCGCTACAACCAGGATACCAACTCGACTGGCCTTGCCGGCGGCATCCGCTTTGGCGGATGGCATCACTTCGGCACCTTCGACGATCTGCGTTTCGACACTGCCGGCCATTCGCTGGCAAGCCCGCTCAGCACCGGCATCGCGCGCCGGCTGCGCGGCAATGACGGGATCTATGCCGTCATCGACCAGCAATTGTACCGGCCGCCCGGCGGCGACGTGAATTCCGGCGTGGCGGTCTTTGGCCGCGCTGCCTACAGTCCGCCCGATCGAAGCCTGAACGATTTCTATCTCGACGCCGGCATCATCCTTGCCGGGTTGATCCCGGCGCGGCCCGCAGACGCTTTCGGTGCTTCGTTTCTCTACGCGCACATGTCGGACCGGGCGCGCGGGCTCGATCGCGACACCCGCCTGTTCACCGGCCTGCAGGTGCCGTTGCGCGATTACGAGCTCTCTTTCGAATTCACCTATGCCGCCGCGATCGTTCCGGGCTGGACCATCTATCCCACCGCCCATCTCATTTTCCATCCCGGCGGCAACGTGCCCGATACCAATTCGCGCACCGAACCGATCAGGAATGCGGTGGTGATCGGGGTACGGTCGGTGATGCAATATTGACTGCCTATGTGAGATGGGTCAGTCGCTGGCTGCCCATGCTTCGAGACGCTCGCGTCGCTCGCTCCTCAGCATGAGGTTGTTGTGTGTTTCAACAAGTTGAACCTCATCCTGAGGAGGCCACGAAGTGGCCGTCTCGAAGGATGGGCTGCAATATCAATCTGTGATTTCAAGAACCTCCAGGCAATGGCTATAAGGCTCCGCGACGTCCCGAATGACGATCAGGACGCCGCCGCGAACGACTCCGCCCGCGCCATGGCCCAGGCCTCGCGAAAGCGCGGATCGCTGGTGCCGTCGATCAGTTCGCCCGGACGCAGCGACGGATAGAGTTTCGCGAAGGTCAGCACCTCGGTGGTCGAGGTCCGCTGCGAGAAGTGGATCGGCCGGATCTGCTGCGGATGATCGAGGCCGGCGGCGGCGAGCAGTTCGGCCAGCGCATGCAAGGTCGCGTGATGGTAATTATAGACGCGCTCGATCTTGTGAGGAACCACCAGCGCGCGGTTGCGCGAGGGATCCTGCGTCGTCACCCCGGTCGGACAGCGGTCGGTGTGGCAGCTCAGCGACTGGATGCAGCCCAGCGCGAACATGAAGCCGCGCGCCGAATTGCACCAGTCGGCGCCGATCGCCATTGCGCGCGCCATGTCGAACGCGGTCGCGATCTTGCCGGCGGCGCCGATCCGGATGCGGTCGCGCGCGTTGATGCCGATCAGCGCATTGTGGACGAAATTGACGCCCTCGCGCATCGGCATGCCGAGATGGTCCATGAATTCGAGCGGTGCTGCGCCGGTACCGCCCTCGTTGCCGTCGACCACGATGAAATCGGGATAGATCCCGGTCTGCAGCATCGCCTTGCAGATCGCGAGGAACTCCCAGGGATGCCCGATGCACAGCTTGAACCCGGCGGGCTTGCCGCCGGACAGCCGCCGCATCTCGCCGATGAAGGCCATCATCTCCAGCGGCGTCGAGAATGCCTTGTGATACGCCGGCGAGATGCAATCTTCGCCCATCGCGACGCCCCGGATCGTCGAAATCTCTTCCGAGACCTTGGCCGCCGGCAGCACGCCGCCGTGCCCAGGCTTGGCGCCCTGGCTGACCTTGAGTTCGACCATCTTGATCTGGTCGTCGGCGGCGACTTTTGCGAACAATTCCGGATTGAACGTGCCGTCGCGGTTGCGGCACCCGAAATAGCCGGAGCCGATCTCCCAGATGATGTCGCCACCGTTCTCGCGATGATAGGGACTGACGCCGCCCTCGCCGGTGTCATGCGCGAAGTCACCCTTTTTAGCGCCGGCATTCAGCGCGCGCACCGCGTTGGGGCTGAGCGCGCCAAAACTCATCGCCGAGATGTTGAACACCGAGGCCGAATACGGCCTGGTGCAATCCGGACCGCCGATGGTGACGCGGAATTTTTCGCTGGCGTGGGTTTTGGGCGCCATCGAATGGTGCATCCATTCGTAGCCTTCCTTGTAGACGTCCTCCTGCGTTCCGAACGGCCGCTTGTCGAGCTGCATCTTGGCGCGCTGATAGACCAACGCGCGGGTGTCGCGGCTGAACGGCATGCCGTCCTTCTCGCTCTCGAAGAAGTACTGCCGCATCTCCGGCCGGATCTCTTCGAGCAGGAAGCGGATATGCGCCGTGATCGGATAATTGCGCAGAACCGCGTGGTTCTCCTGCGTGAGGTCGCGAATGCCGAGCAAAGTGAGGCCGCCGAACAGGAGTATAGGAATCGCGAGCAGCTCCCACACCTTGAGCTTGGCGTCGACAATCCCGATACCGACCAGCAATGCCGTGACGACGGCGCATATCGTCAGAACGATGTAGCGCGGCGTGAACGGAATCATCAACGTTTCCATGGGTCCCCCTCCGGCGGATTGCGCCGTATTATTCTTGTCGGCCTCGAGCCTAAACGAACTTCAGAACAATGCTGTACACGATAGCAGGCGTTACTGCTTACGGATATGACGGCGGACCGTTTCACGGCAGGCTACCGAAATAGCCGGCGGGGAATCAATGCGTCAGGCCGCGCGGGCGGCGACGCCTGAAATGTTGCTGCAGTGCAATGTGGCAGGGGGGCGTCATGGCGAGAAGCCAACGGGTCATGCGAACGCCCGCCGGATCGCTCGCAATCAGGGGCATAATCTGCATGCCCGACGATGACTGTTTAGCTGGACCGTACTTGATCGGTCTTGAAATTGACGGCGATGGTTGTAGGTCCCGGCTCTGCGGTGCACCGCCGAAGAGGCGCTGCGCCGCGTCCGGGACACGAAGGCTAGCGCTCCACGAATGCCTTCTCGATGACGAAATGGCCGGGCTCGCTGTGGCTGCCTTCGAGGAAGCCGCGGGTCTCGAACATCACCTTCAGCTCTTCCAGCATGCCGGGGCTGCCGCACATCATGATACGGTCCGTCGCGATGTCGAGCGGCGGCTGGTGGATGTCGTTGAACAGCTGCTCCGAGGTGATCAGGTCGGTGATGCGGCCGCGGTTGCGGAACGGCTCGCGGGTCACGGTCGGATAATAAGAGAGCTTCTCGCCCAGCAATGGCCCGAACAATTCGTCATCGCGCAATCGCGCGACCAGCTCTTCGCCATAGGCGAGTTCGGAGACCTGCCGGCAACCATGCACCAGCACGATGCTGTCGAACCGTTCATAGACGTCGGGGTCCTTGATCAGGCTCGCGAACGGCGCCAGACCGGTTCCGGTCGACAGCAGCAGCAGGCGCTTGCCCGGGATCAGATTGTCGGAAACCAGCGTGCCGGTCGCCTTGCGCCCGACCAGGATGGTATCGCCTTCCCTGATCTTCTGCAGCTTCGAGGTCAGCGGACCGTCGGCGACCTTGATCGAGAAGAACTCCAGCGCTTCCTCGTGATTGGCGCTCGCCATCGAATAGGCGCGCAGCAGCGGCCGGCCATCGACCTCCAGGCCGATCATCGCGAACTGGCCGTTCTGAAATCGAAAGCCGGAATTGCGGGTGGCGGTGAAGCTGAAAAGCGTATCGGTCCAGTGCCGGACGGAAAGAACTTTCTCTCGATGGAAGGCGCTCATGTGATTTCGTTTTTCCTGACCACTTGCTGTAGAACGAACGAGTTGTTCGAGCCTCGTAAGAGGCACAAAACCCTGCAATGATTGATGATCTGGCGTTCACCTACGCCAAAACTGGAGATAGTCAACCGTCACCGACGCGCAACTGCGTGCTCACAATGGCAGTCGATTCATCTCGAAAACGGGTTCAGAAAATCTGCATCGTACAAGCGACGCAGGCGTAATTAACTTGCTGAAATAGACGTCGCGGCGGCAGTAAATTGCCCCGCCCGACCGGAAACATCGTTAAAGATAAAAACAGCAAGAATGGAATGCCAGATCGCCGGATATTGCATGCGAAACCTAGAACAATTCCGATCGGGCAAGCCGAGCCATTATCCGGACCAGTCGATCTATGCGGCCTATGCCTGTGCCGAACTCGGCCTGGCTTTCCGGGATATCGACGCCGGAACGGGGCTGGTTTTCAACGTCAGTTCGGCGGCCCGCAGCCTCCATTTCGGCGCCGGAAGGTGTTCATGGTATCCGCAGAACAACGCCACCGCCTCGACGCTGGCGTCCGACAAATATTTCGCCGGCCGGATTCTGGCGCAAGCCGGAGTCGCCGCACTCGGCGGCGAATACTTCTTTCTTCATGACCGGCACCGAGCCCATCGCCCCGCCGGACACGAGCGCGAGGATGCGCCGGTGTATTTTGCGAAACTGGGCGGCTCGGCTTTCGTCAAACCCCTGACCGGATCGCGCGGCGACTTCGCGCAGGCCCTGTACGACGAGGCCGCGCTGATTCGACACCTCGGTGAGGTCGCACACTATTACGACGCGGTCCTGATGCAGCCGATCATTGCGGGCGCCGAGTATCGGGTTTTTCTGCTCGACGACGAAATTCTCTATACCGCGCGCAAACAACCGCCCTCGGTTGCGGGCGATGGCGTCCGTACCATTCGCGATCTGCTGAGCGCGCATAACCATGTCCTGCAATCCCGTGGCCTGTCGCCGGTTTCCATCGGTCTCGACGCCGCGCTCGACGCCGTGCTGCCGGAAGGCGAGCGCTGGGAGATTCCCGGGCGGATGAACCTGAGCGCCGGCGGAACGATGGTGCTCGAAGCGCCGCCGTCCGATGCTGCGTTGACGCTGGCGAGGCAGGCGGCGCAGGCGCTCGGGCTGCGGGTCGCTGCGATCGACCTGTTTACCGATATCGGCGGCGACGCGAATGCGATGCAGGTCATTGAGGTCAATTCCAACCCATCGATCCGTCTGCTGGAGCAATCCGGCCGCGGCGATCTGATCCTGAAAATCTGGCACCATACTTTTTCCGCGATGGGGCTTTTCGGTGTTTGATCTTCCGAAATTCGGCAACGGCATGTGCCTGGCGCGAATGGCCGAACTGCTCGACGCCCTCGCCATCGACCGCGCGCGGCTGACGCGCATCGCGGTGGTCGTCACCGGCTCCAACGGCAAGGGCTCCACCGCGACCTTCTGCGCCGGCATCGGCCGGGCCTACGGCCTGCGCACGGGATTGTTCACCTCGCCGCATCTCTATCGTTTCAGCGAACGGGTCCAGGTCGATGGCGCCGAAATCGGCGATGCCGATCTCGCGCGATTGATATCCCGGATCGAAACAGCGATCGCGCCAATCGCGGCGCGGCGCAGCGAACAGTTCGGCGGCTTCGAAGCGCTGTTCGCGCTGGCCTGCCTGCATTTTCAGGAGACGGCGTGCGAGTTCGCGGTGTTCGAGGCCGGCATCGGCGGGCGCTACGACGTGACGCGCCTGGTCGGCGCGCTCACGACCTGCATCACCTCGGTCGATTACGAGCATGTCGCACTGCTCGGTCATTCCCTCGACTTGATCGCCTCCGACAAGAGCGACGCCTGCGCCGCCGGCGGCACCATCGTCTATGGCGAGACCTGTGCGAAGCTGAGGCCGCATCTGATCGAATATAACCGCCATCGCGAAGTGACCTCGCGCTTTATTCGCGACGACATCGCCATCGGCGGCGAAACCGCCACGGCAGCGCGGCAGCAGTTCGATTTCCGGTTCGGGGTCTGCGATTTTCCGGCGCTGGAAATCCGGCTGCAGGGCGCATTCCAGTGCAACAACGCCGCCATCGCCGTCGCTTTGTTCCTGCTCTGGCTGCGCCGCGTGCGGCCCGGCGCCGATGCCGCCGGATGCGAGGCCGCCGTGCGGTCGGGCCTTCGCGAGACGCGCTGGCCCGGCCGCCTCGAAACCATCAAGCCCGACCCGCTCACTATCGTCGACGTCGGCCATACCCCCGACGGCGTCCGGCAATCGCTGGCCAGCCTCACGGCGATCCAAGGCGCGGAGGACTGGATCCTCGTCATCGGCATTTCCAGCGACAAGAAGGCCGACGAGATCGCGAGCGCGCTGGCGCCGTCCTTCACCACCATCATCTGCACCCGCGCGCAGCACAAGGGCGCCGATGCGGCGGCGATCGCCAGCGCGGTGCGCAAGGCCAATCCGCAGGCCGACGTTCGGCTCGCCGCGACGGTCGCGGAGGCCGTGGCGATGAGTCAGAGGCTCGCTGCCGAGCAGAAGCGAAGGGTCTATGTGGCCGGCGGGCTGTTCGTGGCGATCGAATATGCCGTGGTCGCCAATGGTGGCCGCGCGGAAGAATTGAAATTCTTCTGAGGGTGAATTTGCTCTGGCTTCGTACCCAACGCATAATGCGGGCAACCGCATGTCAGGGAGACAACGCCATGAGTGACACCGTCAATCGCCAGGTCTTGCTGGTCGAAAAGCCTACCGGAAAGCTCGGGCCCGAGCATTTCAAATTGATCCAGGCCGCCATCCCCGAACCGAAAGATGGCGAGGTGCTGCTCAGGGTGCGCTACATCTCGCTTGATGCCGCCAACCGGGCGTGGATGCACGGCGCGACCTATCGCGCAGCGGTCGAGGCCAACACCGTGATGGCCGGCGGCGGCATCGCCGAAGTGGTGTCGTCGAAGGACGCCAGCCTGAAGCCTGGCGACATCGTGTTCGGCGACACCGGCTGGCAGGAATACGCGGCGGTGCCCGCGAAGCATCTGAGCAGGATGCCGAAGCTCGAGCCGATGACGCATCTGCTCAGCGTCTACGGCATCGCCGGCCTCACCGCGTATTTCGGGTTGCTCGACATCGGCAAGCCGAAGGCCGGCGAGACCGTGGTGGTCTCGGCCGCGGCCGGCTCGGTCGGCTCCATCGTCGGCCAGATCGCGAAAATCAGGGGATGCCGCGTCGTCGGCATCGCCGGCGGCAAGGACAAATGCGACTGGCTGGTCAACGAACTCGGCTTCGATGCCGCGGTCGATTACAAGGACGGCGCAGTGTTCAAGGCGCTGCGCGCCGCCTGCCCCAAGGGCATCGACGTTTACTTCGACAATGTCGGCGGCGACATTCTCGAAGCCTGCCTGGCGCTGATGAACAATCGCGGCCGTATCGCCTGCTGCGGCGCGATCTCGCAATATGACGGCGTGCCCTCGGCCACCGGGCCGCGCGGCGTACCCGGCCTGATCGTGGTGAAACGCCTCATCATGCAGGGCTTCATCGTGATGGATTATATGGAGCAGCGCGATCAGGCGCTGAAGGACCTGCAGTCCTGGGTCGCTTCCGGCAAACTGAAAGTCCAGGAAGACGTCATCAACGGACTGGAGAACACGCCGAAGGCGCTGATCGGATTGCTGGCGGGTGAAAACCGCGGCAAGCGGATGGTGAAGGTCTAGTTAGTTCAGTAAAGCGCTGCTGAATGCGTTGAACGCTGCTTCCACAACTTCGGTGTCGTCCCCGCGAAGGCGGGGACCCAGTATCCAGAGACGTTAGTAACAGAGCCGAGATGCCGCGGCGTACCGGGTCGCCCGATCAAGTCGGGCGCTGACGAGTGATGGTGGTGCAGCAGCGGCGCTCACATCGAACACAATGTGTTCAATGCTTCGTCACCACGCTCCATTTCGTCACCACGGCTTCGCTCATCTGCCCGGCGTCCTGCGCACAGGCGACTTCGTCGACCTTGATCGAGATGGCCTTGCCGATGAAGCCCTTCAGCTGCGCGGTCTGGGCGTCGCT
>NZ_JAUYAN010000134.1 GCF_030693485.1 Bradyrhizobium sp. | reverse complement strand
ATTTCGGCGAGGCGCTGACGCCCGAGCTGCGCGAGCAGGAGAACCGCCTTCGAGCGCAGGTGGGGAGGAAGTAAGCCGTCGTCTATTCCATCGTCCTGCCGGAACTGCGGAAGGGCAGCGGCCGTTAATGTTTGTGAACGGCCGTGTTCCCGCATCCGCCGCTAGTGACCTTCACTCCCGGCTCATGTAAAAGCCTTTCACATGAGTTGGCGCAAGGAACAGCGCCGCGCCGAGCGCGGCTATCATCACGGCAATCTGAAAGAGGCGCTGCTGCAGGCGGCGCTCGGACTGATCGCCGAGAAAGGCCCGGGTGGATTCACCTTTGCCGATGCCGCGCGCATGGCCGGCGTCAGCCCGGCCGCCCCCTACCGTCACTTTCGCGACCGCGACGAACTGCTGTCGAGCATCGCGCAGCGCGGTTTCGAGCAGTTCGAGGCGCTGCTGACGCAAGCCTGGGATGACGGGCGCCCGGATACCGTCACGGCGTTCGAGCGGCTCGGAAAAGCCTATCTCGCCTTTGCCCGCGATGAGCCCGCTTTCTACTCGGCGATGTTCGAATCCGGCCTTCCTGTCGATCTCAGCCCCACCTTGCAGGCCGCGAGCGAACGCGCCTTCGGTGTGATCAGGGCTGCCGCCGAACGGCTCGCCGCCCTGGTTCCGCCAGGCATGCCGCGGCCGCCGGCGATGATGATGGCGCTGCATATCTGGTCGATGTCGCACGGCGTGGCGTCGCTGTTCGCGCGCGGCGATTCGGCCCGCCGCAAGCTGCCGATGTCGGCAGAGGATCTGCTGGAAGCGGAAGTGCTGATCTATCTGCGCGGATTGGGGTTCCCGACCGACCGCCGGCCGCCTGCGCCGAAGGATCCCGCGGCGCCACCCCCGGTTCCGCCGTCAGGCGCGTCGCCGGGCGCGCCCTCCGGCGCACCCTCCGGTCCTTGGGGCACGCCAAAATAATTTCACCGTCGCGGCGCGTGCCCCGCTTGACAAAACGCCGCCATGGTTTACGTATGTAAATGTTATTTACATTCACAACGGCGCAGTGCCGTCATGGAGAGGGAAATGGCCTACACCGCAGATGTCAATCGCTGGCGCGGCCCCGCAGAAGAGGCTCACCGCCCGCACATGTTCGATTCGCCATGGCACCCCGGCTGGATCGCCGTGACCGTGCTGGGCTTCATCATCTGGTGGCCGATCGGCCTCGCCCTTCTCTTTTTCACACTCGGGAGCAGAAAAATGGGTTGCTGGAACAGTCAGGACCGCTTTGCCAACAAGATGGAGCGGATGCAGGACAAGATGGACCGCATGCGTGGCCGGATGGAACGCGGCGGTTTCGGCTTCGGCTTCGGCGCTCCTCCCACCAGCGGTAACCGCGCCTTCGACGAATACCGCGTCGAGACGCTGAAGCGGCTCGAGGAAGAGCAGGTCGAGTTCAAGGATTTCCTCGACCGCCTGCGCCATGCCAAGGACAAGGCCGAGTTCGACCAGTTCATGGCGCAGCACAAGCAGCGCCCGACCCCGCCGAACGATCAGCCGCAGGGCTGATTCAAAGGGCTCGCGACATCTGATGGCGACAAGCCGCCCGTTTGCGAAAGCAGACGGGCGGTTCTGCTCATGCCGTGCCTTCGCTCTGGCGGAGTGCCCTGTTGGCGCCTAGATTTCGCATCGACGATACCGGGGCGATCGGCATGATGATTGACATTGCACCAGCCGATCAGCTTTGGCGCTCGATCCGCCGCGAGGCCGAAAGCGCTTTGGCCCGCGATCCGCTGTTTGGCGTCTCCTTGACGGTCGCGATTCTCGATCAGCCCGATCTCGGTGCGGCGGTGGCCCATCAGATCGGCGAGCGGCTCGGCAAATGCGCGGCCGACCGCCAGCAGTTCGCGCGCGTCGCGCGTGAGGCGTTCCAGGATTCTCCCGATCTGGTCGAGGCGGCGAGCCGCGACCTGCAAAGCATCGCCGCTCATGATCCCGCGACGACCGGATTGCTGCCGCCGCTCCTGAACTTCAAGGGCTACGTGGCGCTGCAGGTCTGGCGCGTGTCGAACTGGCTCTGGTGTCGCGGGCGGACCGATCTCGCATACTTGCTGCAAAGCCTGTCATCGGATTCCCTTCAGGTCAGCATTCATCCCTCCGCGTCGATTGGAACCTCGGTGTTTCTCGACCATGCGACGGGCATCATCGTGGGGGCATTCGTCGTCATCGGCGACGACACGACGATCCTGCAGAACGTCACCGTCGGCCGGAAGTCTGTGCTTCCGAACCGGGCCCCCCGGATCGGACGGGGAGTCCTGCTCAGCGGCGGGGCTACGGTTCTGGGAGACGTCCGTGTCGGCGACTTCGCCAAAGTCGGCGCCGGCTCGCTGGTCGAGCGCGACGTTCCGGCCGGATGCACAGCCGTGGGCGTTCCAGCGCGCCTGACCAACTGCCCCGAAGTGGTATCTGGGTAGGTTTTTAGTCCAGGCGCCTTACTGTACATGGGGTTGTTTTCGATATTTTTGTCAGCCCGGACTTTGAGCCTCTATCCAAGGGCCGTCGCCCCCGATTTCCCGCCCCCAAAATCCCCTTTGGTAACCGTCCGTTAACCATGATTAGCGTCTGGTTAGGGGCGGAAAGGCACGCGAATAGCCCTCGTTTTGACACGTTGGCAGGGGAAGCAGGACCCGGCTTTGGACGGGCCACCCTTGCGACACAGAACAAGGCTCTCGCGCAGGCTTACCGCCGCGGCTGACGCGCGGCTGTGGAACCGGCAGCCCATGACTTCTAAAGATTGGGCTCCCGCGGGACTTGGGACATCTGCGTTGAGAGGATACCGGACATGAATCCCGCTGACGTGGCTCAGTCAGCCTTGCCGCTGGCTTCCACCAACGTATCGCTGATCCACCTCGCCTGGAATGCGAGCCCGGTCGTCCAATTCGTCATGCTGGGACTGCTGGCATGCTCGGTCTGGGTCTGGGCGATCGCGATCGACAAGATCTTCCTTTATTCGCGCACCAAGCGGGCGATGGATCGCTTCGAACAGGCGTTCTGGTCCGGGCAATCGATCGAGGAACTCTACCGCGCGCTGTCGGCCAAGCCGACGCAGTCGATGGCGGCGTGTTTCGTCGCGGCAATGCGCGAATGGAAGCGGTCGTTCGAAAGCCAGTCGCGATCCTTTGGCGGCCTGCAGATGCGGATCGAAAAGGTCATGAACGTCTCGATCGCCCGCGAGGTCGAGCGGCTGGAACGGCGCCTGCTGGTGCTGGCGACGGTGGGTTCGGCGGGTCCCTTCGTCGGCCTGTTCGGCACGGTCTGGGGCATCATGACGAGCTTCCAGTCGATCGCCGCCTCCAAGAACACCTCGCTGGCGGTGGTGGCCCCGGGTATCGCGGAGGCGCTGTTTGCCACCGCCATCGGCCTTATCGCCGCCATTCCGGCGACTATTTTCTACAATAAGTTCACGACCGAGGTGAACCGGCAGGCCCAGCGGCTGGAAGGTTTTGCGGACGAATTTTCAGCGATCCTGTCGCGCCAGATCGACGAGCGGGCGTGAGGCAAGGTCTTGAGAGCCGATCTATCATGAGCGCATTGTGAGCAGCAGATCATGTCGATGAACATGGCAGGCGCGTCGGGCGGGAGCGGGCGCCGCGGCCGGCGCCGCGCGGCGGTGATGGCCGAGATCAACGTCACCCCGATGGTCGACGTGATGCTGGTGCTGCTCATCATCTTCATGGTGGCGGCGCCGCTGATGACGTCGACGATCGATATCGACCTGCCGGTGGCAAGCGGGGGCAAGTCGCTGGCCTCGAACGCGCCGCCGTTGACCTTGTCGGTCAAGCGCACCGGCGGCAGCTGCAATTCCAATATCGAACTATATCTCGGGGATACCCTGATTTCGGCCGCCGAGCTGCAGTCGAAAATCAAGGCCATCCGGGAAACCCGGTCAGACGCCGACAGCGTCGTCTACCTCCGGGGCGACAAGGATGTCTGCTATACTGATATGATGAAATTGCTGGGCCATATCCGCACCGCGGGCTTCAAGGCGAATATCGTCATCGTTCCCGAGGGAGGCTGAGCTGACGTGAACGTCAAGGTCGACAAGACGCTGGTCGCCTCGGTTGCGCTGCACGTTCTCGTGCTGGGCTGGGGGCTGGTGTCGTTTTCGTCCAAGGCCTTTGACCTGATGCCGGAAGAGTCGGTGCCGGTCGACGTCATTTCCTCCGATCAGCTCGCCAGGGTCATGGCCGGCATGAAAACCGGCCAGAAGGCACCGACGCCGCTGGTGGAGAAGGTCGCCGAAGCCAAGCCGGTGGAAGACGCCGTCGGCAAGATCACCGAGAAGGCGCCTGTCGTCACCGAGACCACGCCGCCGCCGGCGCCGAAGGTCGAGGAAAAGCCGGTCGAGAAAAAGCCCGATCCGCCGAAGCCCGTCGCCGAGGCCAAGCCGAAGGAAGAGCCGAAGCCGGTCGAGAAAAAGCCGGACCCCAAGGTCGATCCGATCGCCGAAGCCATCAAGAAGGAAGAGAAGAAGCCGAAGCCGCCGGTGCAGGCCGCCAAGCCGCCGGAGCCGGTGAAGCCGAAGCCGGAACGCGCTTTCGATCAGTCGAAGATCGCAGCCCTGCTCGACAAGCGCGATCCCTCCCGGCAGGCGGTGACCGGCGATACGCTGAATTCCAATGCCGCGCTCGGTCTCGCCAAGGGCAAGGCCGCGGATAATTCGGCGACCTGGGGCGCGTTGTTCCAGGCCCAGGTCGAGCGCTGCTGGAAGAAACCCTATGGCGGCATCGAGGCCCAGAAATCGGAGGCAGCCTTCGCCATCAAGCTGAAGCGGGACGGCACGCTGGAAGGGATGCCGGTTCCGGAGGGCACGCCGGCCACGCCCTATCTTCGCGTCTATCAGGAGAGCGCGCTGCGCGCGATCATCGAGTGCCAGCCGTATAATCTGCCCGCGGCCTATTTCGATGAATGGAAATATTTCGCGCCCGTGTTCACCGAACGAAAGACTTGATCGCGCTCGCCCCGTGGCGGTGCCAGGATGGAACAAAGCCAATAACAATGACCGACAACAACGGATTGCCCGAGATGCCGTTTCGCCTGAGCCGCCGCCAGATTATTTCCGGAATGGCCGCGCTCGGCATGGTGACGGGCTCTGCCCGCCATGCCCTGGCGCAGGGGCCGAAGCGCGTGATCATTCCCGAGGGCGAATTTGCGCCCCTGCCGATCGCGATCCCGAATTTCGTGGCGGGGACCCCGGCGGACAACGAGGTCGGCGTCGGCGTCACGCAAGTCATCACCAACAATCTCAAGCGCAGCGGGCTGTTCGCGCCGATCGATCAGGCGGCCTATATCGAGAAGGTCATCAACATCGACGCGGCGCCCCAGTTCCAGAACTGGAAGACGATCAACGCGCAGGCGCTGGTGACCGGACGCATGACCCGGCAGCCTGACGGCCGGCTTAAGGCCGAATTTCGTCTGTGGGACGTCAACACCGCCCAGCAGCTCGCAGGCCAGCAGTACTTCACCTCGCCGGAATACTGGCGGCGGATCGCGCACATCATCTCCGACCAGATCTACGAACGGCTGACCGGCGAGAAGGGCTATTTCGACAGCCGCGTGGTGTTCGTCGACGAGACCGGGCCCAAGGAGCGGCGCGTCAAGCGGCTGGCGATGATGGACCAGGACGGCGCCAACGTCCGTTACCTCACGCGCGGCGCCGATCTGGTGCTGACGCCGCGATTCTCGCCGTCGACCCAGGAAATCACCTATATGGAATTCGGCCAGGGCGACCCGCGCGTCTATCTGTTCAACATCGAAACCGGGCAGCGCGAGATCGTCGGCAACTTTCCGGGCATGTCGTTCTCGCCGCGCTTCTCGCCGGACGGCCAGCGCGTGATCATGAGCCTGCAGCAGGGCGGCAATTCGAACCTGTTCGTGATGGACCTGCGCTCCAAATCGACCACCCGCCTGACCGACACCCCGGCGATCGATACCTCGCCGTCCTATTCGCCCGATGGCAGCAGGATCTGCTTCGAATCCGACCGCGGCGGCAAGCCGCAGATCTATGTGATGGCGGCGACCGGCGGGGCGGCGCAACGCATCTCCTTCGGCGAGGGCAGTTACTCCACGCCGGTATGGTCGCCGCGCGGCGACTATATCGCCTTCACCAAGCAGGGCGGCGGACAGTTCTCGATCGGCATCATGAAGCCCGACGGTTCGGGCGAACGGCTGCTCACTTCCGGCTACCACAATGAAGGCCCGACCTTCGCGCCGAACGGCCGCGTCCTGATGTTCTTCCGCGAACCCGGTGGTGGCGGCGGTCCCTCGCTATTTACGGTAGATATTTCCGGTCGTAATGAACAAAAGGTTCCGACCCCCGGTTTTGCCTCCGATCCGGCCTGGTCGCCCCTGCTATCGTGAGTTCGGGGGCGGCAGCCACGCCGTTAACCGGCAAGCATTGCCTAGCTTGCTGAATTGGCGGGCAGATTCTTGTTCCGGGAAATCCGTGAAAGGTTCCGGTAACGATATTCCCTCAGAAAGAGTTCATCTGCGGCGGCTAGAACTACGGCCTGAAAAAGGACGTATGAACGCCCGATGCAGCTCGCCACCGAAAGCAGAAGCCTCGATCACAACATGTCGCCGTCGACTTACGCGGCGCTGATCGACTCGCTTTTCCAGAATCCCGCTCCGTTGTTCGCGGGCGCCGTCATGGTGGCCGGTGCGGCGGTCATGACGGCTCTTAAAACGGAAGTATCTCTGCTCTGGCCATGCGTTGTGTTTCTGATCGCATCCGGAGCTGCCCGTGCGGTCGATATGCACTGGTACATGACGCGCAGGTCCCTGCTCACCGCCGACGAAGCCGCACGCTGGGAAGCGCGCTATCAGATCGGAGCGATGGTTTATGCGATCGCGCTCGGAACGTGGTGCGCGGTCGCCCTGCTGTTCAGCGATGATGCCGTAGCGCACATGATCTGCGTGACCGTCACGACGGGATATGTGGCGGCGGGCGCCGGCCGGACTTATGGACGGCCGTGGATTTTCCATGTGCAGATTGCACTCGCCTGCGGGCCGACGGCGATCGCGCTGGCGCTCAAGGGCACTCCTTATTACATCGGCATGGCGGTGGTCAGCGCGGTGTTCTTCCTGGCGCTGAAGCAGATCTCGACCAATTTGCAGCGGATGTTCGTTCAGGCGCTGGTGGCGCGCGAACGCGAGGCGGCGCTGGCCGGCCAGTTCGACACCGCCCTGAACAACATGCCCCACGGCCTGTGCATGTTCGCCGCCGACGGGCAGCTTGTTGTCATGAATCACCGCTTCAGCGAAATGATGAACCTGTCCGACGATCTGGTGCAGCGTGGGGCCGGCGCGCGCGACATCATCGCGGCCTGCGTCAGCGGCGGCTCGGTTTCGGCGGCGAGCGGCAGGATGATCCTCTCGGAAATCGAGAATACACAGGCCAGGGATATCATCACCGCCGATCCCGACATCGCCCGAAGCCGATCGCTGTCCTGGACATTCCAGCCGATGGCGGACGGCGGCGCCGTCGTGCTGCTCGAAGACATCACCGAGCGGCGCAACGCCGAAGCCAGGATCAGTCACCTGGCGCGTTACGACGAACTGACCGCGCTTCCCAACCGGGTCAACTTCCGCGACGAGATCGGCCGCTTGCTGGCCATACAGGACGACGCCGAGCAGCTGTCGGCATTGCTGTTCATCGACCTCGACCAGTTCAAGCAGGTCAACGACACGCTGGGTCATCCGTGCGGCGACCAGCTATTGTGCGCGGTCGCCGACCGGCTGCGCGCCATGCTGCGCCCGGAGGATTTCGTGGCGCGCTTCGGCGGCGACGAATTCGTGGTGTTCCAGCAGAACCTCACATCGACCGAGGAAGCCGCCGTTCTGGCCCGGCGGATCGTCGAGCATCTGAGCGAGCGCTATCAGATCGACAACCACCTGGTCGAGATCGGCGCCAGCGTCGGCATCGCGATGACGGGTCCGGGCGTCAGCGCCGATACGCTGCTGAAGAATGCCGACATGGCGCTCTATCGGGCCAAGGCGGACGGCCGCGGAACCTTCTGCTTCTTCCGGGACGAGATGGCGCAAACCGTCGAGGCGCGCCGCATCCTGGAACTCGACCTGCGCAAGGCGCTGGCCAACGAGGAATTCGAGCTGTTCTATCAGCCGCTGGTCAATCTCAAATCGGGCCGGATCGCGACCTGCGAAGCGCTGCTGCGCTGGAACCACCCGGTACGCGGCACGGTGTCGCCGATCGACATCATTCCGGTCGCCGAGGACATGGGCCTGATCGTCGATCTCGGCCGCTGGATCCTGCGCAAGGCCTGCATGGAATGCGTGAAATGGCCCGACGCCGTCAGCGTCGCCGTCAATTTCTCGCCGCAGCAGTTCCATCAGCGCGACGTGCTGAGCGAGGTTCGCTACGCGCTCGAGGTTTCCGGCCTGCCGGCAAAGCGTCTCGAGATCGAGATCACCGAATCCTCGCTGTTGCGCAACACCCAGCTGACCCATGACGTGCTGTCGCAGTTGCATGCGCTCGGCGTACGGATTTCGCTGGACGATTTCGGCACCGGCTATTCGAGCCTGAGCTATCTGCACAATTTCCCGCTGCAGAAGGTCAAGATCGACCGCTCCTTCCTGCAGGGCATCGATACCGATCGCCCGCTGACGCTGCTGCGCGGCGTGGCGCGGCTTTCCGCCGATCTCGGGATGTCCGTTGTGGTCGAAGGCATCGAGACCAACGAGCAGCTGGAGCTGATCAGCTCCGACGGCACCGTGACCGAGGCGCAGGGCTATTTGTTCAGCCGGCCGGTGCCGGCGGTGCGGGTTCGCCAGTTGCTCAATGCCTCCCACGGCCGCCGCCTGCCGGACGAGCAGGTCCTGACATTGCCGACACGTTCGATCGCCTGAATGGAGCATTTCAGCCCCAACTTCCGCGCGATTAGACCCAATGGTTAAAATGCAACAGGTTAACCCTAACACCGTGATGGCTTTGCATTTCGTTAAGAAGCTGTTAATCTTTTTTTATGCGCGCAGAAGTTGCCGTAAATCTGCGCAACGTTTCTGGGAAGTTGTAGGGAGTATCTAATGAGGTCCACGGCCGAGCGAGCCATCGTGCCCAGTGGACGTAGTCTGGATCTGGTGGATCAGGTCGACTATCGGCTGGCGACGACCCCGCAGGAAAAGGAAGAGATCTTCAATCTTCGCTACCGGGCCTATCTGCGCGAGGGCGCCATCAGGCCGTCGGCCGACGAGCGCGTGGTCGATCAGTTCGAAGACGCTCCCAACGCATGGACCTTCGGCGTTTATTTTCACGGGGAACTCTACAGTTCAATTCGCATCAGCGTGCTGACGTCGGAATGGCGGATGTCGCCGTCCGTAGAGCTGTTCGGGGAAGTTCTTCATCCGCGATTGGACAAGGGCGAAATCTTCATCGATTCAACCCGTTTCGTTGCTGACCCAGACAAGGCGCGAGCCTTCCCGGAGCTTCCGTATGTAACGGTGAGGCTGGGGTCGATGGCCGGCGTTTATTTCCATGCCGACTACGGACTGGCCATCGTCCGTCCCGAGCATCAGGCGTTCTACCGCAAGGTGTTTCTGCAGGAGACCTGGTGTGAGCCGCGATTGTATCCGGGTCTCGTGAAGCCGGTTGGTTTGATGGCTGCGCATTTGCCGACGGTGCGTGAACGGGTGCTGGCCCGGTATCCGTTTCTGCGTTCGAGCGCTTTCGAACGCCGGATGCTGTTCGAGCGCGCCGGCGAGCATCAATCGTCGCCGACGGATGTCTCCCCCTCCGAGGGCACCTCGCTCGTCCCGCAGTCTTGCCGGGTCGGCAGCTAGAATCCGGTCCGGCTCCGCCGAATCAGAGGCGGCCGGGCACCTTCCCCGTCCGCGGCGCGCCCCATTGGGGCCGCCGGTCTGCAAACTGGATGCCTTCCCGGCCGAAAAGCCGGTGATCGCGGCGGCGTCCGCCGGCACCCTTCACCGTCGCGCCACATTTGCAAATCATTAACTATCCCGGTTGCTTTTCGCGGTTTGCCGGCATTTGATCCGATCCGGCAACACCTCATCAAGGTTGACGGAACGTTCGCTTAACCATCGCCCTGTAGACCGGATAATAGTTGGAAACGTGAGCGCGGAGGCTCCGGAATGATACATCAGATGCGCATCCTGCAGGGATTGAAGCTGGCCGCGGTGCTCGCGGTGGCGCTGTCGATGGGCGCCTGCGCCAACAAGAATCCGCTTGGCGCCGACGGTGCGATGGCAAGCGCGGCGACGCCGGGCAGCCAGCAGGACTTCGTGGTCAACGTCGGCGACCGCGTGTTCTTCGAAAGCGACCAGACCGAATTGTCGCCGCAGGCGATCGCCACGCTGGAAAAGCAGGCGCGCTGGCTGCAGAGCTATAACCGCTACGCCTTCACCATCGAGGGCCACGCCGACGAGCGCGGCACCCGTGAATACAACATCGCGCTCGGCGCGCGGCGCGCCCAGTCGGTTCGCACCTTCCTTGCCTCGCGTGGCATCGAGGCGAACCGGATGCGAACCATCTCCTACGGCAAGGAACGCCCGGTCGCGGTCTGCAACGACATCTCTTGCTGGTCGCAGAACCGCCGCGCCGTCACGGTGCTGAACGCCAGTTCCTGAGCCACGTTCGCTTGCCGCCAAAGTTAATCGCCGGCGCCCTCGGGGCGCCGGTTTTGCTTTGACGGCTGCTCCTGCCGATCGTTTGTTTCAGTCACAATTCTGGCGTACTCCCTCTTTCAATGTGTCTCGCTTCCGATGTCACGCCGATCCCGTCGTCAGGCCAAAATGTCATCCAGAATTCATGGAATTTCCCGCGCCGTGGCGATTGCCGCGATGCTGGCGCTGTCTTCACCCGCCTTGGCGCAACAGTCCGATGATGCCGACGCGGAGATGCGAATCCAGCAGCTGGAGAATCGCCTGCGCCAGCTCACCGGCCAGAACGAGGAACTGCAATACCGCAACCGGCAGCTCGAGGAGCGCCTGAGGGCGCTGCAGGGCGGTGCGCAGGCCGCGCCCGGCGGACCGCCTGCCGTCGTCCAACCCAATATCGCCGCAGCACCGCCGCCTGTTGCGCCATCCCGACAGCCCCAGATGCAGCCGGGCCCGCAGATTGCAGCACCGGCGCCGATCGTCCAGGAGTCGCCGCAAGGCTTGCCGCCGCAGGGCCAGGCGCCGGCGCCAGGCCGGCGTCGTGGCGATGCCTTCGACCCCAGCCAGAATCCCAATGCTCCGGGCGCGCCGCAGGCGCTCGGCGGCGGCCAGCTGCCGATTCCGGCGGAGGGTGTCATCGGCGCTCCCGGCGGTCGCGGGGCAGGGGAGCCGCTCGATCTCGCCAACACCGGCGGGCCGCGCAATCCGGCCGGCGCCTTGCCGCCACAGCGCCCCCCCGGCGCGGGTGCCGGGCTGACGACGCTACCGCCGTCGGCGACCCCGAAGGACGAGTTCGATCTCGGCATCGGCTATATGCAGCGCAAGGACTATGCCCTCGCCGAAGAGACCATGCGCAGCTTCGCGCAGAAATATCCCGGCGATCCTCTGATGGCGGATTCGCAATACTGGCTCGGCGAGAGTTTCTTCCAGCGCCAGCTCTATCGCGACGCCGCGGAATCCTTCCTCGCGGTGACCACCAAATTCGACAAATCGGGCAAGGCCCCGGACGCCCTGCTGCGGCTCGGCCAGTCGCTGGCGGCCCTGAAGGAGAAGGAAGCCGCCTGTGCGGCGCTCGGCGAGGTGACGCGGAAATATCCCCGAGCCTCGGGCGGCGTCAAGGCGGCGGTGGACCGCGAGCAGAAGCGGATTAAGTGCTAAAGTCGGCTGCTCGGGTCTGCCATTAGACTTCGATATCAGCCGGCGGCGCCATGTCCGACGACGACAATGACCCGATTTCAGTTGGAGACGCGAAGCGCCTGTTCGCGGACTGGAAGACTGCGCCGGCACTTCTGCTCGCGGTTTCCGGCGGCCCCGATTCAATCGCCCTGCTGTGGCTGGCGGCGCGTTGGCGCCGCAGCCTGATTCGTGGTCCGCGTCTGCTGGCGGTCACGGTCGATCACGGCTTGCGCGCCGCGGCCGCCGCCGAGGCGCGTGAGGTTAAGCGGCTGGCGCGCACGCTCGAAATGGAGCATCGCACGCTGCGCTGGACCGGTCCGAAGCCGGTGGCTGGATTGCCTGCCGCGGCGCGATCGGCGCGCTACCGTCTGCTGGCAAAGGCGGCGCGGCGGAGCGGCGCCACCCACATCCTCACCGCGCATACCCGTGACGATCAGGCCGAGACGCTGCTGATGCGTCTGCTGCGCGGCAGCGGCATCGCCGGCCTTTCGGCCATGGCGCGGGAATCCGAGCGCGACGGCGTGTGGCTGGCGCGCCCCTTTCTGGATGTTTCGAAATCGAAGCTGATCGCGACGCTCGAAAAGGCCAAGGTAGGCTTTGCCGACGATCCGACCAACCGCGACCCCCTTTTCACCCGTCCGCGGCTGCGCGCCCTGATGCCGGCGCTTGCCGCCGAGGGCGGCGATCCGCGCAATCTGGCGCGGCTGGCCGCGAGGCTGGCCCGGGCCAACGCCGCGCTGGAAGTGCTGACCGATGGCGCCGAGCGCTACCTCGCGCTGAAGGATCGCGGCGCCCCGCGTTTCCCGTTCGATGGCGAGGCCGGATCGTTCGGCGTCCATTCC
>NZ_JAUYAN010000007.1 GCF_030693485.1 Bradyrhizobium sp. | reverse complement strand
TGGTCGGCGAGATCGACCTGGATGTGGTCCTCGGGTCCGGCGCCCCACGGGCACTCCTCGGGAAAGGGATGCCGCGAACAGGTCAGGACGCGCCAGCCCGCCGAGGAAAAGCGGATCACGGTGGCGTGCCCGATGCCGCGGCTGGCTCCGGTCAGAAGCATCGTGCGCCGCGGGCCGTGGTTGGTTGGATTCGGCATAAAGGTCCTTCAGACGTTCAGGTACTACGGATAAAGCCGCGTCTTCGACCACGCCTGGTCCGGCGCCGCGCGAGCGAATTCGATGCGGTCGTGCAGGCGGAACGGGCGGTCGTGCCAGAATTCGAACCGTGCGGGCTCGATGCGCCAGCCGCTCCAGCCCGACGGCCGCGGCACTTCGCCGACGATGTGCCTGGCCGCGACCTTGGCAATGGCCTGCTCGAAGGCAAAACGGCTCTCCAGCGGCTGCGACTGCTTCGAGGCCCAGGCGCCGATCTGGGCCTGCTTCGGGCGGGTGGCGAAATAGGCGTCGGCCTCGGCGTCGGTTACCGGCGACACGTTGCCGCGGATGCGGACCTGCCGGCGCAGCGATTTCCAGTGAAACAGTAAAGCCGCCTTAGGATTTGTGGCGAGTTCGCGGCCTTTTTGACTGGCGACATGGCTGTAGAAGACAAAACCGTCGGCGTCGTAGCCTTTCATCAGCACCATGCGCACGTCGGGCAGCCCGTCGGCGTCCACGGTCGCCAGCGCCATCGCGTTCGGATCGTTCGGCTCGGCCTTGACGGCCTCGGCGAACCATTCGCCGAACAGCGCAAACGGTTGCTCGGCCGCGGTGAAATCACCTGATGTTAACGGTGTCGGGTGTTTGATGGAGGTTGTGTCGGTCATGTCAGGAGTTCCGAGTTGCGTCCGCCCGCGTCCCAGAGCGCGTTGCAGTCCCCATGTAGGCTCGCCCTATATAAGACATGGGAACGCATTGGCCTACCGGCGATCAGACCGGCGGGCGCGGTGGTGACGTTGATTCTGATCGGCCTCGGCTCCGGGGGCTGCAGCCTGTCCCGCGGCGACGGCGCCTTTGCCAGAATGGAAGACAAGGACAGGGAAGTGACGGGATCGATCGGGCCGGCGCAGCCGTCGGTGCCCACCGAGACCGATCTGGCCTTAGCCCGCACCGCCGCCTCCGACGTGCTGACCAAGGGCACCAAGGATTCCAGCCAGCCCTGGGAAAATCCCGAAACCGGCGCCCGCGGCTCGGTGACGCCGCTGGCGCAGGCCTATTCGTCCGACGATGGCCGGATCTGCCGCGATTTCCTGGCGAGCTACGTCAACGGCCGCTCCGAGAGCTGGCTGCAGGGCGCCGCCTGCAAGGCCGGCCATGGCCGCTGGGAAATTCATACGCTAAAGCCGTGGCGGCGGGGGTAATCCCCGTTGCAAAAATACCACGGGCACCCCAGATGAAGTCTGAAGCGGGCCGGCGGCCCGCAAGCTATGATCTGAGTTCTGATTTCCCCAGAGGAGACGAGACGGATGCGCGACCCCTATGAGGTCTTGGGGGTGCCGCGGGGCGCCAGTGCTGCGGCGATCAAGAGCGCCTATCGCAAGCTCGCCAAGAAGCATCACCCCGACGCCAACAAGAACGATCCGAAATCGCAGACGCGTTTCTCCGAGCTGAATTCGGCCAACGAGATCCTCGGCGACGAGGACAAGCGCAAGCAGTTCGATCGCGGCGAAATCGACGCCGAGGGCAAGCCGCGCTTCCAGGGCTTTCCCGGCGGCGATCCGCGTAACCGCGGCGGCTCGCCAGGCGGCTTCGAGAGCCATACCTTCCGCGGCGGCGGGGGCCCCGCCGGCGGCGGTTTCGAGGATATTCTCAACAGCATGTTCGGCGCTGCCGGACGCGGCGCGCGGCCGGGACCCGGCGGTACTTTCGAGTTCGAGACCGGCGGCATAGGGCTCGATCTCGATCTGTCCGTCGCGATGACGGTGTCGCTGGAAGAGGCGGCGAACGGCATCGAGAAGCGCGTCCGGTTGCCGAGCGGCAAGGAACTCAATGTCAAGGTGCCCGCCGGCGTGATCGCCGGTCAGCAGATCCGGCTGAAAGGGCAGGGCGAGACCGCGCCCGGCCACCGGCCCGGCGATCTCCTGATCACGATCTCGATCGCGCCGCATGCCTTTTTCAAGGTCGACGGCAGCGACTTGCGCGTCGACCTGCCGGTGACGCTGTATGAAGCGGTGCTCGGCGACAAGGTTCGGGTGCCGACGCTGGGCGGCGCGGTCGAATTGTCGATCCCGAAAAACACCTCGAGCGGCCGGACCTTTCGCCTCAAGGGCAAGGGCCTGCCGAAGCCCGGCGGCGGCAACGGCGACCTGTTCGTCACCGCCCGCATCGTGCTGCCGGACGGGAACGATGCCGAGCTCGAGGCGTTGATGCAAAAGTGGCGCGACGGACACAAATATAATCCGCGCAGCGATATTACCTGAGCAAACCACACCGAACGAAAAGGGTGCGGCCTCGACCGGGGGACCAGCGCGGTACAAAAACCCCAGCCGAGGCCGCTTCGCGTCGATCGGCGGATCGAACGCCCCTCACCATCGCGTGGTCACCCGGTGCGATTTTGAGACGCGCCGATGACTTGATTCCAGATTTTCGGTGTCGGAATTTGGACGGGCATCGCCGCGCCGTCACCCCCCGTGCTTCTCGGTGGCGTCGTAGACCAGTCGCGCCACCTGGGTCAGGCGGTCGCGGTCGCTGCTGCCGCTGACCACGAAGGCGACGCCGCGATCGGCCCAGAACAGCGCGCCGTCCTTTTCCTGCGTGGCATATCGCATCTGCGTCGTCTCGGAGGTCGCCTTGGCGGCGTAGACCGTAAAACGCTCGCCCGATGCGCTTTCATACATCAGGAACGAGGCGGGCCCGTTCGGACCGGGCAACAGCCTGCCGCCGACCAGTTTTAATCCTGTGGCGTCGAGCTCCGGTGCGAACACCACCCAGCCGCAGCGCTTGGTCAGCCATGTCTGCAGATGCGCGCGTTCGTTGCCGGGCACCTCGACCGGATGGCGAACCTCGACCACGTAAAGCCGGTGTGCGATCAGCGCCTCGCGCGTCACGCTCTGGAATGCCGACGGCGAAGCCGCCACGCCATGCGCCAGCCAGCCGGCGCCGCCGCCGCCAATGAACGCCACCAGCGTCGCTGCGATGGCGCCGACCATCCAGTGGCGCGGCGCTCGCACCAGCCGCTCGATTTCCAGCCGCTTCGGCACCGGCTCGTCCGCGACGGAGTCGTAGCGCGCATGCAGCGCTTCCGCCATCGCGCGCCAGGATTGCACCCGTTCGGCATCGTCAGGATGCGCCGCGAGCCATGCCTCGACATCGCCGCGCCGCTCCGGCGGCAGCTCATTGTCGATATAGGCGTGCAGTTCGTCTTCGGTAACGGGAATTTTCGGCTCGGTCATTGTCGTTGTCTCTTCTTGGTCGAAATGTTCTCGGCTTCTCTCGGAATTTTTCTTCGGATTGCATGTACAGATAACGCCATCACTTCACCCGCCGCAGCGCCGGCCGCTCGCCCTCGAGGGCGGCCTTGACATGGGCGCGGGCGCGAGCGAGGCGCGACATCACGGTGCCGATCGGCACGGCCTGAATGTCGGCGACCTCGCGGTAGCTGAGCCCCTCCAGCATCACCAGCAGCAGTACCGAACGCTGTTCCTCGACCAGGGTGGCGAGCGCGCGGGCGATGTCGCGGCCCTCGGCCTCGGTGCCGCTGGCGTCGGCATTGTTGTCGAGCAGCGGCATGAATTGCGGCCGCCGCGCAAGCGAGCGTCGCCGGTTCTTGTTGAGGTTGGTCAGGATGGTGTAGAGCCAGCTTCGGATATCGCCGCCGAGAAACAGCTTTTCCGACCGCAGCGCCCGCACCAGCGTGTCCTGCACCAGATCGTCGGCGATGTCGGCGTCGCGCGCCAGCGCGCGCGCATAGCGGCGCAGCGCCGGGATCATGGCTTCGACGCTCTGACGAAATGCGGTCATTGACAGAGATCTCGGGTTGCCGCGGCGGCGCCCAACCTCGCGCCAACGCCCATCACATCATAACACCGAAATGCCGTGACTATTCCGGCTGTTAAGGTTGCGGACCAAACCGGCGAATCCGGCGGTGGATTAGGGCTATACCAGTTGGGGTCGCTGGTGTACCTCCAGACCTGATCCCAGAGGTCGATTGGAAACCTAAATGTCGCAAAATGCAGGTCTCATGAAAGGCAAGCGCGGAGTGATCCTCGGCGTCGCCAACAACCGCTCGATCGCCTGGGGCATCGCCAAGGCCTGCCGCGCGGCGGGCGCCGAGATCGCGCTGACCTGGCAGGGCGACGCGCTGAAGAAGCGGGTCGAACCGCTGGCCAGGGAGCTCGACGGGATCACGCTCGGCCACTGCGACGTCACCGAACCCGCCACCATCGACGCGGCCTTCGCCGTGCTCGCGGAGAAATGGGGCAAGATCGATTTCGTCGTGCACGCCATCGCGTTCTCCGACAAGGACCAGCTCGACGGCCGCTATCTCGAAACCACCGCCGACAACTTTACCAAGACCATGCTGATCAGCTGCTACTCGCTGACCGCGATTGCGCAGCGCGCCGAAAAACTGCTGACCGACGGCGGCTCGATCCTGACGCTGACCTATTACGGCGCCGAGAAGTGGATGCCGCATTACAACGTGAGGGGCGTGGCGAAGGCGGCGCTGGAGGCCAGCGTGCGCTATCTCGCCGCCGATCTCGGCGAGAAGAACATCCGCGTCAACGCGATTTCGGCGGGCCCGATCAAGACGCTGGCGGCGTCCGGCATCGGCGATTTCCGCTATATCCTGAAATGGAACGAATATAATTCGCCGCTGCGCCGCACCGTCTCGATCGAGGAAGTCGGCGACAGCGCGCTGTATCTGCTCTCGGACATGTCGCGCGGCGTCACCGGCGAAGTACATCACGTCGATGCCGGTTACCACGTCGTCGGCATGAAGCGCCCGGACGCGCCGGATATTTCGCTGGCGAAGGATTAGTTCGAGCGTCCCATGCCTGCGCCTGTCATTTACTACATTCGCCATGGCGAAACCGCCTGGAATGCCGCCGGACGCTTCCAGGGGACGCAGGATATTCCGCTGAACGATCTCGGCCGCACCCAGGCCGCGGCAGCCGGCGGCATCCTCGCCGGCCTGATCGCGCGCCATGGTCACGCGGCGTCCGCGCTGCCGTTCGTCGCAAGCCCGCTCGGCCGCGCGCGGCTCACCATGGAACTGGTGCGCGAGACCCTGCGGCTGCCGCCGGATGGTTACGACCTCGACGACCGGCTGCGCGAGATCGCCTATGGCGAGTGGGAAGGCCTGACGCTGCCCGAGATGGAGCGGCACGACGCCGCCACGTTTGCGTCGCGCCTGGCCGACAAATGGAGCGTCGCCGCCCCCTCGGGCGAGAGCTACGCCAGCGTCACCCTGCGGATGCGGGAATGGTTCGATTCCCTGCAAGGCGATACCGTCACGGTTGCCCATGGCGGCACCATGCGGGCGCTGATGGTGGCGCTCGGCATCGCCACGCCCTCGGAGGCATCGGAGATCCCGATCGGGCAGGGCGTGGTGTACGTGTTCCGCGAGGGCAAGCTGACGAAGCATGGGTGATTTCCTCCCCTCTCCCGCTTGCGGGGGAGGGTGCCGAGCAAAGCGAGGCGGGTGGGGGCTCTCTCAGCGAGTCCCGCCGCTGAGAGAGCCCCCACCCCAGCCCTCCCCCGCAAGAGCGGGAGAGGGGGCGCACTGTGCGTGCCGTGCCGGCGTGGTTAACTCAGGTGATTTGACCCCTCGAACACCGCGCGTTACGACAATCCGCACAGCTGCGGAAAATACAAAATGTCCTTCAACACCTTCGGCCACCTGTTCCGGGTAACGACCTTCGGCGAGAGCCACGGGATCGCAATCGGCTGCGTGGTCGATGGCTGTCCGCCGCTGTTGCCGCTGACCAACGAGGACATCCAGCTCGATCTCGATCGCCGCCGTCCCGGCCAGTCGCGCTTCACCACCCAGCGCCAGGAGCCGGACGCGGTCAAAATACTCTCGGGCGTGATGGCGCATCCGGAGACCGGCGTGCAGGTGACCACCGGCACCCCGATCGCGCTCCTGATCGAGAACACCGACCAGCGCTCGAAAGACTATTCCGAGATCAAGGACAAGTTTCGCCCCGGCCATGCCGACTTCACCTATGAGGCGAAATACGGCCTGCGCGATTACCGCGGCGGCGGTCGCTCCTCCGCGCGCGAAACCGCGACCCGTGTCGCCGCCGGCGCCATCGCGCGAAAAATCCTGCCCGGCGTCACCGTGCGCGGCGCGCTGGTGCAGATGGGTCCGCACAGGATCGATCGCGCCAAATGGGACTGGGACGAGATTGCGCGCAACCCGTTCAACTGTCCCGACAAGGACAAGGCCGCGTTCTTCGAGGGCTATCTCGACGGCATCCGCAAGAGCGGCTCGTCGATCGGCGCGGTGATCGAAGTGGTCGCCGAAGGCGTGCCGCCCGGCCTGGGCGCGCCGATATATGCCAAGCTCGACGCTGAACTGGCTGCAGCCCTGATGAGCATCAACGCCGTCAAGGGCGTCGAGATCGGCGCCGGTTTTGGCGCCGCCGAACTGTCCGGCGAGGAAAACGCCGACGAGATGCGTACCGGCAACAACGGCACCCGTTTCCTGACGAACCACGCCGGCGGCGTGCTCGGTGGCATCTCCACCGGCCAGCCGGTGGTGGCGCGCTTCGCCGTCAAGCCGACCTCCTCAATCCTGTCGCCGCGCCAGACCGTCGATCGCAGCGGCCACGACACCGGCATACAGACAAAAGGCCGCCACGATCCCTGCGTTGGCATCCGCGCGGTGCCGGTCGGCGAAGCCATGATGGCCTGCGTGCTGGCGGATCAATTTCTCAGGCATCGCGGGCAGGTGGGCGGGTAGGGCGCGCTCACTAACGGCGCCCTCCCTCACACCATCCCATCCGCGATCTTCTCCGCCGCCATCAGCGTCGGAAAATTGGTGTTGGCGCACGGCACCACCGGGAAGATCGAGGCGTCGACCACGCGCAGGCCCTGCATGCCCTTGACCCGGCCCTGCGTGTCGACCACCGCCATCGGATCGTCGGCGCGGCCCATCCGCAGCGAGCAGGAGGCGTGCCAGACGCCGATCGCCGCCTTGCGGACGAAGGCTTCCAGCGCCTCGTCGTCGCTCATCACCTGCTCGAAGGTAAAGCCCTCGACGATGAAATTGTCGATCATGGCGTGGCGCAGCGCCGCCGGGCCGTCCATCAGCAGTGCGGCGATCGAGGTGAGGACCTTGTTCTTCGTATTGACCACGCCGATCTTGCGGACGCGGTCGGTGTAGGAAGCCGGAAACGGCTTGTCGGTGACCGCCTGCAAAGGCGCGCTCATCTGCATCGCCGCCATCTTGCGAAAGCCGCTCATCAGGCGGTCGAGGTCGCGCTTGTCGGACAGCAAATTGAACTCGACGATCGGCTCGGCCTGCGGATTGCGCGAGGCGAGTTTGACCTGTCCGGTTTCCGAATAGGTCTTGTTGACGAAGGTGAGCGCCGAGGCGATCTGTTTGCCGACCGCATGCCAGGCCGACTTGCTCAGCACGGCGACGAACATGTCGCCGGCAGGCGTGCCTGCCAGTCCCGAGGAGTAGCGCAGCCCCATCTGGATGTGGCGGCGGGTGTGCTCGTTCATGCGCGCGCCGCGGCGGACGTAGGACGACAGCGCGATCGAGGGATGATCCATCAGGCCCTGGCCGACGCCGGCGAGGCCCATCAGCACGGGAATGCCCATCTCCCGGAGATGCCCGACCGGGCCGATGCCGGCGCGCAGCAGATGCGCCGGCGAATGGATCGCGCCGCAGGACAGGATGATCTCGCGGCCGCGGAACTCCTGTTCCTGTCCATCGACCAGCGCCTTGACGCCGACGCAGCGCGTGCCCTCGAACAGCAACTCTTTCACCACGGTATTGGTCGAGATCGTCAGATTGCTGCGCTTGCGGGTGTCGCGATCGAGATAACCCATCGCCGCCGAGACGCGTTGTTCGTCCTGGTTGGAATGCGTCACCGGAAAATAGCCGTCGACGAACTCGCCATTCTGGTCTGGCAGATAGGCGTAGCCGGCGAGCTTGCAGGCTTCACCCATGGCCTGGCTGTGCTTGGTCCAGTGCTCCCTTGGAATGCGGCGCACCGGGATGCGGCCGTCCTTGCCGTGCAGCGGCCCGTCGCAATCGAGGTCGCGCTCGACCTTCTTGAAGTAGGGCAGCACATCGTTCCAGCCCCAGCCGGCGGCGCCGCGCGCCTGCCATTCGTCGTAATCGGTGGGGGCGCCGCGGTTGGCCATCTGGCCGTTGATCGACGAGCCGCCGCCCAGCACGCGCGCCTGCTCGTACTTGCGCAGCGGCGGCCGGTTCTCTTGCGGATTGTTGTGGCTGACGATCTGGGTATGGACCTTGAGCTCGGTCCAATGGAAACGCGGGTCGAAATAGGCCGTGCCGGAATAGCTGTCGGCGATTTCCGGCGGTTCCTTGCCCGGCGGCGTGTCCTGGCCCGCCTCGCACAGCAGCACCTTGTTGGAACTCCTGGCCGAGAGCCGGTTGGCCATGACCGATCCGGCCGAGCCACCGCCCACGATGATGTAGTCGTACACCGTGCATTTCCCCTGTTTGTTGGACCCACGCTAGCACGCCCGCGGGCCGATGTGGCCAAAGCAAGAATCGGCTGCGGAACTGGAAACCGCGGAGCGCGTTCCCCGACTGTGCCCCCAACGGAGGAGGCCCCCGAACAGAGGAGGAAAGCAGACCATGAAACGCACCTTGTTGACCTTGGCCCCATTGACCCTGGCGCTTCTGGCCGCCGCCGGCACCGTCGGCGCCCAGACCGTCACTCCGCCGTCGGTCGGTTCCGGAACCGTGACGACCCCGTCCGTGAACCCAGGCGCCGTGACGACTCCCGCCGTTCCCGGGGCGCCCGCCGTCGGCGGCGCCACGATCATGCCGCCGGGCACCACGTCGGGCGGCGCGACCACGCCCAGCGTCACCCCGCCGTCGGCCACGGTGCCCAACATTGCCAACCTGCCGGCCACCAACGCGGACGGTTCGGCCGGCGCCCAGGCCCGCATCGAGGCCGATGGCTACAGCAATGTGCAGGGGCTGACCCACGGCACCGACGGCAAGTGGCGCGGCCAGGCCACGCGCGGCGGCGCCCGTGTCGGCATCACTGTCGATGCCGAGGGCAAAGTCGCCACCGAGTAGGGATTCATCCGCAACAAGCATCGATCGCCTGCCTCGTCGCAAGACGGGGCGGGCTTTCGGCGTTGCCGGCGTCGGTGAAGCCTGCAATCGTTTCGAAACGCTGCGCGGGAGGTTTCGTATGCCGGACATCACAGCCGCAAACGCCGACATCGCCACACCTGAACTCATGAAGTCGATTTCGGCGGCCTTCAACAGCCGCGACGTCGACCGCATCGTCGCCTGCTTCACCGACGACGCCACCTTCTGGCTGGCGCGCGGGCCGGAGCCGGTCGGCCGCACGCTTCGCGGCAAGGCGGAAATCCGCAAGACGCTCGCCGACCGCTTCAAGGTGATCCCCGACATGCGCTGGGACCACAAGGAGTACATCTACGCCGGCAACCGCGCGATCTCGGTCTGGACCGTAAAAGGCAAAGGCGCCGACGGCGAGGAGCTCAACTACCAGGGCTGCGACATCTACACATTCCGCGGCGGCAAGATCTCGGCCAAGGACACCTACTGGAAGATCGTCGAGCAGAAGGATCGCCTCTGATGGCTCTCGATCTGGTGATCCGTGGCGGTACGGTCGTCGACGGCTCCGGCAAGAAGCGCTTCACGGCCGACGTGGGCATCGCCGACGGCAGGATCGTCGAGGTCGGACGCATCAAGTCGGTGGCCGCGCGGATCATCGATGCCGATGGCCTGATCGTCTCGCCGGGCTTCATCGACGGCCACACCCACATGGATGCCCAGGTCGCCTGGGATCCGCTGGGCACCTGCTCGTGCTGGCATGGCGTCACTTCGGTGGTGATGAGCAACTGCGGCTTCGCCCTGGCGCCCTGCAAGCCCGAGGACCGCGACTGGTACGCGCGCTGCCTCTCGGCGGTCGAGGATATCCCGACTGCGGCGATGGCCGCCGGCATCGACTGGACCTGGGAGACCTTCCCGGAATATCTCGCGACCGTGGAGCGCCTGCCCAAGGCCATCAACTACGGCATGTACATTGGCCATTCGGCGCTGCGCATGTATGTCATGGGCAGGCGGGCGCTTTCGGAGAAGGCTACCGAGGACGACATGATCCGCATGGCCGCCGCGGTACAGGAGGCGCTGCGTGCCGGCGCCATGGGCTTCTCCAGTTCGCGCGCCTCCACGCATGTGACGCCCGACGACACCCCTGTGGCCAGCCGCATCGCCGAGTGGGAGGAGATCGATCGTATCATCGCTGCGATGGCCGAGCTCGACGCCGGCATCTTCCAGATCGGGCCTGACATCGCGAGCGGCGCGGCCCACCGCGCGTTCCTCGCGCGCTTGCGCCAAGTCGCTCTCGCCTACAAGCGGCCGATCATGTTCGGCGTACTGGCGACCAAGCAAGGCGACGATCCGACGGGTTGGGCCTACCAGACCAAGTACATCGATGACACCGTTGCTGCCGGAGGCCGCATGTTCGGCCAGGGCACGACGCGGTCGATCAATGCGATCTTTTCGCTGAAATCCTACCTGCCGTTCGACGTGCTGCCGGCGTGGCGCAAGGTCCGCGATCTGCCGATGGACGAGCAGAAGCGGCGGCTGGCCGATCCCGCGGTGCGGCGCGAGCTGGTGGCGGCCGAAGAACGAATGAAGCCGCGTGACAATGTTTTCCAGGGAGGCGGGGCCGCGACCACGGATCCGCGCAAGCCGGACTATGCCAACCTGTTCGCCATGAACGGCGTCGACTGGGACGATCCGACGGTCGAGCAACTCGCCCGGGCGCGCGGGCAACATCCGGTCGAAGTCATGATCGACCTGTCGCTGGCCAACGAGAACCAGGTCTATGTCCAGCCGCTGGTCAACGAATCGCCGGACGACGTGCTCGGCATCCTGAAGCACGACCGCACGCTCGCAACCTTCTCCGATTCCGGCGCCCATGTGGCGCAGGAGATGGGCTCGTCGCTGCAGACGCATCTGCTGAGCTACTGGGTGCGCAAGCGCGGCGCCTTCACGCTCGAGCAGGCGGTCAAGAAGATCACCCACGACAATGCCAAGGCGTGGGACCTCGACGACCGCGGCCTCGTGCGCGAGGGCTATCGTGCCGACCTCGTGCTGTTCGAGGAGAACGGCGTCCGGCCGTGCCTGCCGACGGTGGAAACAGACCTGCCCGGCGGCGCCCGCCGTTTGGTGCAGAAGGCCGAGGGCATCAAGGCCACGCTCGTGAACGGTGCCGTGGCGTTCGAGAACGGCGAGGCGACCGGGGCTTACTTCGGCCACGTTCTGAAGGGCAAGCTGGCGTCATGAGCCGGATTTTCCTCGCTCTCGCCTTGATCCTTGCGGCCGGCGCCGCTTCGGCCCAGACCAAGCCCAATCCGGCCGGCACGATCGGGAGCGCCGACGCCAAGGTCCGCCTGCAGACGCTGGGCTACAAGGACGTCCATGACCTGCGCCGCGGCGCCGACGGCCACTGGACGGCCAAGGCGACGCGCGGCAGCATCGAGAAGTCGGTGACGGTCTCCCCCCGCGGCCCGGTCGTCGCCCGCTAGCTCAATTCCTTTCGGACGATCGCCGCTCCAGCGGCCAGGGACCTCAGCTTTCCGAAGGCCGTCGCGCGCGGCAGGTATTTCATGCCGCAATCGGGCGCCGGCAGCAGCTTGTCGGGCGACATGTATTTCAGGCCGGCGCGGATGCGGCCGGCGATCTTCTCCGGAGTCTCGATCTCGGGATCGTTGAGGTCGCTGACACCCAGCATGACC
>NZ_JAUYAN010000125.1 GCF_030693485.1 Bradyrhizobium sp. | reverse complement strand
CGAGGAGCCGGTCAGCGTCACCGTGGCGTTGAGCACGCCGTCCTTCTGCACCAGCGCAAACAGCGTCGCGGCATTGGCGCGCGACAGCCGCACGCAGCCATGAGAGGCCGGACTGCCGAGCCGGTTCACCGAGTCGGTGCCGTGAATGGCATGACCTGATTTGGTGAAGAAGATCGCGTGCGGCATCGGCGCCTCGTCGAATTCCCTGGAGTAGTGGTCTTGCTCCATCCGGAAGGTCTTGAAACTGCCGTTCGGCGTCTCATAGGCGGGCAGGCCGCTCGAGACCGGCCACCGGTATCGCTCGACGCCGTCGACTGCGACGGTCATCAGCTGCGCATTCTTGTCGACGGTGATGGCGATCTTGGCCTGCGCGGCGCTGCCGAGGGAAAGCATCAGGCAGGTGACAGCAATGAGGAAACAACGCATTTTTACCTTGGCCTCCAGGCCCAAAATTCCAGTGCCACTGCACGCTGCTCTCGCCGTCCCCCCGGCATCAATATGCCCGGACTCCGCCGAAGGTTCCAGTCGCCTGCAGGGGCATCGTTAATGGAACACAGGGCGCAAGCAAGGCGGCGGCGGGACCAATTCGGACGGGCCCGCGCAACTTTCGGTGACCGCAACGGTCCGCCGCGAGTTAACCCGGCGAGGCAACCTTTCGGCCGCAACGGCGTTAGACAGTCCCGCCCGCGTCCGTCGTGGTCCAGCATTGAGGAATTCAGATGAAGACGAATACCCGCACTGCCGTGCTGCCGGCCGGTCTGCCGGCAAGACTCATTCTGGCGGTGGCGGCGATCATGCTCGCACTGCTGGCCATGCCGACGCTCCGCTAGCTCGGGCCTTTGCTTCAATTCTTCAGCCGGTATCCGGTCTTGAAGATCCACCACACCGCGACCATGCAGACGGCGAGGAAGCCCAGCGTCATGCCGAAGCTGAGTCCAACACTGACGTCGGCGATTTCATGGAAGCTCCAGCGGAAGCCCGAGATCAGATAGACCACGGGGTTGAACAACGAGACGGTACGCCAGCTCGGCGGCAGCATGTCGATCGAGTAGAAGCTGCCGCCGAGGAAGGTCAGCGGCGTCACGATCAGCATCGGGATCATCTGCAGTTTCTCGAAGCCGTCGGCCCAGATGCCGATGATGAAGCCGAACAGGCTGAAGGTCACCGCGGTCAGCACCAGGAAGGTCAGCATCCACCAGGGATGCATGATGTGTAGCGGCACGAACAGTGCTGCGGTAGCGAGAATGATCAGGCCGAGGATGATCGACTTGGTGGCGGCGGCGCCGACATAGCCGAGCACGATCTCGAAATACGACACCGGCGCCGACAATAGTTCATAGATGGTGCCGACGAATTTCGGAAAGTAGATGCCGAACGAGGCGTTGGCGATGCTCTGGGTCAGCACCGACAGCATCACCAGCCCCGGCACGATGAAGGTGCCGTAGCTGACGCCCCCGACTTCGGCGATGCGTGAGCCGATCGCGGCGCCGAACACCACGAAATACAGCGACGTCGACACGACGGGCGAGACGATGCTTTGCAGCAGCGTGCGCCAGGTGCGCGCCATTTCGAACAGATAGATGGCGCGGACGGCCCTGAAATTCATGACGCCCTCACCAGGCTGACGAAGATGTCTTCCAGCGACGACTGGCTGGTATCGAGATCGGAGATGCGGATGCCGGCCGCCCTGAGGTCGCTGAGCAGGCTGGTGATGCCGGTGCGCTCGCCCCTGGTATCGTAATCATAGGTCACGGTGCGGCCATCGTCGGACAGTTCGAGGTTGTAGGCAGCGAGGCTGTCGGGGATGGCATCGATTTTGCTCTGGAGATGCAGCTTGAGCTCCTTCTTGCCGAGCTTCTGCATCAGTCCCGCCTTGTCCTCGATCAGGATGATCTCGCCCTTGTTGATGACGCCGATGCGGTCGGCCATCTCCTCGGCCTCCTCGATGTAATGCGTGGTCAGGATGATGGTGACGCCGGAGGCCTGCAGCGCCCGCACCACCTCCCACATGCCCTTGCGCAATTCGACGTCGACGCCCGCGGTCGGCTCGTCGAGAAACAGGATCTGCGGTTCGTGCGACAGCGCCTTCGCGATCATCACCCGGCGCTTCATGCCGCCGGACAGCGTGACGATCTTGGAATCCTTCTTGTCCCACAGCGACAGGTCCTTCAGCACCTTTTCAATATGGGCGGGGTTCTTCGGTTTGCCGAACAGCCCGCGGCTGAAGCTGACGGTCGCCCACACCGATTCGAACGCGTCGGTGTGCAGTTCCTGCGGCACCAGCCCGATCATCGCGCGTGCCGCGCGATAATCCCTGTTGATGTCATGACCATCGACGGTGACGCGGCCTTCGCTCAGATTGGCGATGCCGCAGATGATGCTGATCAGCGTGGTCTTGCCGGCGCCGTTCGGTCCCAGCAGCGCGAAGATCTCGCCTCGCTTGATCTCGAGGTTGATGCCGTTGAGCGCCTTGAAGCCGGAGCCATAGGTCTTCGACAGATTTGCAACGGAGATGATGGAAGTCATGCTGGGCTTGATGGTCTAAAGGGGAGGGGTGGCTGGCTAAAGCGGCACGACGGCCGGCTCGAGGCGGGCGCCTTCGGGGTGGGAGGCAGAGATAGGAACCCGGTGGTCACAACGCAATCGCTGCCGCCGCGGAAATGACGATGCCGCGCTAAACCATGATGGACGTTGAATGATTCGCCGCGGGCGGGCGCAGCGCGGCGGCTGCCGCAGGGTGTCTACCGAAAATCTCGAAAACAACCCCATGTACAGTAACAATGCTAGACCAGTTCCCCCGGGTCTTTGGCGGCCTCGAAGCGGGGCACGAGGTCGGCGGGCAGCGCCACCAGTTGCGCCGAACGGTCGATCGAGCCGCCGAGGATGGCGGCAGCGGCGATCAGCTTGGCGAGCCGGGTGTATTCGGACCAGACCAGATGTAGCATCAGCGGCGGTTGCTCTCCGTTGGCCAGCATCTGCCCGCAGCGTTCAATGGCGCCGTCGGTCAGCCACCATTTTTGCGCCAGCGTCACCAGTCTTCTGAAATGGCGGATGGTGCCGGTCTGCTGCGCCAGCGGAACGCCGGCCAGTTGAGCGCAGTGGCTCGTCCAGTTCAGGCCGGCCACAATGGCAATCGAGAAATCCGCCGTCGCGGTGCCGGTGAAATCGATCACGGTCTCGCCATGGGAACGCTGAAACAGATAGCCATCGATCATGTCGAGCTGACGGGCAGCCTCGGTCAGCAGTCCGAATTCCCCGCCTGGCACCGCCATGACGTACTGCATCGCTTCCAGCCTGGTGTGATCCCACACCGAGCCGACATCGCCGGCCGTGTCCGCCAGCGTCCGCTTGCAGGCCGGATAGATCAGTTTGCCCTGGTCGATTTCGGCGAGATATCGGGGAACGCGCTGGCGGAGGTCGTCGAGCAGAGCGTCCGGTAGGGCAAGACCGGCCGGCGGTTGCTTCGCCGCCGGGCCTTTCTGCACTTTCGAATGCAACCAGCCGAACAAGTCATCGCCCCCGATCAAGGCTTCGCCTGGATGTTAAACCGGCGCGACGAAATGATCGACCGTCATTTTGGGTGCGCAATGCTACCCGACCAGGCCAGACTGGACTTCACTCCGCCGCGGGGTCGTCAGCGGAAAACTCGACGAACGCGATCACGGCGTCCCTGGCATCTTCCAGGAATTCCGGATCGTTGCGCAGTTGTTCGATGGTGCTTGGCGGCTTGAAGCCGGTCGAACCGTCTGGATTGATCCAGCCTTCAGCCGCGAATTGCAGCACGTCAGCGGCCTCTTCCATGGCTTCCCCGAAAGTCTCACCGCCGGTGAATATGCCGGGAAGATCGGGAAACGACACGCCGTAGCAGCTGTCTGCGTCTTTATGGACCAAGGCGACGTAGCGCGGCATCGCAGTCTCCTACACCCGCTCCACAAAACTATCGACCACCTTTTTCTCGCCGGCCTTTTCGAACGCGATGGTGAGCTTGTTGCCGTCGATCTTCACCACCTGCCCGTAGCCGAATTTCTGGTGGAACACGCGGTCGGCCAAGGTGAACTCCGAGGTGGTGCCGGTGGATTTCGCGATCAGCTCGCCTTCGATGGTCATCGGGCCGCGCTTCGCGGCGAAACCGCTGCCACGCGAGCTTGAGGTATCGCTGCGCGTTGACGAGAACGGCGACTGGCTTTCGTTGAAGCCGCCGCCGGCCTGGCCGCCGCCGCGGCCGCCATTCTGGTTGCGGGCGCGGTTGGCCTGGGCGCGCTGCCAGCCCGGCGTCGAATAGCTGGAGCCGAAGGATTCGACATTGTCGAAGCGCGAGGGGCCATACCCGCTGCTGCCGCCCCAGCCGGAGCCGCCCTTCGATTCCGTGATCTCGACATTGTGCGCCGGCAGTTCATCGAGAAAGCGCGAGGGTATCGTGGTCGACCAGGTGCCGTGAATCCGCCGGTTGGTGGCGAAATAGAGTTTGGCGCGGCGGCGCGCGCGCGTGATCCCGACATGAGCGAGGCGGCGCTCTTCTTCCAGCCCGGCGCGGCCCTGTTCGTCGAGCGTGCGCTGGCTCGGAAACAGGCCTTCTTCCCAGCCCGGCAGGAACACATTGTCGAATTCCAGCCCCTTGGCTGAATGCAGCGTCATCAGCGACACCGCGTCGTCCTCGGCGCCGCCGTCGCGGTCCATCACCAGCGAGATGTGTTCGAGGAAACCCTGCAGGTTCTCGAACTCTTCCATCGAGCGCACCAGCTCCTTGAGGTTTTCGAGTCGGCCGGCGGCATCGGCGGAGCGATCCTTCTGCCACATCTCGGTATAGCCGCTCTCGTCGAGCACGATTTCGGCAAGTTCGGTATGCGAGGTCACCTCGCGCTGCACGCGCCAGCGGTCGAAACTGGCGATCAGGCCGCGCAGCGATCCGCGCGCCTTCGGCTTCAGCTCGTCGGTATCGACCACGGCGCGGGCGGCCTCGAACAGCGGCATGCGGCGCTTGCGGGCGTGGTCGTGCAGCATCTGCACGGTGGCATCGCCGAGGCCGCGTTTCGGTACGTTGACGATGCGCTCGAAGGCGAGGTCGTCGGCCGGCGAATTGATCACGCGCAAATAGGCCAGCGCATCGCGGACTTCGGCGCGCTCGTAGAAGCGGGGCCCGCCGATCACCCGATAGGGCAGGCCGAGGGTAACAAAACGGTCCTCGAATTCGCGCATCTGGAACGAGGCCCGCACCAGGATCGCGATGTCGTTGAGCTTGTTTCCGTCGCGCTGCAGTTGCTCGATCTCCTCGCCGATGGCGCGGGCTTCCTCTTCGGAATCCCAGGAGCCGGTCACGGTGACCTTTTCGCCGTCGACGTCCTCGGTCCGCAGCGTCTTGCCGAGCCGTCCCTCGTTATGCGCGATCAGATGCGAGGCGGCGGCGAGGATGTGACCGGTGGAGCGATAGTTGCGTTCCAGCCGGATCACCTTGGCGCCGGGAAAATCGTGGTCGAAGCGCAGGATGTTGTCGACCTCGGCGCCACGCCAGCCATAAATCGACTGGTCGTCGTCGCCGACGCAGCAGATAATTTTCGGGGCGGTGAGGGGGGAGGGCGGTGCCATCTGCTCCCTCGCCCCGCTTGCGGGGAGAGGGTCGGGGTGAGGGGGACTCTCAGCGGATACCGGCGTTGCGTTTGGCTCCCCCTCACCCGGATTGCTCCGCAATCCGACCTCTCCCCGCGAGCGGGGAGAGGTAAGGGAAGGCGCCTGCGACAATAGCCGCAGCCAGAGATATTGCGCGACGTTGGTGTCCTGATATTCGTCGACCAGGATGAACTTGAAGCGGTGCTGGTATTGCCGGAGGACATCGGGGTGCTCGCGGAACAGCCGGATGTTTTCCAGCAGCAGATCGCCGAAATCGGCGGCGTTGAGGATTTTCAGGCGCTCCTGATAGAGCGCGTAGAGCTTGCCGCCGCGGCCGTTGCCGAACACGGCGGCTTCACCCGGCGGCACCTGCGACGGCGTCAGGCCGCGATTCTTCCAGCCGTCGATCAGGCCGGCCAGCATCCGCGCCGGCCAGCGCTTGTCGTCGATATTGTCGGCGGCCAACAGCTGCTTCAGCAGCCGGACCTGGTCGTCGACGTCGAGCACGGTGAAATTGGATTTCAACTGCACCAGTTCGGCGTGGGTGCGCAGGATGCGGCCGCCGATCGAATGGAAGGTGCCGAGCCACGGCATGCCCTCGACGGCCTGGCCCAGCATCTGGCCGAGCCGCAGCTTCATCTCGCGCGCGGCCTTGTTGGTGAAGGTCACCGAGAGGATTTCGCCGGGGCGGGCGCGGCCCATGCTGAGGATGTGGGCGATCCGGCAGGTCAACACCTTGGTCTTGCCGGTGCCGGCCCCCGCCAGCACCAGAACCGGCCCGTCCAGCGTTTCCACCGCCTCGCGCTGCTCGGGATTGAGGCCGGCGAGAAATTGCGGGGCTGCAGTCGCCCGCGCGCGCGCGGCAATACCGCCCGCCGCAGGCTGGTGCGCGGGGACATCGTGATGGGGCAGCTTGTTCGGCTCGGTCATATGCGAATCGTCTTCCGCCCACGATGGCACCGCGGGGCCGTGAAGGGGAGCCTTCTTAGCAGGATTGAAGCGCATATAGGGTTCTTGCGGCAAATTTGACAGGCTTTATCCCGTGCCAAGATCCCGTGCCGGGACGGGCGCGATTTCGTCCTCCGGAGACGATTTGTTCCCGGCCGTGGCCGGTGCGCGGACGCACCGGCGTCCAGGGCTTTGCGCTACTTCGAGGGCATCGCCACCTTGCGGCCGATGCCCTCGGGGCGAGGCACCGTGCTGTGGGCCTTAGCCAGGGCGTCGATGCGCGCGCGGATATCGGCCGGAAACGGCGCGGTTTTCCGTACATTCATGTCCATATGGATGGTCATGTTCTCGGAAGTGGCGGACAGCCAGCCCTCGGTGGCGTGGCGCAATTCCTTGAAGGTGTGCAACCGCTTTTCGTCGGCGGCGACCAGCAGGATCGACACCTGCACGGGATCGCCGAGATGAACTTCCCGCAAATAGCGCACATGGCACTCGGCGGTGAAGGTCGAGCAGTTGCGCTCCTTCATGTAACCCGGCCCGATCCCGATCCTGAGCCATAATTCGTCGATCGCCCGGTCGAACATCACGTTGTAATAGGCCATGTTGAGATGGCCGTTGTAGTCGATCCATTGCGGCTCGATCCGCATCACCGAAGCCGGAAATGGCGCGGGCCGCCGCAGCACGTCGTCGCCGGTGTCAATCATCGTCATCGTGCATTCCCGTCCATTCGATCCATGCTCTCTTGACCCCTCATATATCCTTTGCCACGGTCCTCTCAAAGTCGGGAGGAATTTTGCGTGGCGACAACGATAACCAACCATCCGAAGCGGCCGGAGCCGCAGGCGCTGAAGGGCGCCATCGAGGCGCTGGCCGCGCGGTTCGGCAACCGGCTGATCACCTCGCAGGCGGTGCGCGACCAGCACGCCCATACCACGACCTGGCTGGCCTCGCAGCCGCCGGACGCGGTTGTCATGGCGCAGGAAACCGCTGACATCCAGGACGTGGTGCGAATCTGCAGCAAACACGACGTTCCCGTGATCGCGTTCGGCACCGGCACCTCGCTGGAAGGGCAGGTCAACGCGCCCGCGGGCGGGATCTGCGTCGATCTGCGCGACATGAACAAGGTGCTGGAAGTCCATGCCGAGGATCTGGACTGCGTGATCGAGCCCGGCGTCACCCGCAAGGCGCTCAACGAGCATTTGCGCGACCAGGGCGTGTTCTTCCCGATCGATCCCGGCGCCGACGCCTCGCTCGGCGGCATGGCGTCCACCCGCGCCTCCGGCACCAATGCGGTGCGCTACGGCACCATGCGCGACAACGTGCTGGCGCTCAAGGTGGTGCGCGGCGACGGCGAGATCATCACCACCGGCACAAGGGCGAAAAAGTCCTCGGCCGGCTACGACCTGACGCATCTGTTCGTCGGCGCCGAAGGCACGCTGGGCATCATCAGCGAACTCACGATCAAGCTGCGCGGCATTCCCGAGACCATCGCGGCGGCGGCGTGCTCGTTCGAGACCGTGCGCGGCGCCTGCCAAGCCACCATTCTGGCGATCCAGACCGGCATTCCCGTCGCGCGCATCGAGCTGCTCAACGCCGAGCAGGTGCGCGCCTGCAATGCCTATTCGAAACTGACGCTGCCGGAGACGCCGCTATTGCTGCTCGAATTCCACGGCAGCGAGAACGAGGTCGCCGAGCAATCGAAAAATTTCAGCGAAATCGCCAAAGAGTGCGGTGGCGGCGACTTCACCTGGACCACGCGGCCCGAGGACAGGACAAAACTGTGGCAGGCGCGGCACGACGCCTACTGGTCGGTCAAGGCGCTGCGTCCCGGCGCCGGCGTGGTGGCGACCGATGTGTGCGTGCCGATCTCGCGGCTGGCCGATTGCGTCACCGAAACCGAAGCGGATCTGAAGCGCCTCAATTTGCTCTCGCCGATCGTCGGCCATGTCGGCGACGGCAATTTCCACTGCTCGCTGGTGTGCGACATCGACAACGCGGGAGAGATGGCGCGCGGCGAGGACTTCATGCACCGACTGGTGGAACGCGCCCAGGCGATGGGCGGCACCTGTACCGGCGAGCACGGCATCGGGCAGGGCAAGCAGAAATATCTCGAGGCCGAACTTGGGCCCGAGGCGATCGACGCCATGCGCGCGCTGAAGAAGGCGCTCGATCCGCAGAACATTTTCAACCCGGGGAAGATATTGCCGGCGGTGTAGGGTCTGGAGCGGCTTACCAATCAAAAAATTGCGTTACATCCGCGTTCCGAAGCCGGGCGATTCAGACGCCGTCGATCGTCAAGGAACGACCATGCGATGCTCCGGCAGTGAACGCGTTCCCGGTTCCGCCGTCGCGGCGTTGAATCAATCCGCTCCATATTATCACGCGCTTTGCCGCGGTTCCGCTCGCGGCAGATTGTTCCATTTTGAACACACGGGCATACCTCCGGTGACATATTTGTCACCTGCGTCGATAAAAGTTGTCGCGTCAGATAATTGACTGCATTGTTCTTGGAGATATGCTGAACAGGTATACCGTTTCCCCTAACAGAGCGACTGGGGGGAACCCATGACCAAGACTTGCCTGACTCGTTCGCGTAAAATGTTTCTGGCGGCTCTCGGCCTCACGGCTGTCGTCCCGACTGCCAGCCATGCCCAGGCGCCGCCTTTGGGTACGAC